>NZ_JAUORL010000010.1:0-149361 GCF_030548015.1 Shewanella sp. 4_MG-2023
CCTTATATCAAGTATTCAGAAACGAGTACCCAACTAGCTAGCAGCCCTTACATCAAGTATTCAGAAACGGGTACTCAACTAGCTAGCAGCCCTTATATCAAGTATTCAGAAACGAGTACCCAACTAGCTAGCAGCCCTTACATCAAGTATTCAGAAACGGGTACTCAGCTAGCCAGCAGCCCGTATATCAAGTATTCAGAGGCTGGTACCCAACTAGCTAGCAGCCCATATATCAAGTATTCAGAAACGAGTACCCAACTAGCTAGCAGCCCATATATCAAGTATTCAGAAACGGGTACCCAACTAGCTAGCAGCCCTTATATCAAGTATTCAGAGACTGGTACTCAACTAGCTAGCAGCCCTTATATCAAGTATTCAGAAACGGGTACCCAACTAGCTAGCAGCCCTTATATCAAGTATTCAGAAACGGGTACCCAACTAGCTAGCAGCCCATATATCAAGTATTCAGAAACGGGTACTCAACTAGCCAGCAGCCCATATATCAAGTATTCAGAAACGGGTACTCAACTAGCCAGCAGCCCTTATATTAAATACACCAATTCAAGCATCGCTTAAGGAGATAAAATTATGTTTAACTCTTTATTAAAAGCACTAGGAATTGCACAGCCGCAACGTAAGAAAGTTAAATTACCTGAAGGCCTTGAGCATCTAGAGGTCATCCCAGCTAAAGCATGGTGGAACTAAGTCTTGTAGTGATATTTTACAGGCAAAGAAAAAGGGAGCATTAGCTCCCTTTTTAATACGCGGAATTTGCTAAAAGTATTGTTGCTGTTCATTACTAACCGCTAGTTTACGGGTTAATAAATATTTATGACTGTTGAACAATGGGTAAGCCAGAGGGCCCATCAACAAACCGGCAAATGACCATCTTTTTACTGCCATACCTTGAGCAAAAGCACAATTGCCAAGATAAATCGACGATAAGATTGAAATAATAAACACTAGAAATACCACTGAAACCTCTACAATTCATTCAGTTAACATCATTTCTTAAGCTCGAAGCATTAAGTTTTTGTGTTCAATGCTAGCTTTGGTCACATTATAACCAAGCCAAATACTCAAAGCTATGGGGATTTTTTATTGAGCCACAGTCAAAATATTCCGCAGCGTACATAAAACAGGCAAATCTCTGCCACTTTAGAATGAAAAAGCGGCATCATGTTGCCGCTTTGTTAAATGTGTAATCCTTAAAGTCTTAGTTTAGACTAATAAAAACTCGCTCCCTCATCAGCCATTTTGACTAATCTTTCACAAGGGGCAAATCTTTCGCCATGTAATTGCTGATACTGACGTAATTTTGACACTAGATTATTGATCCCCATGGTATCCATATAACGGAAAGGACCGCCTAAGAATGGCGGAAAACCAATTCCAAAAATAGCACCGATATCACCGTCTCTTGCATTGGCAATAATGCCTTCATCTAAACAACGAACAGCTTCGTTTAGCATCTGCACAACACAACGCATAGCAATATCGATTTCACTACCACTTAACTGATTATTAATGCCTAGTACTTGATATACACTTTCATCCACTAGCTTAGCTTTGTTTTTCTTGTTGCCGTATTGGTAAAAACCTTTGCCGTTTTTACGGCCTTTACGGTCATCTGCAAGTAACTTATCAAATGCACTTGGAGCTTCAAAGCGCTCACCCAGTTCTTTAGTTAAGATCGGCGCGATCTTAGCACCAACATCAATACCTACCTCGTCTAGCAAAGTAATAGGTCCTACAGGGAAACCAAACTTAACTAACGCTTTATCTAAAAATTCAATTTTTTGCCCTTCAAGAAGCACTTGCGCAGCTTCATTCATGTATAAGGCTAAAATACGATTTACATAAAAACCGGCTCCGTCTTGAACAACAATCGGTGTCTTACCTTGCTTACGAGCAAAGGCCACTGTCGTAGCAATGGTTTCTGGAGAGGTTTTCTTGTGCGCAATCACTTCCACTAACGGCATTTTCTCAACTGGCGAGAAATAATGCAGACCAATCACATTTTCAGGTCGACTGGCCGCTTCGGCAATTTGGCTGATTGGTAATGAAGATGTGTTAGATGCAAAGATAGTATTTTCATGACATTCACGTTCTACATCTTTCACCATTTGATGTTTTAATGCTAAATCTTCAAATACTGCTTCTACTACGATATCAGCATCTTTTACGCCGCTATATTCAGTGGTTGTCGTCATTAACGCCATTAGATTATCTCTAACTGCCGGAGTCATATGACGGCGCTTAACGCCTTTGGCTAACAACTTATAAGCATAAGCCAACGCATTACTTAAGCCGGTTTCATTGATATCTTTAACACGAGCAGGAATTTTAGCTTTGGTTGTCGTCACAGAGGCTATTCCGCCACCCATTAAGCCACCACCAATAACCAGTGCCTTGTTCACTTTGCGAGGTTTGCCCCCTTCTGCACCGGTTTCTTTTTTCATTTCTGTGGTTGCAAGGAATATACTACGAAGCGCTTCTGACTCTGGTGACATAATAAGTTCAGCAAAATGACTTGCTTCAACTTCTAAGCCTTTGATCATGCCTTTATTCATACCCTGCTTAACACAATCAATGATTTTAGCAGGAGCTGGATAATTACCCTGGGTTTTCTTCATCACTTGTTTAGCGGCTTGCTCAAAAATAATGTCACGAGTCGTACTGGTTGATTCAAGCAACTTGTTTAAAGCAGACTTTTTAACCACTTTAGCAGCAGACTTGCCTTTTTTTGCCATGGCAACTGCAGTCTCAAGCAAAATAGACTCTGGGACAACGTCATCAACCAAGGCTATTTTCAGTGCTTGTTTCGGACGCAGCTGCTTACCTGTTAGCATCATATCGAGCGCTGTAGTAATACCGACTTTTCTTGGTAAACGTTGGGTTCCCCCGCCACCTGGTAATAACCCAAGTTGAACTTCAGGCACACCCATAATAGTTTTCTTACTGTCGCTGCACACACGCAAATGACACGCTAGCGCTAGCTCTAATCCACCACCTAAGCAGGCACCGTTAATAGCAGCAACAACCGGTATAGTGAGGTTTTCTAATTCATTAAATACCACATGCCCTTGTTGTGATAGTTCTTTGGCAGCAGCAACACTGGTACAGGCATCTAACATGGTGATGTCAGCGCCAGCAACAAAAGAGTCAGATTTTCCTGAAATAATCACTAAACCTTTAATGCTAGCGTCAGTTTTTATCTCGGTAAGAATGTCACTAATTTCTGGGCCAAATTCTGCTTTTAAGGTGTTCATGGTTTCACCAGGAACATCCATAGTCAAAACCGCAATACCGTCTTCACGGCGTTGTAAATTAAATGTCTTTTCCATCAGAATTACTCCACTTCTACTATCATTGCAGCGCCAAGACCACCTGCTGCGCAGGCTGTGGCTAAACCGGTTCCACCACCACGGCGTTTAAGTTCACGACATACTTGAGTGATCAAACGCGTACCCGTAGCCGCAAATGGATGCCCATAAGCTAATGAACCACCTAGTACGTTAAATTTACTCATATCGATTTCACCAATCGCACGATTTTGGCCTAACTTTTCTGCAGCAAACTTTTTAGAGCCAAACATTTGCATGTTGGCTAAGGTTTGCGCTGCAAATGCTTCATGCATTTCAATTAAGGTTAAATCTTCTAACTGCATACCAGCACGCTTTAGTGCTAGCGGCGTAGCATAAGATGGCCCCATTAACATATCTTGCCAAACATCAATGGCAGTAAAGGCATAGCTCTTAATGTAACCAATAGGCTGATAACCTAATGCTTTGGCACGGCCTTCACTCATTAAGATAATTGCTGATGCGCCATCAGTTAGCGGCGTACTGTTGGCTGCGGTAACTGAACCATGTTTGCGATCAAAAGCTGGACGTAATTTCGCGTAAGACTCTAAAACTGAGTTTTCACGAATGTTGTTATCACGATCAATAAACTGCTTATAAGGAGGCACATGAGCCGTCATCACTTCATCGCGTAAATTACCTGAGTTCCAAGTTTCTGTTGCCAGAGTATGTGAGCGATGAGCCAGTGCATCTTGATCGGCGCGGCTAATTGAATAGGTCTTAGCCATTTGCTCAGCCGTTTGCCCCATTGACAAACCGGTAGAATATTCTGCAACCGCTGGCGGTACCGGCATTAAGTCTTTTAAACCCAAACGACGTGCAATGGCAAATTTTTGTTTAAAGGTACGGGCCTTATTTAAGTCCACTAGCGCATGAGCCAGCTTTTTTGACACGCCAATCGGTAAAACAGAAGATGAATCTGCGCCGCCAGCAATACCAATTTCAACATTACCAGTCATGATTGACTCAGCCACATTCACTGCCGATTGAAAACTTGTCGCACAAGCACGAGTGACACTGTAAGCATCCGTTGATACATCCATGCCAGTGCCTAATACGATTTCACGAGCAATATTTGGCGCAGCAGGCATTTGCACAACTTGACCATAAACTAATTGCTCAATGGTTTTTGGGTCTAACTCTGAGCGAGAAAGCAATTCATTAACCACCATTTTGCCCATATCTAAAGCTGAAACGCCATGAAATGCGGTGGCTTGTTTGGCAAAAGGCGTTCGTAAACCCGCTACAATTGCAATGCGCTCGCCGCGGGCATTGGTTACTTGTTGTCTATCACTCATTGTTCACCCTCTTTTAATTGTTTAGCCTTTATAGGCTTTTCAGTGAAAATCCATTTTGTCAGCGTTATCTGGTCTGACCATAAAAGTGTGATCTGATTCTAACTTTTAATTAGCAAGTTTAAAACACCCGTATGAAAATAACCTGACAATTTCCAACAAAATTAACAACCCAATTGAGATTTATATATTAAATACAGAAGGTTAAACTTTAGAGCATTAGCTTTATTAATATATTTAAGTATCGATTAAAGCTAGCTAACGCACCTTTAGTTGCAGCTAATGAACACCACGAATAAATAAAAATGAAATTCTGTTAATGCTACTAGCCAAAGGCCAATAAAATTCATTAACATAGAGTGAATTAGATAACGTTTTTTAGACAATAAATTTGAGTATCATCATGCCTTTGAGTCGATTTCATTCTTTACGCGCTTATTTAGATAATGTCATTTTGGGACAACCGGTTTTAACTGAAAATATGCTCATCGCACTTATTGCCGATGGTCATTTACTGGTTGAAGGCCCTCCAGGTTTAGCCAAAACCCGTGCAGTAAAAGCATTATGTGATGGCGTTGAAGGCGACTTTCATCGCATCCAGTTCACGCCTGATTTATTACCAGCGGATTTGACCGGCACCGATATCTATCGCGCTCAAACGGGTACCTTTGAATTTGAAGCGGGGCCGATTTTCCATAACTTAATCCTTGCCGATGAAATTAACCGCGCTCCAGCGAAGGTACAATCCGCATTACTTGAAGCAATGGCTGAAGGACAAGTGACCGTAGGTAAACACAGTTACCCGCTGCCAAAACTCTTTTTAGTGATGGCAACCCAAAACCCACTTGAAAACGAAGGGACTTACCCGCTACCTGAAGCGCAATTAGATCGCTTCTTAATGCACTTAAATTTAGATTACCCAAGTGCCGATACCGAGCGTCAGATTTTGCGTCAGTCTCGTAACGAAGCACTGACTCATCAGTTACCGACCATCGAGCCTGTGGTACAAGCAGATGTATTTTCTGCCCGTGAACAAGCGATGGAACTGTACTTAGCTGAGCCCCTTGAAAGCTATATCGTAGAAATTATTATGGCCACTCGTCAGCCAGAGCGTTATAGCCCAGAACTAGCCAAGTGGCTTGAATACGGCGTGAGTCCCCGCGCTTCAATTTCATTAGAGCGCTGCGCGCGAGCCAGAGCCTGGTTACATCAACGCGATTTTGTCTCACCTGAAGATATTCAAGCTGTGGCGCCTAATGTTTTACGCCACCGTCTACTGTTGAGTTATCAGGCACAGGCAGAAGGGATTAGTGCAGATCACGTCATAAATCATATTTTAAGCCAAGTGGCTGTACCTTAATGTTGAGTTATAGCCACTATGTCAGTAACCGCTATGTCAATTGAAAAAGAGTTGCCGCTATTTAGTAATGGCGTCAACCTTAATGAGCAAGAGCTAATAAGTTGTCAGAGTATTGCCCGTGCAATGCCTGAAAAACGTAGCCGTGCAAAAGCCAGCCTTGCGGGCCATAGAAGCAGCCTAATAAAAGGTCGTGGTATGGAGTTTGCTGAGGTGCGTCATTATCAAAATGGTGATGACGTGCGCACCATTGACTGGCGCGTGACGGCCAGAACCGGTAAAGCGCACACCAAATTATTTGTTGAAGAACGTGAACGACCCATTATCTTGTTGGTCGACCTAAGCCATAGCTTATTTTTTGGCTCAAGTTTACTTTTGCAATCAGTGCAAGCCGCCCATGTTGCAGCAACCCTAGGCTGGAACGCCATTAACCATGGTGACCGTTTAGGCGCATTGATTGCCAGTGAAACCGAACATGTGGAGCTAAAACCTCGCAGCCGTCGACAAGGTATTTTGCAGCTCACATCAGCATTAATCAAAGTGCATCAAAACCAATTAAATCACTTTGATGAATTACCACAAGATCCCCAACATATTCTGCGGGCTTGCCAGCGATTACAGCGCATCGCTAAACCCGGCTCACTGGTATGGATAATTACCGATGGTCAGCACTTTAGCCAAGAATGTTTAGCAGCGCTAACCGAACTTAAGCGCCATTGTGATGTAGGCGCCTTTGTGATTAGCGATCCATTGCGACAAGGCACATTAGCGTTACCGAAGCGATTTTCACTGCCTGTGCGTGATGGTAAGCAACAACTTACCTTAACTCGCCATAGTTACGATGTTTGGTTAAACGAGCAGTTAGCTCGCCAACAGCAATTTATTGAATTAATGAAAATGCTCAAAGTTCAAACCCGCTTTATCGATGCAGGTAAGAGTCTTAGCGATCAATTGGAACTATTACGTTAAATGAATGCTCCTCAAATCAACCCTGCATTAATGCAAATGGAAGATATCGTGCTGCCGCAGCCAATATCACAATTGCCCATTGCCCCCGGTTATTGGCTAGTGACGATTATCATTATCGCGGCTGGTGTCATCACTTTCATCAAGCTGCGAAAACGTGCCAAATATCACGCCCCGAGAAAGGCCGCATTAGCGCAACTACAGCAACTTGATATAAATGACAGTCAATACCCAAGCCAGATTAATAGCTTACTAAAACGAACTGCCTTGAGTTATTTACCCAGACAGGATTTTGCACAACTTGATGGCGACCAATGGTTCAAATGGCTTGAGCTAAGGTTACCGCAAGCAGAGCAAGGCCAAATTGGCTTGTTATTAGCCAAGCGTTATCAAGCTTGTGGCTTAAATGCAGCTGAAAAGCAGCAGTTATTTAAGTTAGCCAAGTCTTGGTTAACTAAAAAAGCTCGCTTTGCGCCCCTTAATGCCATCAAAAGCAACGCTAACAGCGCAAATACTCAAGCAAATAGTCCACAGGAGGCATCATGTTCTCTATAGCATGGCCGTGGTTATTGCTTTTATTGCCATTACCTTGGCTGTTAAAACCAAAGCGCGTTTCAAAAAATAATGGCGGTCACCTGCAACTTCCTGGCATCGCTAATGCTGATCAGGTCATATCAAGCCATGCTGACAAACCATCCCGTAAATTGTATTGGTTAATGTGGGCATGTTTATTGTGCGCACTTGTCAGGCCCCAATGGTTAGGCGAGCCTATAGAGCTGCCATCTGAAGGGCGCGACTTAATGCTGGCAGTCGATTTATCCGGCAGTATGCAAATTGAAGACATGGTTGTTGAAGGCAAAACGGTTGATAGATTGACCCTTATTAAACATGTGATTGGCGACTTTATCGAACGCCGTAATGGTGATCGCCTTGGGTTAATTTTATTTGCCGATCACGCCTATTTACAAGCGCCACTGACCCAAGATAGACGCTCGGTGGCAAAGTTCCTCGCCGATAGTCAAATTGGCCTAGTGGGCAAACAAACCGCCATTGGTGAATCAATTGCATTGGCGGTGAGACGCTTTGATAACGTTAACGACAGTAACCGAGTGCTCATTTTACTCACCGATGGTTCAAATAACGCAGGTAACATAGAACCTGAAGTGGCAGCTCGCATCGCTGCAGAACGCAATGTCACTATTTATACCGTCGGTGTTGGCGCTGAAATACTGGAAAGACGCAGTATTTTCGGCACTGAAAAAGTAAACCCGTCAGCAGATCTTGATGAAGCGCAATTACAACAGCTTGCAGAAATGACCAATGGTCATTACTTTAGAGCCCGTAATAGCGAAGAGCTAGAAGAAATTTATCAAAAAATTGATGAATTAGAGCCAGTCAGTCGCGACCAATTAACCTACCGCCCCCAAAGCGAGTTATTTTACTGGCCGCTATTTTTAGCTTTATTAGTCAGTTTAGCTATTAGCTTACGTGGTCAAATGAACCTTTCCCAAAGAGTAAATTCCAGTTATAACAAGGAGGATAAATAATGAGCTTGCATTTTATCCGTCCTGAATGGTTTTTGGCATTAATTCCATTAACGATTATCGGGCTGTTTCTGTGGCGTCAAACTAAAAATAACGCTGCATGGCAACACTACATAGCCCCTCATCTTGCCAGCACCTTGATCAGTGAATCCGCACAAATAAAAAAACAACCTAAATGGCTATTAATGCTGTGTTGGTTTATTGCTGTGGTTGCCATATCAGGCCCTGCCATTAATAAACAAAGCTTGCCTGTGTATGCCAGCGAGCAAGGGCGTGTACTGGTAATGGATATGTCTTTATCCATGTATGCAACCGATCAAAAACCTAATCGACTATCCCAGGCCAAATATCGAGCCACCGATTTTTTAACCAATTTAAAAGAAGGTGAAACTGGGTTAATCGCTTTTGCGGGAGATGCATTTACTATTAGTCCGTTAACCCGTGATAGCTCTACCCTATTAAATCTGCTCCCAACCTTAAGCCCGGACATTATGCCCGTTAGAGGCTCAGATTTAGCCGCCGCCCTTACCCTTGCCCAACAGTTATTAGGTCAAGGCGGGCATATCAGCGGTGATATTATTGTGATGACCGATGGTGTTAATGCAGCCCAATATGCGCAGGCAGCAAAAGCGCTGGATGGCAGTCGATATCGAGTATCGGTGATGGCATTTGGTAGCCAACAAGGCGCAGCAATACAGCTGCCAGATGGTCAGCTCATGCGCGATAATGCCGGTGAGATCGTGGTTGATAAAACTGACTTTTCATTGCTTGATAAATTGGTTACTCCCACTGGCGGTTTAATGTTACCAGCACGGGCAGACGGCGCTGCACTGGGCCAACTCGAAGCATGGCTTGCTAATGATGGTAATGCAAAAGCCACCGAACTTGAAGGTGAAGCTTGGCAAGATTTAGGCCCTTATATTGCCCTCCTGTTGATTATTCCAGTACTGCTGAGTTTTAGGTTTACAGTACTGCCTATGGTGAGTGTCCTCACGCTAGGCTTATTGATGCAGCCAACTCCTGCTTCAGCTAATAGCTGGGATGATTTATGGCAAACCGCCGATCAACAAGCCTTAGAGCAATTTAATCAGGCTCAATCAGCAGAAGACTATTCTAAAGCTGCCGAGCAATTTGACATACCTCAATGGCAAGCTAGCGCCCAATATAAGGCTGGTAACTATGAAAATGCCTTAAGCGGTTTTGAGCAAGATGACTCTGCCAATGGTTTATATAATCAAGCCAATAGTTTACTGCAGCTCAATAAAATTGATGAGGCGATAAAGCGTTATAAGCAAGCATTAACTCAACAAGCAGATTTCCCTCAGGCCGAGAAAAACCTCGCTTTGGCTGAGCAAATGAAGCAGCAACAAGAGCAACAGTCGGAGCAGGATCAGCAAAGTGATGACAACCAATCATCTGACCAGAAGCCAAATGATGAGCAGTCATCAAATGATCAATCTCAAGGAGATCAATCACAGCAAGATCAATCTCAAAGTGATGAGTCTAGCTCTGAGCAATCTCAACAGCAGCAGTCTCAAAATGACCCGTCACAAGAAGATCAATCTGCGAATGATTCTCAGCAGGATCAGCAATCTAGTGACTCTCAACAAGATGACAGCCCCAATGAGGCTGACGAAAGTTCATCAGCTTCATCTCAACAAAATGAGCAACAAGCCGATAATAATGAAGCTGAAATGCAAGCTAACAGTCAAGATAACCAAGCTCAAGCTGAGCCTGAAACTGCTGAGCAACAAGACAAGACTCAACAACAAGCTCAAGCTGCTGAAACATCAGAACAACAGCCAGAATCTGAGTCTGGCACACCAGTGGCCTCATCGGCTTTATCTGAAGAGCCGCTGCCAGCAGATTTAGAAAGAGCACTTCGCGCAGTCAGTGAAGATCCACAAGTATTAATTAGAAACAAAATGCTATTGGAATATCAAAAGCGTCGTCAAAACGGCCAACTTCCTAAGGATAAACAACAGTGGTAAACAGAATCATTTTAGCCCTAGTCGCTATTCTTTTTACAGGGCAAGCACTCGCGGTCACTAACATTCAAGCAACGGTGGACCGTAACCCCGTCATGCAAGGTGAGTATTTTGTATTAAACGTCACCGCAGATGATGATGTTAATGCAGGCTCATTAGACACCTCAATATTGCTAAAAGACTTTGTTGTCGGCCGCACTAGCGTGGGACGAAGCACGCAAATCGTTAACTTCAACTCCAGTAAAGAAACCCGCTGGCAAGTATTATTATCGGCTAAAAATAGCGGCACTGTGACTATTCCTGCCTTTACTATGGAAGGTATTCAATCTAATCCCATCGAGTTAACGGTTTTAGATGCTGGCTCCCAGCCTCAGCAAATGCGCAATTTGTTTGTGGAAGGCGAAGTTAGCACTCAAGAAGCTTATGTGGGCCAATTAATTACCTATAAAGTTAAGCTATTTTTAGCTGCTGAATTACAGCGTGGTGTCATTAGCGCCCCAGAAATATCAGGTGCTGAGATCAAGCAGCTTGGCGAAGATCAAGACAGTGTTGAAGTGGTTAATGGCCGCCGTTTTCGCGTAATTGAGCGAACCTATGCCATGATTGCCGATACTCCAGGTAAACTCGCCATTAAAGGTGCGAGTTTTTCAGGTGATATTTTAGTTGAAGCACCACGACGTGGCGGCATGTTTGGCTTTAATGAAAGCCGTCCGATGCAAGCTGCTGCTGAAGATACTGAAATCGTAATTAAACCCATACCTGACAGCTATCAAGGTGATTGGCTCGTCAGTGATTTATTAATCGCTAAAGAAGTGTGGCCTGAAGACAGCAGTGAATTTGAAGTGGGTAGCCCAATCACCCGCACCATTAATATCATCGCATCTAATGCTGACAGTAATAGCCTGCCTGACATTGAATTAGCTATGCCAAGTGCGCTGAAATCATATCCAGAAAAACCAGTTAGACAAACTGTACTTAGAGAAAACCATGTAGTGGCTCAGTACAGCCTTACCACTGCTATCGTGCCAACCAAAGCTGGAACATTTACCCTTCCTGAAATTACAATTCCGTGGTGGAACTCGCAGCTACGTCAGCAGCAATTTACCACCATTCCAGCAAGAACAGTGACCATTGCGGCTAATCCAGAACAAGCACCAACGCCAATTACACCTGAGGTTACACAGCCCAGCAATAATCCTGGTTTTTGGCCTTGGTTAACACTGCTATTTGCCGCATTATGGCTTATCACAATCGCCCTGTGGTTAAACGCCCGTAAGCAAAAGTCGCTAACAGTTACCTCTGAAAATGTTGATGTTCAGTCCTCCTCTGCTCGAGTGAGCATCAAAGTCATCAGCCTCGCCTGTGATAAAAATGATGTATCTCAAGTCATTACATTACTGCAGCAGCATTTTTCTACATTACTAAACAAACCAATGAACTTGGCTGATATTAGCCAGTTATCAACTGCGCTAGCTCAAGCAACTCATCAATTACAGCAGGCTAAATACAGCCAATCTTCAACATTTGTTGATAAAGCTGCTTTATTAAAAGCCATTGAGAGTTACAGTCATAATTCTGCAGTAAACTCCCCATCTGCACTGAGTTCGTTAAACCCTTAACGAATAAACTGATTGAATAGCAAGCATAATTATACTTGCTATTCATCAGTAACCTTTTAAGCTATCGAACATAATATTTTTAACAAAAAGATAAAAATGTTTGATAGCTTGCGAAATAAAAAGTCCGAACCCACGGTCATATCTGACATGTTAACTAAACAGCGACGATACGACAGCCTCGTCCGGGCACTTCACGCAGATATCTTCCGATATGCCTATTGGCTTATCGGCGATAAACATGTTGCTGAAGACGTCACTCAAGAAACCTTTTTACGTGCATGGCGTGCGCTTGACTCTTTAAAAGATGACAAAGCAGCTAAAGCATGGCTGATCACTATCTTGCGCCGAGAGAATGCCCGTCGATTTGAACGTAAGCAGTTTGACTACAGTGATGTAGAGCAAGAGTTGCTTGAAGACCAAAAGTCTTCCACTACCGAAGAGCAAACAGAGCAATATTGGCTACGTAAACAGATCGGCTTATTAGAGATTGAATATCGAGAGCCATTACTGCTGCAACTCATTGGCGGTTTTAGTGGTGAAGAAATTGCAGAGTTGCTTGAACTTAATAGAAACACCGTCATGACGCGATTATTTCGTGCCCGTAATCAATTAAAAGACGCTTTAGAGTCTCCTGAAGTTAGAGGTCAATCAAATGGATGATCTACAATTTCGTCGCCATGCCTATGACGACCCCAACAGCCAAGATGAAGATTTCTTGGCACAAATTGCTGCGTCTGAGTCTGATGCAAAGTTAGTCAGTGAATTAAAAACATTAGACAGTAAGCTTACCCATGCGCTTAATATTGATGTGCCTAATGATTTAGCAGATAAATTATTATTACGTCAGCAACTGAATAAACATCAGGAGCAAAAAAAGCATACTCGTTATTTAATGGCTATGGCTGCCTCCGTGGCATTAGTCATCGGTTTAAGTTTTAGCATGTTAAAATTTGCCCCCGTTGACTTAGCTGAGCATGCGCTCGCTCATGTATACCATGAACCCAAATCAATGCTGGTTGATCAAAATGTTGGCTTTGAAGATGTTAATTTTAAACTGGCTGGTATTGGCGGTTTAGAAAACGCCAAATTCATTCAACAGCCCGGAAAAGTGTTTTATACCTCCTATTGTGACTTTCAAGGAGTTAAAAGCTTGCACTTAGTGATGGAAGGTAAAGACGGTAAAGTCACCCTCTTTATTGTCCCGGCTGAAAATAGAATGGTCACCGAAGAAGCTTTTGCAGATCAACACTATCAGGGCTTGGGCTTTCAAACAGCTGGGGCATTCATGATGTTAGTTGCAGAGCAAGATACTGATTTACAGTTTGTTAAATCTGAAATAGAGCAAACCTTTATCTAGTTATAGTCACAACCTGTAACCATCTCCTATCAATTAGATAATAAGCAGTCAATGTAAACTTATTGAGTGCTTGTTATCACATCAAATTTACTTCCCAAATTGTGCACTGGCTCATACATCTGCTAGCATATGCGCCACAATAATAAAAATACGGAAGTATCATGACCATAGAAACCCCCATTCTAATCACTTTTATCGGCTACCTCGCGTTAATGATGGGGATTGGCTACTGGGCTTATCGTAAAACAGATACCGTTGACGACTATATTCTGGGTGGCCGAAAAATGGGCCCTGCTGTCACCGCCTTAAGTGTTGGTGCATCAGATATGTCAGGTTGGTTATTACTTGGCTTACCTGGTGCAGTGTATTTAGGCGGCTTAGGTGAAGCTTGGATTGGTTTTGGACTGATATTTGGTGCCTGGCTCAACTGGCTTTTTGTCGCCAAACGTTTACGTATTTACACTGAACTGGCTGACAACTCGCTGACATTACCTGACTTTTTTGAAAATCGCTTTCATGATAACCAAGGCGTATTAAAAATGGTTGCTGCGGTCACCATCTTAGTCTTTTTCACCTTTTATACCTCATCAGGTATGGTTGGCGGCGCAATATTATTTGAAAAAGTATTTGGCCTTGATTACACCTTAGCACTCATTATAGGTTCAGTAATCATCGTTTCTTACACTTTTGTAGGCGGTTTCTTTGCCGTCAGTTGGACTGACTTTTTCCAAGGCTGTTTAATGTTAGTGGCCTTACTTATTGTACCTGTAGCCATCTTCAGCCAACCTGAGACTCAAGAAAACCTGCAGCAACTTGACCCTGCCATGCTGTCGTTTGTCAGTGAAAACACCACAGTCATCGGCTTAGTGTCATTACTGGCTTGGGGTTTAGGCTATTTTGGCCAGCCACATATTCTATCTCGCTTTATGGCCATTGGCAGCGCTAAAGACATTAAGTTATCTCGTCGCATTGCTATGAGCTGGATGGGTATTTCTCTGATTGGTGCATTGGCAACGGGTATCGCTGGTACCTTGTATTTTGCCGACACTCCCCTAGATAACCCAGAAACTGTATTTATTCACCTTGCCCATGCTGCGTTTAATCCATGGGTTGGCGGCTTGTTAATTGCAGCAATTTTATCAGCGATCATGAGCACCATTGATTCACAGCTTTTGGTTTGTTCAAGCGTAATAACTGAAGACTTTTATCGCAAATGGATTAAACCCGATGCGAGTAATAAAGAGTTAATGCTCGTGGGCCGTTTGGGGGTTATCGCCATTGCTATTGTGGCCGCAGTCATTGCACTTAATCCTGAAAGCAGTGTCCTAGGGTTAGTGAGCTACGCATGGGCAGGCTTTGGCGCAGCATTTGGCCCTGTGGTATTACTATCACTATTTTGGCAGCAATATAGTCGTAACGGCGCTGTAGCAACAATTGTTGTCGGTGCGGTGACCGTGGTGGTCTGGAAACAACTCTCTGGTGGTATTTTTGACTTGTACGAAATAGTCCCTGGATTTTTGCTCGCCTCATTGGCAGGTATCTTAGTCAGTAAGCTATTTCCTGCAAGCACAGAGACGGTGGCCTCATTCAAAGCCTTTCGCCAGTCACTTTAGTGCTTTACAAGGTTAACCCTTAGTAAACACCTGCCGACTTTTTCGTTAACAACAATTAGTCGGCTGGCTCATTTCTAGAGTAAAGATTCTAAACTCAGCGTACAGATGTTAGCTAAAAAGCAGCCCTAGTCACAATTCTTAATTACAGCAACCTAACAAAGTTATCATTATAAAATCAAACTCAAACCACTGAAATTACAGCGTTAACTCCCACAAAGGTTTGTAAGACCTTCTCACAATTATATTTAACAGCTCAAATTATTAACAAAAATTCAACACCAAAAGTCACTGGTCGGAGTTGTATAGCTTACTTGTGTTACCTAAGATGCGCTCAAATATAAGTGGCAGTGATATGAACACATGCAGTATTCATGCATATGCGACAATAAAGATGAGCAATAATTATGACTAAATTCAACAAGACACTACTGGCAGCAGCTGTAGCTTTAGCAAGTACTCAAACATTCGCAGCGGGTTTTCAACTCAACAGCCAGTCTGCAACCGGTTTAGGCCGCGCAATGGCGGGGGATGCCATCATCGCAGATAACGCTTCAGTATTGGCTCGCAACCCAGCGGCAATGGCATTATTTGATGAAAAAGCGCTTTCTATTGGTGCTACCTATGCCGACGTAAACGTTGAAGTCACAGACGCGCAATTCTTAGGTCAAGACTTAGGCTCAATTGATAACGCTGCTGAAGGGAAATTCATTCCTAACGCTTACTATATCAACCCTGTAAATGAGCAGTTCGCCTTTGGTTTTGCCGCTTTCAGTAACTTCGGCACTGGCGCAGATTTAACACCTCTAACAGAGGTTGAAGGTACCATTAGCCCAGTTGATTTATTAGGAAACACTGAAGTAGCTACCATCAACCTAAATGCGAGCATGTCTTATCGTATTAATGATGCATTAAGTTTAGGTTTAGGTATCGATCTTATTCAAGGCTCAGGTAAGCTATCACGTGGGTCGTTAGTTGAAGTTGAAGCAGACGGCTGGGCTGTGGGTGGTATCGTTGGTTTAGCATACGAAATCAACGAAAATCATCGTTTAGGTTTAAGCTACCGTATTAGCCCTGAAATGCAAGCAAGCGGCGACATTATGTATTTGGGTACCGAATTCGAAGATATTAATATCCCATTAGCAGATATCGCACAACTTGCAGGTTACCATCAGCTAACTGAAAAATTTGCAATTCACTATACCGCGCAGTGGTCTCAGTGGAGCTCGTTTGACAGTATTACTCTTGAAAACCCTAGCTCACCAGAGCAAATCCTTAAAGATTATCATTGGAAAGATTCTTGGTTCTTAAGCTTAGGTGCGACTTACGATATCAATGACCGCTGGACAGTACGTGCTGGTATTGCAAGTGATAAAGGAGTCGTTGATGAACAATCATCACTATCAATTCCTGATTCTGACCGTATTTGGTATTCAGCGGGCTTTAGCTATAACTTCAGCGAAAAATCAAGCATCGACTTCGGTTACACACTGGTCGTTGGCGAAAAGGTTCATGTTGAAGAAAAAAATGCGATTTTATTACCGATAGATGCATACACTGAATCTGGTGCGAATTACTTCTCAATCCAGTATAACTACACTTTTTAAGCTAATATTTAACTAAAAAGATAGTTAACTTAATTAGTTAAATCGTTATAGCAAAGCTTAAAATGCCTAACTAAAACGATTATTAATTTAAAACCATCGATGATCCATCGGTGGTTTTTTTATATCTGCTATACTTTCATTAGATTTTTCTCATAAATAAATTGCGCTTAATACTAAAGTCCATTAGAATTTTCTCATAAACAAATTTTTGAGGTGGAACATGGCAACCTTTCACAAACGCTTATCTTTATTTAGTGCAGTAATACCTACTTTGCTGGCTATTGTTAGCTATAGCGCTATAGCTGATACAGACAAACTAAAAACCGATAAAGCTTTTGATACCCTAACAGTCACTGAAACAGAGTCTGTTTCATCAATAATCATTGATGGACAAGTGGAAGCGATTAAAGCCGCTACCGTTTCAGCACAAACCTCAGGGCGCATTATTCAGGTCAATTATGATGTCAATGATGTGGTCACCGCGGGCGCGTCTTTACTTGAAATTACCAGTGATGAGCAGACCGCAGAATTTAATGCGGCAGAGGCTCAGCTTGCCAGTTCAGAAGCCATGAACTTTGAAGCACAAGCGACACTGACTCGTTATGCGGCGCTGTTTCCTCAAGGTGCCATATCTCAAGGGCAAATGGATGAAGCGACCGCCAATGCCAAATCCAGTAAGCAAGCGGTATCCGCGGCAAAAGCTCAGCTTAATAAAGCAAAACAAAGTTTAAATTACACTGTGGTTTCTGCGCCATTTGAAGGCCGAGTGACTGAACGCTTTATTGAACTCGGTGAAACCATTTCATACGGTCAGCCATTATTTTCCGGTTTTGATACCCGAGAGTTACGTGCCACTTTTAATGTTCCCTCGCGTTACTTAGCCAACCTGCAAGCGGCTAAGCAGCTTGAATTAACCTTAACCAATGGTGAAAAAGTTATCAGCAACGATATCAATGTTTACCAATTTGCCGATGCCAACAGTCATCAGCATCAAGTAAGAATTAACTTTAGTCATCCTCAAGCACTCACCGGCCAATGGGTTAAAATCGCGGTACCCGTTAAAACCAGCAACGTGGTCATTATTCCCTTAAGTGCTCTTTATCAGGTCAATGATCTGGATGGCGTGTACCGAAAAGTGGGTCAGCACACCTTGTTAACACAAATTCGCCTCGGAAAAATTGACAAGCAACAGCAAACCGTTGAAGTGTTATCAGGTCTTGATAAAGGTGATGAAATTATCCTTAACGCCAGTCGCTACGTGTTACTGCGCGCAGCTAACCAAAGTAAGGAGTAGTTCATGGCTAATTCAGAACCTCGTTTAGGTATTTCTGGCACCATTGCTAAGAACTTTCAAACCAGTGCTATCACCCCTTTACTGGCTATTTTGGCATTACTACTCGGCTTATTTGCGGTACTCATAACCCCTAAAGAAGAAGAGCCGCAAATTGATGTCACCTTTGCTGATGTGTTTATCCCCTATCCAGGTGCAAGTCCTACGCAAGTCGCTAATCAGGTTACCTTACCTGCCGAAAAAATTATTTCAGAAATTAAAGGTGTTGATACCCTTTATTCATTCTCACAGCCTGACGGCGCCTTAATCATTGCCATCTTCAAAGTGGGCATTGCTCGAGAACAAGCTGTTGTCGATTTATACAATAAAATTTATTCTAATCTTGATAAATTCAATCAAGCCGCAGGCATTGGTGAGCCGCTGATAAAACCTCGCGGTATTGATGACGTACCTATTTTTGGTCTCACCTTATGGTCAGATGATCCCACCATGAACCCTGAGCAACTCACTAAAGTCGCTACGGTACTAGAAACTGAACTAAAACGTATCCCAGGCACCCGTGAGATATATTCTCAAGGTAGGCATGAGCTTATTGCCAATGTTCGCTTAGATCCTAGTAAGCTAAACAGTTTTGGGGTCACGATTGAACAAATTGAGCAAGTGCTAAACAGTAATAATTCCGTCTCAACAACAGGTTCATTAACCCAAAATAATCAAGAGATTAAGGTTCAAACTGGACAGTTTTTAGACTCAGTTGACGATCTTAAAAACCTGGTTATCAAAGTAATACCCGCTAATAACTCAATCACTGAGCCTGCCAGCGCCAAGGTGGTTTATTTAGCCGATGTTGCTGATATCACCTTAAAAAGAGATATTCAAAAGCAGCAGGTCTGGCATGCTAATCAGCAAGGTCAATTCCCTGCTGTAACCATTGCTATTGGTAAGCAAGCCGGTGAAAACGCGGTAGATATTGCCAATTTAATTACAGATAAAGTTGCCAAACTCGATAACTTACTTATTCCTGATAACGTCAATGTCGCTGTTTCCCGTAACTATGGCGCTACCGCGGGCGAAAAAGCCAGCACACTGATATTTAAATTAATTTTTGCTACCGCTGCAGTGGTGATATTGGTGCTATTAACTATGGGCGCCCGCGAATCAGCCATTGTTGGCGTCGCTATTATTATTACCTTAGCACTGACATTATTTGCCTCATGGGCATGGGGCTTTACCCTTAACCGTATTTCACTTTTTGCACTGATATTTTCAATTGGGATCTTAGTGGATGACGCCATTGTTGTGGTAGAAAACATTCACCGTCATATGGCGATGAGTAATAAACCGCTCACAGAATTAATCCCACAGGCTGTGGATGAAGTGGGCGGGCCGACAATTTTGGCCACCTTTACCGTTATTGCGGCATTACTGCCAATGGCGTTTGTTTCTGGCTTAATGGGCCCTTACATGAGCCCTATTCCCATCAATGCCAGTATGGGCATGCTTATCTCGCTATTGATTGCTTTTGTGATGACCCCATGGCTGAGTAATAAATGGCTTAATGCCAAAGCTCACCGAGGTAACACCAGCAGTGACCTAAATGAGCAACCCCATACAGAAACAGCCTCAACTAAATTACTGAGCTTTTTCACTTTCATCATGAAACCATTTCTTGATGGTGAACACGCCAGTAAGGCGCGTAAAGCTATGGCGTTAGGCATTTCGCTGTTAATCGCATTGGCAGTGTCATTACCCTTCATGCAAGCCGTTGTGCTTAAAATGCTGCCTTTTGATAATAAATCGGAGTTTCAGGTGATTGTTGATCTACCTGAAGGCACGCCGTTTGAGCAAAATCAAAAACTGCTACAAGAGCTTGGACTTTATCTGACGACTGTTGAAGAAGTTGAACACTTGCAGTTGTACGCAGGCACCCACTCGCCAATGAATTTTAACGGCCTAGTGAGACATTACTTTTTACGTGAAAGCCAAGAAGTGGCTGATATTCAAGTCAATCTGGTTGAAAAGTCAGAACGTGATAGAAACAGTCATGATATTGCTATGTCAGTGAGAGAGCCTTTGCAAGCCATTGGTGTCGCTTACAATGCCAATATCAAAATTGTTGAAGTGCCTCCAGGGCCACCAGTATGGTCACCGATTGTGGCTGAAGTTTACGCGCCAACCACAGCGCTGCGCGAACAAGCGGCTAACGATTTAATGAGCCGTTTTCAGCAAACTGAGCATGTTGTAGATGTGGATATTTATTTACCCGCACAGCAAAGCAAATGGCAAGTGAGTATTGATCGTAATCGCGCTGCAATTGCTGGGGTGGCTTACTCAAGTATTGTTAATACTATTCAAGCGGCAATTGATGGCAAAGATGCCAGTTACCTTTATCAAAGCAACTTGCACCTGCCAACACCAATCAGGCTGCAGCTTGATGAAGCCGCCAAGGTGGATATGCATCAGGTGATGTTATTAAAAATCCCTTCAGCCTCAGGAGCAATGGTCACCCTTGCTGATGTGGCTTCAATTAAACAAACCAGCATTGATACCACTATTATCCATAAAAATATGGTGCCCATGATCATGGTCATTGCCGATATGGCAGGCCCGACAGGCAGCCCTTTGTATGGCATGTTTGATATGGTAGGCCAAATAAACCATGAGCAAGAAAGTGGTGAAGCTGCATACCCAATGAGCCAATACTTTGCCAATCAACCCGACGGCTTAGATGAAGTTGCCGTACTATGGGATGGCGAGTGGAAAATCACTTATGAAACCTTCCGCGATATGGGCATTGCGTATGCGGTGGGTATGATTGCGATTTACTTATTAGTGGTCGCACAATTTAAGTCTTATACCGTGCCGCTGATTATTATGGCGCCCATTCCATTAACCATTATTGGGGTCATGCCAGGACACGCAATACTCGGGGCGCAATTCACCGCCCCATCAATGATAGGCATGATCGCGCTGGCCGGTATCATAGTGCGAAACTCAATTTTGCTGGTTGATTTTATCCATCAACAGGCAACCGAAGGTGTGCCGTTTGAACAAGCCGTGATCAATGCCGCTGCAGTGCGCGCCAAACCGATTATGTTAACGGCCTTTGCCGCCATGATTGGCGCACTATTTATCATTGATGACCCGATTTTTAGTGGGCTAGCAATCAGCCTTATTTTCGGGATATTTATTTCAACCATTTTAACCTTGGTCGTTATCCCAGTGCTGTATTACGCAGTAATGAAAAACCGCCAAGGGATCCACAACTAATCTAACGTTTAAGGAGTTACTTATGTCTATTGAAAGATCAATTATGGCTTTTGCCGGCTTTATGGTGCTGTTATCTTTAGTGCTTACCGCTACCGTCAGTCACCATTTTATTTGGCTGACAGCATTTGTTGGTGCTAATCTATTTCAAAGTGCTTTTACTGGTTTTTGTCCCGCCGCTATGGTGATGAAAAAACTCGGTCTAAAAACCGAAGCTGAAAAAGCAACCCAATAGCATTGCAAAAATATATCAATAAGGAGCCACAGTGCAGCTATTAGATTGTAATAAATTGACCATGCAAACAGTTAAAGCGCTCACCCTACTTGCCATGTGCTTAATGGTATTAACAGTGAGTAAAATCAGCGTTGCCCAAGATATGAATCCCGTTATTGCGTGGGAAAAAATTAACAAGGGTGCGATGATATTGGATGTAAGAACCGCTGAAGAGTTTGCCGCAGGTCACCTTGAGGGCGCGATTAATATTCCCTTTAATATCGCCCTTAAAGAGTTAAATAAACAAAATATTGCCAAAGATACAGCCATCGTATTGTATTGCCGCAGCGGCCGCAGAAGCGGTATTGCCAACGATGAGTTAGCCGCTGCAGGCTACACTCAAACTTATAACGGTGGCGGCATTGCTACTTTATCAGCAAATAAGCAATAGCCCGCTTTATTAACGCTTACAGCTAAATGAGCCCCTTATTGGATATAAAAAAGGTCTGCCAGATAACTCTGACAGACCTTTTTGTTACTTCATTAAAAGTCTAAAAAACCACGGTTTTGTTACCATAGACTACTACTTGTTCATCAAGGACAAGCTGCAGGGCTTTACTCAGCACGCTTTTTTCAACATCGCGGCCATTATGGGCTAGTTCTTCTGCGCTGAAACTATGATCAACATTAATCACATCTTGTTTGATAATAGGCCCTTCATCTAAGCAATTATTGACAAAGTGGGCTGTCGCACCAATGATTTTTACCCCACGCTCCCACGCTTGACGATAAGGTGAGGCGCCAATAAATGCCGGTAAAAATGAGTGATGAATATTGATAATGGTATTGGGAAACTCAGCGACAAACTCAGGAGTTAAAATTCGCATATATTTTGCCAATACAATGTAATCAGCATTATAGGTTTTTATAACCTCAAGCATCGCTTGCTCGTGCTGGGCTCGGTCTAAACCTTCATGACTAACATGATGAAATGGAATATCAAACTTTTCAGTTAAGCCTTGCAACACATCGTAGTTACCCACCACTGCAGCGATCTCAACATCTAAACCGCCATAATAGGACTTCATTAAAATATCACCTAAACAATGGGCTTCTTTGGTGACTAAAATGACTATACGTTTTCGGCCTGCATCCACCAGCTTCATGTGATTTTGTAAAGGCAGCACCTCAGTTAAGTCTGCCAATAACTGCTGATCGTTAATTTGCCCTTCAAGCACAGTACGCATAAAAAAGCGTCCTTGTTCATGGTCAACAAATTCGGTGTTTTTAATAATATTTAGCTTATGGGCAAAACACACCCCGGTAATTTTAGCGATAAGGCCTTTTGCATCTTCACAATCAGTGATCAAAATTTTTCGCTCTAGGCTTGCTGTATTGTTAACTGGGTTACTTTTAGACTTCATAAACTATTGGCTCACAAGAATTAAATCGATGACGTTTACATTCAAATAAAATGCAGCTGGCTAAAAACTATATTTTACTTTTAACATAGCTTTTATGGGAGATGTAATTAAATAACCAGATATATCAATAATTGATTTTTTTATAGCAACCTAATTATTAAATAGTTAAAAGAGTTGCTATATTTATGAGGTTTTAATAATCATTTACGGGTGTCGAGGTACTTTTGCAGTAGTTTGCGCAAACTTTCCGCCTTAGTCCCAAATACAACCTGTACTCCATGCCCCACTTTGATCACCCCTTTCGCGCCTAAGCGCATCAACCTGGGTTTATCGACAAGTTTTGGATTCACGACTGTAATGCGTAAGCGGGTTAAACAAGCATTTAATTCAACAATATTGTCTGCCCCGCCAAGAGCACTAATCATGCTGCGTAGGCTTTCTTTATTGCCGTGACCATCAGCTTCTAACCGCCCAGGGGTTTTTAAGTTAAATGCTACAATACTCACCCTAAATAAAAGATAATAAACAAACCCCGTTAATGGCCCTAAAAACCAAATCCATTGAGTATTACTTGATTGAGCAAACAACAAACTGAAATCAATCAGTCCGTGGGAAAACACCACACTGTGTTTTACTTCAAGCAAAACACAAACGCTATAGGCCACACCAGTCAGAATGGCGTGAATTAAAAACAATATCGGCGCCACAAACATAAAGGCAAATTCAATGGGTTCGGTGATCCCAGTTAACCAACTTGCGGTTGCCGCTGACAGCATAATCCCGGCAACGCGATTACGTTCAGATTTATCCGCGCTACGCCAAATAGCCAACGCTGCAGCAGGGAGTCCCCACATTTTTATGAGGTAACCCCCAGCAAAATTACCCGCAGCAGGATCACCAGCAAGATAGCGAGCTATTTCACCTCTCACCAATTTACCGTCATCAATATATTGTCCCACTTCCAAGTAAAATGGCGCGTTCCAAATGTGGTGTAGGCCCAATGGAATAAGTAATCGTTCAATGGCGCCATAAACACCAAAGGCGACAGCAGGCTCTTGATATACAGCCCATAAGGATAAAGAATCGATTTCATAGGCCAGTGTGGGCCAAATATGGGCCAAGATAAACGCCATCAGCATGGAAAATGGAATAATGATTAACGCAGCGCTTCGATGGCCTTCAAAAAATGAGAACACTGCTGGCAGTTTTACATTTTCACTCAATCGCACCACCAAACAAGTCAGCGCGCCAATGAGCACACCACCAGCAATTCCGGTATCCATTGTCTCCATCCCCCAAATGGGCCTCGAGGGTAAGTGATAAAGGGTTGTCATTGCTCCAAGGCTTGAAATATAAACGCCAAAGCCAAAAACTGCGACAAAGGCGGCAATACCTTGGTCTTGACAAAAGCCAATGGCAATAGCTATCGCAAATAATAGCGGCATCATGGTAAAAATTAGATTACCCACATTCGAAAGCACGATGGCGAGTTCGGTAGATATAAAAGGAAGGGGATTGGCAGAAAGCCCGAGCATGACACCTGCAGCGGGTAAAATGGCGATGGGAATTAACAGCGCCTGACTAAGACGCTGAGCAAATTTAAACCACCGCTGGCTTAATAACCTTAACTGTCTTGCGACTGGGTTACTGCGGTTTGCCAAGTTGTTATCCATTGTGTGGCTTCTGTTTCTGGTTCCATGGTTTCACAGGCATCGATTTCAAGGCGCGGCGTAATACTGGTTGCACCGAGTTCAGTAAGCAGTTCATCAAATTGTTTTCCTCCGCCGCAGAATGTTTCATAGCTTGAGTCACCTAAGGCAATAACGCTGTAGTTAAGCTTAGGCAAATAAGGCGCTACTGAGCGCAACTCATTAAACCATGGCGCAATATCTTCAGGTAAGTCACCGTGACCAGTGGTAGAGGTCACTATGATCAGTAATTCATCTTCAGCCGGAACATAGCCCAATAGCTCAGTTGGCTGAAACAATTGGGTATTAAAATCCAATTGTGCGATCTTATCGGTTAATGTTTCAGCAACAAATTGTGCACTTCCATACACTGTTCCGAACACTATATTAACTTTATCCATGATATACTTTTCCCCAAGCTCACTGACTGCATTGATTATTACAGCTTAAATGCTGACTAATTTGAGTTAATAGCTTCACCATACTGCATTCCAGCGCTGGGCTGCAAGTATGAAATACAAACAAAAGTAACAACTTATCTAAACGTTAAGGTTATTGTTATGCGCCAAGCCAACCGGCATAGATTGTTCAAACTCCAGCATAAGGCCGCCCATATTAGGCGAAACTTTTACTTTAGATGTGAACAACAAGATACTAGCGAGCCACTTGCAAAAATTGATGAGTTCGAGAAGTTGAAGGCATTATTGTTAAAACACAATAAAACCCCTTTAAAACAAAGTACTTAATAAGCGCACTTACCAAGTACTTGGATTTATCTTTAAGATTCTTACGTAACTTATTATTACGTGATAGTTTTTACGTAAGAATTTTTTATAGCCTACTAAGCAATATCCATAGGTGCTGAGCAATCAAGCGCATCATCCCAGCCAAACTGCTCAAATATCCTCAGCCATTCTTGCTCCAATTCTGTTTCTATATGCATTTTCTCTAAGGTCACAGGATGAGTAAAACGAATTGACTTAGCGATAAGCCATAAACGATTTATCTCAAAGTGCGATCTAAAAAACTTATTCTGCTTACCATCACCATGGGTGGTATCACCAATAATAGGATGACGTAAATGCGCCATATGTCGTCTCAGTTGATGTTTACGGCCCGTTTGCGGTGTAAGGTTAATTAAGCAAAAGCGGCTACTGGGATAACGCCCAGAACTGTATGGGATCTCTGCATTCATTAACGGCTTATAATCAGTTACCGCTTCTTGTGCGGGCTTATCTTTATTGGCCTTTTTGTCGGCAACATCATCTAGTTCTACTTTTAAAGCGTAATCTAAACGGCCTGCCTCATGCATATTGCCTCGAACCAAAGCGATATATTCTTTCGTCACTTGATGATGTTCAAACTGCTCACAAAGCGCTCTGGCGACTTCACTGCTTTTGGCAAAAACTAACACTCCTGATGTGGGTCTATCTAATCTGTGCACCGGAAACACATGGCAGCCCACTAGGTCTCGAGTCAGTTGCATCGCAAAAAAGCGCTCCTTTCTTGCAAGGTAACTGCGGTGCACCAACAAACCAGCCGGCTTATGAATAACCACCAGATGCTCATCTTCAAAAAGAATTTCTAACTCAGGCGGTGTTTCATCTTCAAGCCCCTCCGCTGCTAGCGTTTCAGCTTGAAGGCTCGCTGCATCTTCTTGGTCATCGAAATATTCATCATCTATCATGTTATTGCTCACTTAAAAAGGTGTCTAACTCAGCCAATAAACGTATCAAAGGATTAAGATCATCACGCTGACTCCACACATGTGCCGCCATAGGGGCTAAGGCTATTTTAGTAGGTAAAGCCTGCTTCATACAAATAAGCTGTTGCATCTTAGGGATAAAAATAAACTGCAACCATTGCTCAAACCCCATGGTATCGCAGGCAAAAGGAGAACTGCTCGCAAGCGCTTGAGCAGAAGGTTTAGTCGATGACCAAAGGTTTGCATCTTTAAGGTTTTGTTCTATCTGAATTAAGTATTGCTCTGTTTTAATATACGGCATAACTGTGATTTATCGCTCACACAAGTTTGAAATAACACGATTGTTTGTGCGACTAATTATATCATCAGGAGGCAGTTAACCCTATAATACGCACAAGTTAATCGCTATATAAAAACACCATGACACAACTCGAAACCCTAAGTGAATTTTTAGACACCGCTAATACTCAATTTCAGGTTTATGATTTAGGCCGCAGAGTCGAAAACATCGATATGATGTTGTTTAATCAAATTGAAGCATTAAAAACCCCTTACCCTTTTCCAACTCAAGGTCATGCACAATTTGCCATCGTGTTTTGGCGCGAAGCACAGCCACCTTTTATTTGGTTTTTAAAGCTGCCACTGGATGAGCAAGGCTTGTTGTCTCCAGCTCAGCGCAGTCAATTCATCAAAATGATCCTCGAAGCTCTAGGGCAAGATCCAACCAAAGCATTAAGTGATGAAGAACAAGAGCGCTATGCTAATCACCCTTTTAGCTTCAAGCCTAGCCAGGAAAAGCTAGCGCTATTTAATGCCTTAGTAAAACGTCAATTAAGCCAGCAACCATCAGCGCAATATCAATTTGCCGCTAGCTACTTTGCTGCGCTGATAGCAAGTCCAAAGAAAGTGGATGACTCGTGGCAGCAATTAGGGCTTCAAGGCATTGCCGACATCTGTGTGCGCCTAGATCAACATAACCACGCTGCAGAAATTAATGCCGCTTTTGAATTTGCCCCAGTTGAAGTTCAAGCAGCTATTTGCCAATGCTTAGAACATGTGACCATTGATGCAGTGCTTGCACAAACCTTGTTTGATAAGTTATCTCAAGCGCCTGTTGAGCATAAGCATATCTATCTTAGAGCCCTTGCTTCACAAGCTGAGTTAACTCAAAAAGCCATTAAGCAATTGGTTAATTACCAACAACTTGATGAAAACTTATTGATCACCATTGCTGCCAGAAACTGGATTGCATTAAAAGATGACCAAACTCGCAAACTTTATCTAGAAGTCTTAGCAAATCAGCCACAAATCTTCTTTAACCAAGTATTTGCTGATATCGTGTCTATACCGAGTTTACGCCAGCCGCTGTTGCTTGAACTAAGAAATACCGAACGAAGTGAGAAACTATCAGCGGCTATTGGCGGTTTATTTAAGGCACTAAGCCAATGATGTCAGATTTTATTTTAATCGTAGCAGTCGTGGTTGTGGGCGCATTCTTTTGGCAATTACGACAAATGGCAGAAATTAGCCGTAAGTATGCTGAAAGCGCCTGCGGCAAGCAAAAAGTACAACTCCTTGCTATCGCAATGGAGTCAGCAAGACCTAGCCTGGGTGGTACTACTGGCCTTTGTTGGCGTGCTAAATTTTTGTTTGAATTTAGCACCGATGGCATGAACCAATATCGCGCGCATATCCAAATGCATGGTAAAAAAATAGAAAAAATAAATTGGCCTATTTTCCCAGAGCCAGAATGGATGGATGCGCCGATGGCAAAAGGTAAGTTTGGTGGTTGTGGCGGCGCATCTAGCTGCAACTCCGGAAAGTGTAAGTAATTTATTGGCTTAACGACTCAATAGGTAAGCCATACTGCATAAACCATTTTTTACTGGAAAATCGTTATTTATTAAACGCTAGCCAAAAGAAAGACCGCGACAAATCATTGCCGCGGTCTCTTGTGCTTTTGTTAAGCCATCCAGCTATTGTTGTGCTCCCTGCACCATCCATGCGTCTAACTTGCTCCGAGCGCTATCCTTATTCAATCCTTGATATTCCTTGTACACTTAAGTACTTTCCATCTTACTCGATTATCCATTGACCGAGCCTGCTCAAATCCTTAAGCGTGTCCTTAATTCATCCTTGGGGTTCTTCCATGACATCCTTTAATCAAGTTATTGCATCCAATGCAATCACCATAAATCCCTTATGGCGTAAATCCCTTAATTGATGTCCTTCAATCTAATAAAGTCGCTTATATCCATAAACTGCAGTGATGGGGTATTAGTTAACTCCTTGTCACTAACCTTTTAATCATGCCACTGTCCATAGCGTACATTTTACCTTGATTTGAAAGTCACTGTAGAGCAGAAAATACTTTACTTATAATCCTATTGATACAACTTAAGCACTTCCTGTGCATATTTGCTTTCTTGGTATCTATTATAGTTCATATGGTTCAACAGGTAAGTCATAAGTATTCACATTACAGCGTAATTACAAAGTAGTAACACCACTAAACCAGCAGGCGTCAAATTAAAATCAATAAAAACAACAACTTTAAAATAAACCTAATTTAAGGCGCGTTTCAAATGCGATAAGGCTTACACCCCTTGTGAGATATATCGCACAAACACTCTGGCTATTAGGGAAATTAACCACTGCAAAAAAATTCACATATTTAACATTTGTATTTCTGAAATGTAAAAAGCGCAATCCTAATAAATTAAGATTGCGCCTATTTTACGCTCTGTTAGCTTATCCGGCTAAATTGTGCTTCCCTGCTCCATCCATGCGATTATTTGCTCCCTGCTCCCTTTATTCCCTGTTACTCAATTTCCTTGTATTCTTGCCAGTTGCTGAATACTTGAGTTTTCAATCCATTGAACAGTCTATCCCTTTGACTGACAGTTTTACTCCTAGATTACCATCCTGGTATGCTGCATCCTGCAATCCGTCATCATCCTGATGAGGGTTCATCCTAGTTTCAGTTATCCATAACTGAGCTTATGCCCTTTCCTTGAGCGTGTCCTGACTTCGTCCTGAATTCATATTTTGAGATAGCTAATAAGAGGTTTTCTCATATAAATATCTCAATGAATAACCAGCGCCCTTCCTTTAATTGTCATCTCATCCTGAGACATTAACGACCAAAGGTTGTTGGCTTTACAATATGACTATTCATTATAAGTGCAATATTAAACAAAACATCCTGTTCTATTTATGTTGCGACTTGATGAAATTATTTTAGCTAAATTTATTAATAAGAAAACGGTCCATTTAACATCTGACACAGAGCGGATATTGACAAAACAAAACAAAACTGTGTAAGTTATTGTTTTTTTTAGTAAAAGATATAATTTGCGCAGACAATGTACACACAAAGAAATTAGATAACTTACAGGCTATGTGAGATAAGTCTTACACGCCAAAGTGAAACTTGCCTTGTTTATGACTTTGAGACGAATAGTCTTTTTAACATCTGTGCAAACATCACCCAGTCCCCCAACAAACTATATAGTGGGTACTCAAAAGTGGCGGGTTTATTTTTTTCAAATACAAAGTGCCCAATCCACGCAAAGCCATAACCAATGACGGGGATAAATAACAGTTGCCACCATTGTTGGCTAACTAAAGTAGCTAAAAGCAATAACACTATCAGGCCCGAACCGACATAGTGCAAACGCCGACAGATGGTATTTTGATGTTGTGATAAATAAAAAGGATAAAATGACTCAAAGTCTTGATACTGTTTATCAGCCATTCATCACTCCTATTTACTTTGATAAATGAGAATTTCACCATCAACAGAACCAATAGTTTGTTCTGACAGCTGGCTAAATCCTTCACCAATAAAAAGTTCTGCATGTTTATCATTGTTAACAAACACCCCTACGCCATCGAGTTCTAACTGTTCATCACACCAGCTCAACACCGCTTGGATTAATTTTGCTCCATTACCCTTTCTTTGCTCATTAGGGGCTAAAGCGATAAATTGTAAAATTCCGTATTGTTTACTCGGTAAACTTTCTAAGATGGTATGTTCTTTTTTGATAAACGCTTGGGTGGAACTCCAACCAGTACCTAACACCATTTTTAAACGCCAATGCCAGTAACGACTTTCACCAAGCGGCACTTGATGGGTGATCACACAGGCGACACCGATTAGTCGTTTGCCTTCGAACCAACCAATTAATGGTTGCTCCTGCTGCCATAACTCAGTGAGCTCTTCTCTGATTGCCGCTCGCAGTTTTTGTTCGTAATTGGCTTGATTAGTGGTGGCTAGGGCTTCAATAAAGAATGGATCATCATGATAGGCATTATAAATTATCGATGCCGCAACTCTTAGATCTTCCGCAGTCAAATAAACCGCTCTAGGTTGATCGTTAGTTTGTTCATCCGAAGACGGCGACGCTTGAGTTTTCGGGGTCAAAGTGTTGTTTTCCATGATGTCACTCTTAACTAATCCAGTTGATAGTCTCAACTTAACAACTTTGAAACATATTGCAATTTAAATAGGGTCACCTAATCTTAGTAAAGTAATATCATTCATACATGGTGAAAGCTCATGGATACGACAACGACAACATTTGAACACCTATTTCAGCAATTAGGTTTAGATTCATCTGAAGAAAGCATTAATCAGTTTATCGAACAACATAAACTGGCCAAAAATAGCACTATTACACAGGCTGGTTTTTGGTCTGAATCACAAAGACACTTTATTGAAGAAGCCTTAAATCAAGACGGCCAGTGGTCTGAATTAGTAGACCAACTGGACGTTTTATTAAGAAATTAAATGTTTTGGTAAGCAGTTTCACCCCAACCCACTAATTTATTGTCACTTATCACAACCGGAGTACATTCACTTTTAGTGGTTTTACCGTCACCTTTGCTCCACTGAGTGCGATAGAAAAACACCTGAACCTCTTGCTTTGGACTTTGTGCATCTGCTTGCGTCACATAAGCCTCACTAAAATCAGCCGTTCCCATCAAAATGGTGACTTGATCTTTTGCCATTCCGATTGAAAGTTTCGCTAAGTTATTACGATTAGTTTGTTGTTGTTTTTGCCAATATGAATCACTACGCTTACCTTCGTGATCGCCCACATTCAATACGCAACCAGTTAGTGAAGTCGCTGCTATAGCCATAATTAATGCTGCACCCAATTTTGCTTTCATAATACGTCCCTTTCAAATGGTTCTAATGTAATTTCTACTGAAACTGTTTTTCAGAGTAAGTTATACTGTTCTCAATACTGATTAAGCTAAAAGTGTGCCAAAAGTTAAACCCTTGATTTTATTCATCATTTAAAACCAAGTCTCACTTTTTGAGTAATTTCACTACCAATATTTAAGGATTTTCACTAATTATGAGTCCAATTGAACAAGTCCTTGCGGCGGCAAAATCCATTGCTGTAGCAGGTCATACGCCAACATTAGCGTTAATAAAAGGTAAATTAGGTACGCGGATAGCCATGCCAACCCTTATTCAGGGGTTGCAGCAATTTAAAGCCACCCCCAAAGAGCAATGGCAAGACTTACCCGATTTAGCAGCCATGATACAGCCAGCTAATACTGAAACGGCTCAAGACCCATTAACGGCGCTAGAACAAAAATGGCAGGCTAAATTTGACGCTGTCGAAAGTGAATTTGCCCTAAAGATAGCAGCACTTGAAAAACGAATTGTACAATTAGAAAGTTAAGCACCACATCCTCAATACATTTAACCAGCTAAAAACGGAAAACCATGTTTGTCACTGAACTCAGATTTGAATGTTTCGCCGATACCACTATCACCGCGGCAGAAAAAGCCATTAATAACTTTCTAGAAGCACTCAGAGCCAATGGCCAAGTATTAGGAAGAGAATTTGCTGTCGCATTTAATGAAGGTGAGTTTAAAGTCAGGCTATTAATACCTGAAAAAAACAGTTTATCAGCCCGTAACAACAGCCCATGGGTCAAACAAGCATTAACTATGCTAACTGAAGCAAAGTTATTGGCGCCACGTGAAAAGTTTATCGGTCAAGATATCAATTCAGAGCAAAGTAATATCGACACTCCCAGCTGGCAGGTGCTTTACACCAGCTATGTACATATGTGCTCACCATTAAGAAGTGGCGACAACCTTCTCCCTATTCCGCTATATCAAATTCCAGCCAGCTTTAATGGCGACCATAAGCGAGTTATTCGCTGGCAAACAGAGTGGCAAGCTTGTGATGAACTGCAAATGGCGGCGGCAACCAAAGCTGAATTTGCAGCATTAGAAGAACTGACCAGTCATAAAAGTGATTTATTTAGACGAGGCTGGGATATCCGCGGCAGAATTGAATTTATTACCAAAATTCCGACTTACTATTATCTTTATCGCGTTGGTGGTGAAAGTTTACAGTCTGAAAAAGAACGAGCCTGTCCACGCTGTGGATCGAAACAGTGGTTATTGGATGAGCCATTATTGGATATGTTTCACTTCAGATGTGAGCCATGCAGAATTGTGTCGAATATCTCATGGGATCATCAGTAATAATGTTATTACCAAAAGAGAATGGCACTCTTTTTAGTTGGGTAGATGACAATGTTACCTAGTTCCGCTGCGAAAGCAGGGACAAATCAAAACTTTCTATCTTCCCTTTGCCAATTAACCTTAAGTAAGCCTGCATTCTTTGTATAAAATACTTTAGAAAAGCTTACACATTTATCAAGCTTAATTAAAAATGTGATGATTACTAATATTTAATTCTAAATACTTGAATTATTCAAAAACTAAACCAAACTAAATGTGTTTATTAGATGATTTCCAAGGATGATAAAATGAAACTATATAATATTTATAAATTACTAATCATTACATTGGCCTGTTCCCAATTGAGTTTAGCCCACGCTGATGAAAATAGAGCTATATATGATAATTACGGCTATTTAGGCCTAGGTTATTCTTATGTTGATACCGATATTAGTGTTACGGATTTAGGTTCAACGTCTATAAATAACTCTCTGCTAGGGGCGGTTATTGGTTATCAATTTATACAAAATTTTGCTGTTGAGTTTCGTGGGTATGGCAGTGTATCGGAAGATGAAATAGCAGGAATAGATCTTGAAATAGAAAGTAATATTAGCTTATTAGCCAAAGGAATATTACCCGTTCATCAGCACTTTAATGTCTATGGGTTAGTTGGTTATGGAACAATAAAAGGCTCTATTGATAGTATATCTGAAAATGAAAGCAGCTTTCAATTTGGTGTAGGTATGGGAATCAACAATGGTTCACCACTAGAGCTCCAAGTTGAGTGGTTGAGAATAGTTGATGATAACTTTGGCTTACCAAGTACCAACGTTACAGCCGATAGCATTAATATTAATTTGGTTTATCGAATGTAATAGTACTAAATTAGTAAAAATTAGTTTTTTACACATAAAAAGCCTGACTTTATGACTTAATAAGTCAGGTTTTTTTATTATCAAATCATTTCTATGAAGTCAGTTTATGATTTTCGCTTTAGTAAATCATTCCACATCATTTTCATTCGCTGCCAAATCCCCGGATGTGGCACATGGCCATGATCTTCTTCTACAGGTTCAATTGCTGGTGTGACTCTTGGCGTTAGGCTATCGATAAACCCAGCTAGGCTATCAGCAAGCTTTTCATGGGGCTTATTGCCTGGCACTTCAATCCACACACTGCCATCTTCATTATCAACCGTTAGCATGTTATCGCCATCACCCAATACACCGATAAACCAGGTTGGTGCTTGTTTGAGTTTTTTCTTCATCATCAAGTGGCCAATGATATTTTGCTGCAAAGATTCAAAGTCTTGCTGATTCCAAACTTGCAGTAATTCGCCTTCACCCCAGTTTGAATCAAAATACAGTGATGCTGAAAAGAAGTGGCCGTAAAAATCATTGATATCATCATGCAGCTTAAGCTCTAAAGCATGTTCGACATTACTAAAGTCTGCGGTGCTTTTACGCTTAACAGTCTGCCAAAATACCGCTTCATCAGATTCAAGATCATACTGGCCCTCAATACAACTAGACCCTTGACCCATTGGGTAAAATCGCGGTAATTCCCCTAAGGTATCTTGGTAAGCTTGAATATAACGGTTAGAAAATTGATCCAATGATGTTGAACAAGACACTTAAGATGCTCCAATATTGTTTGTGACCAAATAGATTGGTGTATTTGTCACGTACAGTGATTACCTAATTATATAAATTGGTATTATAATAAAGGCCTATTTTGACACGGAAACACACTAGATGACACACAATCACGATCCCTATAGTGATGCTGAAGCACTTAAAGGTTTAACTTTAGGTCAAGCGACGCAATATCAAGCTGAATATGATGCATCATTGCTGCAAGTGGTTCCTCGTAAGCTAAATAGAGATGCCATTGCATTAACGGCTGAGTTACCTTTTCAAGGTGCTGATATTTGGACTGGCTATGAACTATCTTGGCTTAATGCCAAAGGCAAGCCTATGGTAGCCATCATTGAAGTTTACCTTGCCATCGAAAGTGATAACTTAATTGAATCGAAGTCATTTAAGCTTTATTTAAATAGCTTTAATCAAACCCGCTTTGACAGTGTTGAACTAGTACAACAAACTTTACAACAAGATCTTAGCCGCTGTGCCAATGGCGAGGTCACGGTAAAAATCATCGAGCCAAAACATTTTAATACCCAGCGCATTGTCGAGTTACCGGGTAACTGTATTGATGAACTTGATATTGAAGTTGATGATTATCAATTTAAACCTGAGTACCTTGAAGACAGCACTGAAGAGAAACATGTTGCTGAGACACTTACATCCAACTTGCTAAAGTCGAATTGTTTAATTACCTCTCAGCCTGATTGGGGTAGCGTGATGATCCGCTACCAAGGTCCTAAAATCGATCGAGAGAAGTTACTGCGTTATTTGATTTCATTCCGTCAACACAATGAATTTCACGAGCAATGTGTTGAGCGTATTTTTACTGACTTAAAACGCTATTGCCAATGTTCTAAATTAACGGTTTATGCCCGTTATACTCGCCGTGGAGGTTTAGATATTAATCCATTTAGAAGTGATTTTGAGCAGCCGCCTGAGACACATCGTTTAGCGAGACAGTAATTTCAAAAATGATATTACAACTTAAAAGGCACTTTTTAGTGCCTTTTTTGATCTGCAGGTAAACCGACTTAGCTAACGATCAATTTAGGCATGCCTTTAAGGCAACTTAATGAGAATCAATAATAAGCTCAGCCCAATCTATTACTTCAGCGTTATATTCAGGCTCGTTCGCAACACATCCACTATAAAAGCTAATGGCAAACCGATAGCTCTCATTAAGCTTACCTAAACTACAATGCCATTGGTTTTCAATCTCAAAGCGCTCTTTGTCATCATTTATCAGCCGCAAAGAGACATTGAATTGTAAAGGTATGACAGCGCCTTTATTCAGCTTAAGCTCGCTTTTTTCAGCCATTTCAAAATCAAACCCAAAGGATTTCAGCGATAATGCCAATCCCAAACCTTTGGCCTTAATGTAGGACTCTTTTAAAGTCCATAAATCAAAGAACCGCTCTCGATGTTCCGCTTTTGGTAAAGCTAATAAAGCTGCCGCTTCTGGTTCAGAAAAGTAATGATTTAATATCGAATGAATATTGGTACTGTCACGGTGACGCTCAATATCCGCCCCCAGCTCAAACGCTTGCATTGGGGCATTAGTTTGATAAATAGCCACCAATAACCAGTCACCACTGTGACTGATGTTGAAACCTAAACCCGTTTGCTGAAATTGCAGATCAGTTAAACGCGGTTTGCCTTTTTCGCCATATTCAAATACCCATTCATTGGGCTTTATATCGGCAAAACGCGACAACAAAGCCCGCAAGTAACCTCTAACCATTAAGCCTTTTTCACGGGCTGATTGTTGAATATAGCGATTCACTTTTTGGGTTTCATCTGCAGGCAACCAAGATGACACCAATGAGGTGGTTTCTTGATCCAATACTGCCGTGGTAAGCGGACAGAAAAATAGATTTATCTTGGTGTCAGAATTCAAAATCAACTCAATAGTAAAACAAAAAGCCATTGTCGCTTGTTTCTAACTGAATTTATAGTCTGTGTAATACGCCAAATAAATAAAAACGGCTGGAACATTACAGCCCCTGCCGTTTTAATCCTATTAGCTTGCGATTAAGACCCGTTTATTGCCGTTGGCAACGATTAACTACTCATGGTGAACCCTTGGCGATTAAGCCATCGCGGTGGTCTTTGCCGCTTGCTGAGGTTGTACGTCATAGCGACTAAAGCTCATCGAGAACTGACCGTCACCACCCGTCATCGATTTTAGTCTAGTAGAATAGTCACTGACATTAGCCAAGGGCACTTCGACTTCAACTGTAACCATGCCAGAGCTATCGGCTTGTGTGCCGCACACCATACCTCGCTCGCTACTGATATCGGCGGTGATATCGCCCACATGTTGCTGAGCAACACAAATATTCATTTCAACGATAGGCTCTAAAACCACTGGCTGAGCAAGTTTAACGGCTTCCATAAAGGCTTTTTTACCCGCCATCACAAAGGCAATCTCTTTAGAGTCCACACTGTGATGTTTGCCATCTAATACAGTAACTTTGATGTCTTGCATCGGAAACCCACCAAGCTCACCAGCTGTCATAGCTTCTTTAATTCCCTTTTCAACCGCGGGAATATATTGAGTGGGTACCGAGCCCCCGACCACTTTGCTGACAAACTCAAAACCTTGACCACGCTCAAGGGGCTCAACTTTAAGCTCGACTTCTCCAAATTGGCCAGAGCCACCGGATTGCTTTTTATGACGATATCTAAAGCTCGCCTCACCCATTATGGTTTCACGATAAGCAATGGCTGGAGTGTCAGTGTCCATATCAACATTAAACAGCGTTTGCGCTTTTTCTAATGCAATTTGCAGATGTAAATCACCTTGGCCTTGCAGCACAGTTTGTCCTTCTGCCTCATTACGGGCAATCTGTAAGCTTGGGTCTTCTGCCACTAACTTATGTAGCACTTCCGATATTTTTTGTTCATCACCGCGGCGCTTTGCAGACACGGCCAAGCCAAAAATAGGTTGCGGCAATACCAGCTCAGGTAAATGAAATTCATCTTCATCATGGCTGTCATGCAGCACAGCGCCAACTTCTAACTCATCAATTTTAGCAATGGCGCAGATATCACCCGGGATAGCCTGATTGACGTTACTATGCTGGTCCCCTTGTAACTTAAGAATGTTAGTCACTTTAAAGGGTTTACGGCTATGACCGATAAACAGTTTCATGCCCACTTCTATGGTGCCTTGGTATAAACGAAAAACGCCCATGCGGCCTAAAAATGGATCGATTGACACTCTAAAGATATGGGCTAATACATGGTCATCAGCTTTTTGGCTAACATCAATAGGGGTGGCATTTTCAGTAAAGCCTTTGATAAATTGCGGCGGATTAGCTTCAAGAGGGCTTGGCATCAACTTAGTCAGCATTTCCAGTAACGAGCTAATACCAATGTCTTGTTCTGCACTGGTAAAACATACTGGTACTAAATGACCCATTCGCAATGCGGCTTCTAGCGGCGCATGCAATTGCTCTGGGGTTAATGAATCACCTTGCTCTAAATACAGCTCCATTAACCGCTCATCTTCTTCAAGCACGGTATCAATGAGTTCATCACGGGCAGTTTCCACATCGCTGAATAAGGTTTTCGCTTTTAGATCGCAATGCAGATAACAATCCACCACATCATTAGCCATTTCATTGGGGAGATTAACGGGTAAGCAGCGATGACCAAATTGCTGCTGGATATCAGTCAGCAATTCAGCAACTAAAGCTTCGTTGCCATCTAAGTGGTTAATGGCAATGATCACTGCTTTGCCCTGCGCTCGGGCTGCTTCAAAGGCTCTTTTGGTTACCGATTCAATCCCAGTGCTGGCATTGACCACCAATAATACCGATTCAACGGCAGAAAGAGGCAATAATGCTCTGCCAATAAAATCAGGTAAACCTGGAGTATCAATAACGTTTAAATGGTGGTTTTGGAAGTCAAAATTAAGAAAGGAAGGTTCTAGGCTGTGGTGGTGGGCTTTTTCTTGGGCAGTGAAATCGGCATGATTTGTGCCCTTGTCGACCCTGCCTTTTAAGGTTATTGCATTGGCGCTAAACAGTAATGCTTCGAGTAAAGAAGATTTGCCTGCGTTGGTGTGACCCATTACAGCCAAATTACGGATTTGCTCAGTGGTGAAATCAGCCATTGTGGCCTCCCTTTATCACATAGTTAATCAATCCATTTCGCTTTAAGCACTGTTAGCTTCACATGTTTAGCTGTAATAACTCAATCTCAGTAAAAGTATGCCGACAGGATTAACTGATTAGTCAGTGAAACCTTGCTGTTCACCTTTTAAGAGCCTGTCCGCCTTGCAAATCAAGTGAGATAATTCATGTCATTTAAAGCAAGTGCCTAGCGCTATTTAAATTCAGTATAGAACTGTAACTATGATTAAAAGTTGACCTAGATCAGGCTTTAACTCACCAATTAAATTTCATAACAAATACTCATTTGAGCTTACAACTGCTCGCTAGTTATGGTCTGATCTGTGAATAATCAGTCTCGGGTGATTGTATCGACCCGAAACCTCAGGTACTCTGCTTGCTCGATTGTGCTAAAACGATGATTATGAAGATTAACTATTGTTCATCTTTACTAGTCCCAACAGATTGTATTGCAAAAATACAGACCAAGGTTAAGCCTTAATGACAGTAGCATTATATAAATGACAGCAGAGCCAAGCGCAAAAGCTGCGATAAAGAAATCAGTGACGACAGACACTAGCACGCCAGTGGTGCGTCACCGTAATGCCACCACCACCCCTGAAATGCGTCAGTTCATTCAAACGTCTGACTTTAGCGTGAGCCAATTAGCTAAAATCCTCAATATTTCAGAGGCCACCGTGAGAAAGTGGCGTAAGCGTGATTCTGTCAGCGATACCCCCACCACGCCACATCACCTCAAAACCACATTGTCGCCAATGGAAGAGTATGTGGTGATCGGTTTGCGCTACCAATTAAAAATGCCGTTGGACAGACTGCTTAAGGTAACCCAGCAGTTTATTAATAAGGATGTCTCTCGCTCAGGGCTTGCCCGCTGCTTAAAACGCTACGGGGTATCAAAGCTTGATGAATTCGAAAGCCCCTATGTGCCCGAGCGCTATTTCAACCAGTTACCTATTGTTCAAGGCACTGATGTCGCCACTTATACTTTGAACCCAGAAACCTTAGCCAAAACCTTATCCTTACCTGAAGCCACTCAAGACAATGTGGTGCAAGTGGTGTCACTGACGATTCCACCACAATTAACGGATAAAGAAAGTTACTCGATTTTACTGGGTGTTGATTTCGCAACTGACTGGGTTTATCTCGACATCTATCAAGACAGCCATACCCAAGCGACTAATCGCTATATCGCTTATGTGTTAAAGCACGGCCCGTTTCATTTAAGAAAATTACTCGTAAAAAATTACCACACTTTTTTAGCTCGCTTCCCGGGCGCTAAAACCATGCATGCTTCGGAAGCAGCACACTCTACAAATAATTCAGCTATGGATAGACTGAACAACGGAGACTCAAAATGAGCCAAGAACCGACCCCACAAGAGTTAGTTGAAGACAAACGACTCAATAAGCGTCTTAAAGATATGCCTATCGCCATTGTCGGCATGGCAAGTATCTTTGCAAATTCGCGTTACTTGAATAAGTTTTGGGACTTAATCAGTGAAAAAATTGATGCCATTACTGAAGTACCTAAGTCGCACTGGCGCCCTGAAGATTACTTCGATGCAGACAAAACAACCCCAGATAAAAGTTACTGTAAGCGCGGTGGCTTCATCCCTGACGTTGACTTTAACCCTATGGAGTTTGGCCTACCGCCAAATATCCTAGAGCTCACTGACACCTCACAATTATTATCATTGGTTATCGCCAAAGAGGTGCTTGCCGATGCGGGTGTAACACCTGAATATGACACCGATAAAATCGGTATTACACTCGGCGTGGGCGGCGGTCAAAAAATCAATGCTAGCCTAACTGCGCGCCTACAATATCCTGTACTGAAAAAGGTATTTAAAAGTAGCGGCTTAAGTGATGCAGACAGCGATATGCTGATCAAGAAATTCCAAGACCAATATGTTCACTGGGAAGAAAACTCATTCCCGGGGTCTTTAGGTAATGTTATCGCTGGTCGTATTGCTAACCGCTTTGATTTAGGTGGCATGAACTGTGTGGTTGATGCAGCATGTGCAGGCTCACTAGCCGCTATGCGTATGGCATTAACAGAGCTGGTTGAAGGCCGCAGTGAAATGATGATCACCGGTGGTGTGTGTACTGATAACTCACCTTCTATGTATATGAGTTTCTCTAAAACGCCTGCATTTACCACTAACGAAACCATTCAACCATTTGATATCGATTCAAAAGGTATGATGATCGGTGAAGGTATCGGCATGGTGGCGCTGAAACGTCTTGAAGATGCTGAACGTGATGGCGATAGAATCTACTCTGTTATTAAAGGTGTGGGCGCGTCATCAGATGGTAAATTTAAATCAATTTATGCGCCACGCCCAGAAGGCCAAGCAAAAGCATTAAAACGAGCTTATGATGATGCCGGTTTTGAGCCTCACACTGTTGGTTTAATTGAAGCACATGGTACAGGTACTGCTGCAGGTGACGTAGCTGAATTTAACGGTCTTAAGTCCGTTTTTGGCGAGTTTAATGACACTAAACAACACATTGCTTTAGGTTCAGTTAAGTCTCAAGTGGGTCACACTAAGTCAACAGCTGGCACGGCAGGAGTCATTAAAGCAGCCCTAGCCCTGCATCATAAAGTGCTGCCACCAACCATAAACGTGTCTAAGCCTAATCCCAAACTAAATGTTGAAGATTCGCCGTTTTTCTTAAATACCGAAACCCGTCCTTGGATGCCGCGCCCTGATGGCACCCCGCGTCGTGCTGGTATTAGCTCATTTGGTTTCGGCGGTACTAACTTCCATATGGTGCTTGAAGAATACACAGCAGAACATGCTCGTGATGCGAAATACCGTCAACGCCAAGTACCTCAAAGTGTGTTAATTAGCGCCGATAATAAAGCGGCACTTCAAACTGAAGTTAGCACGTTAATCGCTGCCATCGCTAAGCTAACTGATACTGACAACACCAGTATTGCTCAAGCTGAACTTACCCGCATCGCTAAGCAATATGCCGTTAGAACATTAGATGTAAACGCGCCACGTTTAGGCTTAGTTGCTGCGAATTTAGCAGAGCTAACGGCTCAATTACAATTGGCATTAAAACAGCTTGAAAGCCAAAGCAGTGATGCTTGGCAATTGCCTTCAGGCACTAGCTACCGCTCAGCCGCTTTAATTAATACTGCCGCTAAAGGTAACAAGTCAGCTAAAGTTGCAGCCTTATTTGCAGGTCAAGGTTCTCAATACTTAAACATGGGTATTGAAGTCGCTTGTCATTTCCCAGAAATGCGTCAGCAGCTTAACAAGGCTGATAAAGTCTTCGCTAGCTTTAACAAAACGCCGCTTTCACAAGTCTTATTTCCAATCCCTGCATTTGAAAAAGCAGATAAAGAGGCTCAAGCAGCGTTACTGACGAGCACTGATAACGCCCAAAGCGCCATTGGTGTCGTCAGCATGAGTCAATACCAGTTATTCACTCAAGCAGGATTTGCTGCTGACATGTTTGCGGGTCACAGCTTTGGTGAGCTTTCTGCATTATGTGCAGCGGGTGTTATCTCTAATGATGACTACTACCAATTATCTTTTGCACGCGGCGAGTCAATGGCAGCATCTGCTGTTGATAAAGACGGTAATGCACTTGATAAAGGCACCATGTACGCCATTATCTTGCCAGCAAATGATGCTGACGCGGCCAATGCTGAAAATATCGCAAAATTAGAAAGCTGCATCAGTGATTTTGATGGCGTAAAAGTGGCTAACTACAACTCAGCGACTCAGCTTGTTATTGCAGGTCCTACTGAAAGTTGCGCAGCTGCGGCTAAAGCCATTAGCGCATTAGGCTTTAAAGCAATTGCACTGCCAGTATCTGGCGCCTTCCATACTCCGCTTGTGGGTCATGCACAAAAGCCATTTGCTAAAGCGATCGATAAAGCCAAATTTAGCGCAAGTAAAGTGGCCTTGTTCTCAAATGCTAGCGGTGAGCAACACCCAACAGATGCTAAATCAATTAAAGCGGCATTCAAGCAACATATGCTGCAATCAGTGCGCTTTACTGATCAGCTAAATAATATGTATGACGCGGGTGCACGGGTATTTGTTGAATTTGGTCCTAAGAACATTCTTCAAAAACTGGTACAAGCCACCTTGGGCGATAAAGCTGAGTCAGTTTCTGTTGTCAGCATAAACCCGAATCCTAAAGGTAATAGTGATACCCAGCTTCGCATTGCTGCTATGCAACTTTGTGTATTGGGCGCACCCTTGACTGAAATTGATCCATACCAAGCTGACATTGCAGCGCCTGCTAAACCTAAAGGCATGAACGTCAAACTGAATGCATCGAACCATATTAGCGCGCCAACCCTTGCAAAAATGGAAAAATCATTGGCGACAGGCCAAGTAACATCACAAGTGGTTGAAACCATCGTTGAGAAGATTGTTGAAAAGCCAGTTGAGAAAATCGTAGAAAAGATTGTGGAAAAAGAAGTGATAAAAACTGAATATATTGAAGTGGCCTCAGCCAATGCCAACGCACCAGCTGTTAGCAATACAGTAACCACTGCGCCTGTAGCTGGCAATGCACTAGCGCAACCTGCTGCAGGAACTGGTAGCTTAGAAGCATTTTTCAATGCCCAGCAACAAGCTGCAAACTTACATCAGCAGTTCTTGGCTATTCCTCAACAATACGGTGATACCTTTACTCACCTGATGACAGAGCAAAGCAAAATGGTTGCGGCAGGACTCGCTATTCCAGAGAGCTTACAGCGCTCAATGGAGCTATTCCACCAGCATCAAGCACAAACACTACAAAGCCATACATTGTTCCTTGAGCAGCAAGCACAATCAAGCCAGTCTGCCCTTGCTATGCTAACAGGCACTTCGCTGCCAGTTCAGCCGCAGACAGTAGCAACAACAGCAGCTCCAGCAATGACTCAGGCTGTTGCAGCAACAGCGACAGTTCAAACGCCAACTCAAGTACCTGCGCCTGTTGCAGCGCCAGTAGCAAAAGCTCCGGTAACACAATCACAGATAGCACAAGAGCCTGCAGCAAAAGTAACAGCCCCATTAGCACCAGCAAGAACCGTTACTGCAGAACCTATTTCAGCGTCAGCAGCTCCAGTGCAATTAATGCCTGCTGGTTTATCAGCAGAAACAGTCTTGAACACTATGTTAGAAGTGGTTGCTGAAAAAACTGGCTACCCCACTGAAATGCTAGAACTGGGCATGGATATGGAAGCGGATTTAGGTATCGATTCAATCAAGCGTGTTGAAATCTTAGGCACGGTACAAGATGAGCTACCTGGTTTACCTGAGCTTAGCCCAGAAGATTTAGCTGAGTGTCGTACCCTTGGCGAAATCGTAGCTTATATGAATAGTAAACTACCAGCCGCGGGCGCTATGAACTCTGCGCCACCAGCAATTTCAGTAGCTCAAGCCGCACCAGTAGCTTCAGGTTTATCGGCTGAAACAGTATTGAATACCATGCTAGCAGTGGTTGCTGAAAAAACCGGTTACCCTACTGAAATGCTAGAACTTGGCATGGATATGGAAGCGGATTTAGGTATCGATTCAATCAAGCGTGTTGAAATCTTAGGCACGGTACAAGATGAGCTACCTGGTTTACCAGAGCTTAGCCCAGAAGATTTAGCTGAGTGTCGTACCCTTGGCGAAATCGTATCTTACATGAACAGCAAACTGCCCGCCGCGGGCGCTATGAACTCTAAGTTACCCGCTGAAGGCTCTAAGTTACCCGCTGAAGGCTCTAAGCTACCAGCGGAAGGAAACGTTACAGCTGCAGCTGCGCCAGTTGCTTCTGCTGTAGTTTCAGGTTTATCGGCTGAAACAGTATTGAATACCATGCTAGCAGTGGTTGCTGAAAAAACCGGTTACCCAACTGAAATGCTAGAACTTAGCATGGATATGGAAGCGGATTTAGGTATTGATTCAATCAAACGTGTTGAGATTTTAGGCACTGTACAGGATGAGCTACCAGGCTTACCTGAACTTAACCCTGAAGATTTAGCTGAGTGTCGTACTCTTGGCGAAATCGTATCTTACATGAACTCTAAACTGCCTGCCGCTGGAGCCGTTACAGCTTCAGTTGCGCCAGTTGCTTCTAATGTCGTTTCAGGTTTATCGGCTGAAACAGTATTGAATACCATGCTAGCAGTGGTTGCTGAAAAAACCGGTTACCCAACTGAAATGCTAGAGCTTAGCATGGATATGGAAGCGGATTTAGGTATTGATTCGATCAAACGTGTTGAGATTTTAGGCACAGTACAAGATGAGCTACCAGGCTTACCTGAACTTAACCCAGAAGATCTAGCTGAGTGTCGTACCCTTGGCGAAATCGTATCTTACATGAACAGCAAACTGCCAGCCGCAGGCGCTATGAGCTCTGAATCACCAGCGATTTCTGCCGCTGCTGTAGCTTCTGGTTTATCCGCTGAGACAGCCTTGAGCGCCCAACAAATTCAAAGCACTATGATGTCAGTTGTTGCAGAGAAGACTGGTTACCCAACAGAAATGCTAGAACTTAGCATGGATATGGAAGCAGACTTAGGCATCGACTCAATCAAACGTGTAGAAATTTTAGGGACTGTTCAAGATGAGCTACCAGGCTTACCTGAGCTTAACCCAGAAGATTTAGCTGAGTGCCGTACCCTTGGTGAAATCGTTTCTTATATGAACTCTAAGTTACCAGTTGGTTCTGCTACTGCGTCAGCAACTGCAGCTCAAGTGGCACCTGTCGCTTCTGGTTTAAGTGCAGAACAAGTACAAAGCACCATGATGTCAGTGGTTGCTGACAAAACTGGTTACCCAACTGAAATGCTAGAACTTAGCATGGACATGGAAGCAGATCTGGGTATCGATTCTATCAAGCGCGTAGAGATTCTTGGTACGGTACAAGACGAGCTACCAGGTTTACCAGAGCTTAACCCAGAAGATTTAGCTGAGTGTCGCACGCTTGGTGAAATCGTATCTTATATGAACTCTAAACTCGCCACAGGCGCTATAAACAGCAAGCTATCAGCTGATGTAGTTTCTGACACGACAGCGACTACAGTATCTGAATTAGCAACTGACTTACCTCCACATCAGGAAGTCGCGCTAAAAAAGCTACCAGCGGCGGATAAGTTAGTTGATGGTTTTTCAAAAGACGCGTGTATCGTCATCAATGATGATGGTCATAACGCAGGCGTTCTCGCAGAAAAACTCACCGCAACAGGCCTAACCGTCGCCGTTATTCGTAGTCCAGAATCAGTCACTAGCGCACAATCACCGCTAAGCAGTGATATCAAAAGTTACAACCTAACGGCTGTAAATGATGACGCGATTAGTGATGTCATTGCACAAATCAGTAAAGCCCATAAAGTGGCTGGTTTTGTTCACCTACAACCACAACTTGCCACTGCGAACAATGTCATGCCGCTAAGTGATGCAGGTTTTGTTGCTGTTGAACAAGCTTTCTTAATGGCTAAGCACCTACAGAAAAGCTTTACCGAATTAGCAAAAACTGAACGTGTAAGCTTTATGACGGTAAGTCGTATTGATGGTGGTTTTGGTTACTTAAACAGTAATGAACTCGCCACTGCAGAGTTAAATCAAGCAGCGCTTTCAGGTCTAAGCAAAACCCTTAGCCATGAATGGCCAACAGTGTTTTGTCGAGCATTAGATATCGCCCCAAGCTTTGAAGCTGTGGACCTTGCTGATGCCGTTATTGCTGAGTTATTTGATGTTAATTCTGCCAATCAGATTGTTGAGGTAGGTATTAGTAGCGAAGGCCGTCATACATTAACAGTGACCACAACCGCGAAAACGCGCTATCAAACTACTACCCTTGATAGCAATGATACTGTGTTAGTCACAGGCGGTGCTAAGGGGGTTACATTTGAATGTGCGCTTACACTTGCTAAACAGACAAAGTCTCACTTTATCCTTGCAGGCCGTAGCCAACACCTTGGGGCAAACTTGCCAACATGGGCGCAAGGCAAACAAGCTAAAGAATTAAAAGCGGCTGCAATTGGTTTTATTCAATCTCAAGGTAACAAGCCAACGCCAAAACAAATTGACGCGTTAGTATGGCCAATTACCAGTAGTTTAGAAATTGACCGCGCCTTAGTAGCATTCACAGAAGTGGGCGCAAGTGCTGAATATATCAGTATGGATGTCAGCTCAGATGATGCCATTAAGCAATCGCTTTCAGCTTTCAAATCAATTACCGGCATCATTCATGGCGCAGGTGTATTGGCTGATAAGCATATCCAAGACAAAACCTTAGCTGAATTAGGTCGTGTATACGGCACTAAAGTCACCGGCTTTGCAGGTATCATTAATGCCATTGATGCCAGTAAATTAAAGCTGGTTGCTATGTTTTCATCTGCTGCTGGTTTCTACGGCAACACCGGACAAAGTGACTATTCAATGTCCAATGAGATCCTCAATAAAACCGCATTACAACTTGCCAATAACTATCCGCAAGCCAAAGTAATGAGCTTTAACTGGGGCCCTTGGGATGGCGGAATGGTCAGCTCAGCATTGAAGAAGATGTTTGTTGAACGTGGCGTTTACGTTATTCCGTTAGATAAAGGCGCAAACTTATTTGCCCACAGTCTGTTATCTGAAACCGGTGTTCAAATGCTGATTGGTTCGAGCATGCAAGGTTCAGATTCTTCAGCACAAGCAACTGGTTCAGCTGTAAAAAAGCTTAATGCGGACTCTGCGCTAAATGCTGAGAGTTCGCTGACATTATCTTTTTTAAATACTGTATCTAACAGTGCAACTGCAGCAGATAAGCCTCGCAGCTTATCTGTTGTAAGAGTACTTAATCCGGTTGCAATGCCCTTCATTGAAGATCATTGCATCGCGGGTAATCCAGTACTGCCGACAGTGTGCGCCATACAATGGATGCGTGAAACAGCGCAAAAGCTATGTGGTTTACCTGTAAGCACCAAAGATTATAAGTTACTTAAAGGCATTATTTTTGAGTCGGCCCAGCCACAAGAGTTAACCCTGCAGTTAACTGAAACCGCTGAAGGCTTAAAAGCATTGATTTCTAGCCGAGTACTTGACGGTAACAGTGATGCTAACGCGTTATTAAGACCGCAATACCAAGCGAACTTAATCGTTAACAGTGCATTACTTAATGAAGTTGCCACTACAGCAACCGATAAAATGGCTCAGTTAGCGTCAATCATTGATAAGGTTAAAAACAACAAGGCCATTAGTACTGACAGTGAACTTTATTCAAACGGCAGCTTATTTCATGGCCCACGTTTACAAGGGATCAAGCAAGTATTGGTTGCTAATGATAGCCAGCTTATTTGTAAAGTGACCTTACCAGAAATTGAACAAACTGATTGTTTAGGTTTTGAAGCGCAACTTGAAATCGGTGGTAGTCAGGCATTTGCAGAAGATCTACTGCTACAAGCAATGCTAGTGTGGGCACGAATAAAGCATGACGCAGCAAGTTTGCCATCAACCATTGGTGAGCTAACCACTTATGCGCCATTTGCATCAAATGACCAAGGTTATTTAGTGCTTAATGTCGTAAAAAGTACTAGTCGCTCTTTGACTGCTGACATTGCGCTTTACCATGAAGATGGTCGCTTAAGTTGCACCATGACAGCGGCAAAAACAACCATTAGCAAAAGCTTGAATGAGGCTTTTTTAGCCCCGGCTAAAGCACTTGCTGATTTGCAGGAGTCGGTGTGAGCAATCAATCAACTTCTGTGATGTCAAAGCCTGAGCCAACAAAAGTTGCATCAGTAAAAAGCATGCGCATCGCCTTAAAACTGATTGCCAATGATGCTGCATCATTGGCGCAAGCTGCTAATGGAGCTAATGGTTCCTTGCATGCAAATAACAATGCATTTGCTGCTATCAAACCTTGTTCATTGGCTGAAACATTAGGCGCGACAGCCATCCCGCTTGAAATTGATGTGTCGTCATTAGATGGCACATCAACTACCGCCACAAACTTAAACATGAGTTTTCGCGACTATTTAGCTCAAGCGATTGAACGTATTGAGCAACAACAAACGGTATTGCTAAGCCATCCAGCTTTGCCATACCGCTTGTTAATGATGCCAGCCATTGTTGCAGCAAAACATCGGTGTCATCCCCATGCCTATTTAACCGGTATGGGCGAAGGCCACGAGTTATCAGATGCCGTGCAACAAGCACTCACTCAAGCCAAACGGGCTCATGTTAGTCCAACTCAAATCGATGCGACTCATTGCACTAGCTATAAAGATAAATTTTTTGAACTGATTCAGTTGATTGGCCACCTTGCGACTCGTAGCTTACCGACTGAAAACAACTGTGAGAATAACAGTACGAATAAACAGTATTGGTTTAGTGAAATGCACCAAAGCCGCGTCGCCAGTTTCAATTTTATTGAAGCCGAAATGCAACACGCAGTGGTATTCGTTCAGGGAACTGAACTTGCTCAGGCAAGCTCATTACTGGATAACACTAGGTTGTTTTTCCCAACATCTGCCAGCACAGTCTCAGGTATACAGCAGCAACTAACGCAGTTACAAAGCCAGTTAAACGCTATTATTAATACAAATACCAGTGCAGCAATCAATGTCAACCACAGCACGCTGTTAGCACTGATGTTGAACAATCTAAACCAGTTTGATCACCAAGCAGCAAAAGCTGCGGTGATCATGGGCAATTCAATTGAAACTGCATGCAGCGAGATTGAAGCCATGTTGGCGATGCTAAGTACTTCATATACATTAGCAAGCTCGCCATCGGAAGTTGAATACAAGACCCCATCAGGTAGCTGTTTGATGCTTACGGCCAATGAGCCATTAGGCACGAATGGTCTTTGTTTCGTCTATCCTGGTGTCGGCACTGTATACCCACAGATGTTCAGTCAACTGCCGCGCTTCTTCCCTGACTTATATGCTCAGTTAGAGCGTGATGGTGATGTAAAAGCCATGCTTCAGGCGGATAGCATTTATGCTGATAACGCTAAAGTCACTGATATGAGTTTGGGTGAGCTTGCAATTGCAGGTGTTGGTGCAAGTTATATCTTAACCAAAGTGCTGACCGAATATTTTAACGTTAAGCCCGACTTTGCCATGGGTTACTCCATGGGCGAAGCGTCTATGTGGGCAAGCCTTGGTATTTGGAAGCATCCCCACAGTATGATTGAGGCAACTCAAACCAGTTCTATTTTCACTACAGATATTTCAGGTCGTTTAGATTGTGTGCGCAAGGCATGGCAGTTGAACCAAGCTGACGATATTGTGTGGAATAGTTTTGTTGTTAGAGCAACCCCTGCCGATATTGAAGCGGTTTTAACCCAATATCCTCGTTGTTATCTCGCTATCATTCAAGGTGATACTTGCGTGCTGGCAGGATGTGAAGCCAGTTGTAAAGCGCTGCTAAAACAAATCGGCAAACGCGGCATTGCAGCAAATCGCGTGACCGCAATGCATACTGCGCCAGCCATGCTAATTCATCGCGAAGTGGCTCAATTCTATCAACAAGCGCTTCACCACAATGAGCAGCTTGAACAAACTGCACAGATAAAATTTATCAGCGCAGCAAGTTCACAACCGATTAATGTCAGCAGCCTTGATATTGCAACCTCAATCGCTGACACCTTTTGTCAGCCGCTTAACTTTACTGAGTTGGTTAACAACGCACGTAAATTAGGCGCGAAACTTTTTGTTGAAATCGGTGCAGATCGCCAAACAACCACCTTGATTGATAAAATTGCTCGCACAAGTCCTACAGTTTCAGAGCCTTGCCAAGCCATTGCCGTCAATGCCAAAGGTGGAGACGATCAAACTGCGCTGCTTAAATGTATTGCCCAGCTTATCAGCCACAAAGCACCTGTTTCGCTGACCTGCCTTACACAAGGGTTAGCGAATTTGTTGGCTAGCACACTTAAGTTTGAAGTGAACAATCTTCAAGCGGATGCTACTTTAGCCCCACAATTAGAAGGAGAACAATCTTGAGTTCTCAATCGAATATGAAAAATATTGCCTATAGCGATGCTAATAAAAATAACGCTGGCAGCGTCCCTAAAATCGCAGTCGTCGGCTTAGCCACCCAATATCCTGACGCTGACACGCCGGTTAAATTTTGGCAAAACCTGCTGGATAAAAAAGATTCTCGTAGCACCATTAGCAGTCAAAAACTGAACGCTAATCCGGCCGATTATCAGGGTGTACAAGGTGAGTCAGACCGTTTTTATTGCGACAAAGGCGGCTACATTCAAAACTTCAGTTTCAATGCTGAAGGATACCGCATTCCAGCGCAGCAATTTAGCGGCTTAGACGACAGCTTTTTATGGGCTACCGATACTGCCCGTAAAGCACTGGTTGATGCCGGCGTAGATATTAATAACGCTGAGCACAATCTAACGCTTAATCGCACCGGTATTGTCATGGGAACCTTGTCGTTCCCAACCGCAAAATCAAATGAATTATTTGTACCGCTATATCACAGCGCAGTTGAAAAAGCCTTGCAGCATAAATTGCAGCAACCCAACTTCAATTTACAATCATTTGATAGTGAAGGCTTTAATCAACAACCAATCCCAGCATCACTGTCAAATGGTGCCATTGCCCATAACGCGTCCAAACTGGTTGCTGATGCACTGGGTTTAGGCGCGGCGCAATTAAGCCTTGATGCAGCCTGTGCTAGTTCAGTTTACTCGTTAAAACTTGCCTGTGATTACTTACATACTGGTAAAGCTGACATGATGTTAGCGGGCGCTGTATCAGGTGCCGACCCATTCTTTATTAATATGGGTTTTTCCATATTCCACGCTTACCCAGATCATGGTATTTCAGCGCCTTTTGATAGTAATTCAAAAGGTCTGTTTGCTGGTGAAGGTGCTGGCGTATTAGTACTAAAACGCCTTGAAGATGCAGAGCGTGATGGTGACCATATATACGCTTTAGTGAGCGGTATTGGACTATCTAATGACGGTAAAGGTCAATTTGTACTAAGCCCAAATAGCGACGGCCAAGTAAAAGCCTTTGAACGTGCTTATGCTGATGCAGCGATGCATGATGAAAGCTTTGGCCCTGCCAACATTGAAGTGATTGAGTGCCATGCAACGGGAACCCCACTAGGTGATAAAGTTGAACTGACCTCAATGGAGCGCTTCTTTGAAGATAAGCTTAATGGCACTAATACGCCATTAATTGGTTCGGCTAAATCAAATCTAGGTCACTTATTAACGGCTGCCGGTATGCCAGGGATCATGAAAATGATTTTTGCCATGCGCCAAGGCGTGTTACCACCGAGTATCAATGTCAGCGCACCCATCAATTCACCAAACAGTACTTTTGGTAACACTAACTTGCCAAGTGATGTACTGCCTTGGCCTGATAAGGCAGGGAATAATGCTCGCCATGCGGGAGTCTCGGTATTTGGATTTGGTGGTTGTAACGCGCATTTATTAATTGAGTCTTATCAAGGTAAAGCTCAAACGATTGATTCGAAGACTAATGCTTCTACGAGTCAAGCTTCTACAATCAATGCCCAAGCGCCAATGCACATTACCGGTATGGCGGCTCATTTCGGGCCACTATCAAGTATTAATGCCTTTGCTAAAGCGATTGATGCTAAACAATCGGCATTTACAGCCCTGCCTGAACAACGTTGGAAAGGCTTAGATAAACACCCAGAATTATTATCACAGTTTGGTATTAACCTTGAAGGTGAAGCCGCGCCCAAAGGGGCATACATCAATCAGTTTGATTTTGACTTCTTGCGCTTCAAAGTGCCGCCAAATGAAGATGACCGCTTAATCTCGCAACAACTGCTATTAATGAAAGTCGCAGATGAAGCCATTCATGACGCCAAGCTTGAATCAGGCAGTAAGGTTGCTGTGCTTGTCGCCATGGAAACAGAGCTTGAATTACATCAATTCCGTGGACGCGTTAACTTGCATACGCAAATAGCGGCAAGTCTTAAAGCTCATGGCGTTAACTTGTCAGAGTCTGAATACCAAGCCCTTGAAACCATTGCGATGGATAGCGTGTTAGATGCGGCGAAGTTAAATCAATATACCAGTTTCATTGGTAATATTATGGCATCGCGCATCTCATCACTTTGGGACTTCAATGGCCCTGCTTTCACGATTTCTGCCGGTGAGCAATCGGTTAACCGCTGTATTGATGTGGCGCAAAATCTACTGGCGATGGAATCTCGCCAAGAGCCTTTGGATGCAGTGATTATTGCTGCAGTAGACTTATCAGGTAGCATTGAGAATATCGTCCTAAAGACAGCCTCGCTTGCTCAAGCTAGTGCCAGTAAGCAGAACTTATCAATTGGTGAAGGTGCTGGCGCAATCGTATTACAAGCCGCTACAGCAAATGCTTCCAATATAGATTTGATCCATCAAGCCCTAGGCGCGCTTTCTGATCAAGATATGACTGATTCAGATATAAATGCATCTGGCTTTGCTGGCAGTTACGGCACCATTGAAAGCCTTGAATTTGGTTATAGTGAACAAATCGGCTCAATCGCTGATACCTTGCTGACTCAAACAGGGTTAACTAGTACGGATATTCAATTAGTAGAATTAAACCAAGCACCTGCTTGTTTAAACACGTCAAGCATCAAGGCTTCGCAAGCCTTATCGCAGTTGTTTAGCCAGTCCCTAAGCACTACTGCTCAATCTTGTATTGGCCATACCTTTGCTGCATCTGGAATCGCCAGTTTATTACATGGTTTGTTAGCACTGCCTAAGTCTTTTGCTCTCAATAACGCAGCAGAGCCTCAACATGCAATCATAGCCACATTGAGTGAAAACCAATGTTCACAGCTATTGCTGAGTCAAACTTCACAGCAACAAGGTGCGAGTCAGCAGCGTTTAGACATCGATATCCAGCAGCAAACAGCCAAGAAGCTCAGCTTAGTTAAGCAAGTTAGCCTTGGTGGCCGCGATATTTACCAACATATTGTCGATGCGCCACTGGCTGAGATTAATAGCATCCGAGCTAAAACAGCCCAAATAAAACCCTTAGCGTCTGCTGCTGTCACAGCAATGACGAGCCGAGGACATTTTGAAGCACCTCAAATGAGTGAGCAGCAAAATACTTCAACGACTAAACAAGCGATGGTGAATTCACCATCAACAATAATAGAGTCCCCTATGCCGTTTTCAGATCGTTCTACCCAGTTCAGTCCTGCTAAACAGGAACCTGCATCTTCAGTGCAAACACCTTCGCTTGCACAAGCTCAAGCACAAGTTCCGCCAGCACATCTAACTGCTTTTGAACAAAACCAGTGGTTAGCACATCAAGCGCAACTGGCATTCTTAAAAAGCCGTAATGAAGGTTTGAAAGTTGCTGATGCACTGATGAAGCAGCAACTTGCGCAGGCCAATGGTCAGTCGTACGCTTTACCAGTACAAAGCGCCCCGACTCAAGCAGTAAACGTGCTAGCTCAGCCAGTTGCAGTCGCAGTCGCAGTCGCGCCGACACTGCGCCCAAATCATGCCAGTGTGCCACCTTATATCGCGCCTATCCCTGCGGATAAGCCATGTATCTGGAATTATGCTGATTTAGTTGAATACGCTGAAGGCGACATCGCCAAGGTATTTGGTCCTGATTACGCTGTTATTGATAACTACTCACGCCGCGTACGCCTGCCTACCACTGATTACTTATTGGTCTCGCGCGTCACTAAATTAGATGCCACCATGAACCAATATAAGCCATGTTCAATGACCACTGAATATGATATCCCAGTTGATGCGCCCTATTTAGTTGATGGCCAAATACCTTGGGCTGTCGCGGTTGAATCTGGTCAATGTGACTTAATGCTGATCAGTTACTTGGGCATTGATTTTGAAAACAAAGGTGAGCGCGTTTATCGTTTACTTGATTGTACGCTGACCTTTTTAGACGACTTACCACGTGGTGGCGACACGCTTCGTTATGACATTAAGATTAATAATTTCGCTAAAAATGGCGACACCTTATTATTCTTCTTCTCTTACGAGTGTTTTGTTGGCGATAAGATGATCCTGAAAATGGACGGTGGTTGTGCAGGCTTCTTTACTGACCAAGAACTTGATGATGGTAAAGGCGTAATTCGCACCGAAGATGAAATTAAACTGCGTGAAGATGCGTTTAACAACCCGAATAAGCCACGTTTTGAGCCATTATTGCATTGCGCTCAAACCCAGTTTGATTATGGTCAAATCCATAACTTACTGCACGCCGATATCGGCGCTTGTTTTGCTGGTGAGCATCAAAACCATCAACTGGCTTCAGGTAAGCAAGATTCATTATGCTTCGCCTCTGAAAAATTCTTAATGATTGAGCAAGTTGGCAATCTAGATGTTCATGGCGGCGCATGGGGCTTAGGCTTCATTGAAGGTCATAAAACACTGGCACCTGATCACTGGTATTTCCCGTGTCACTTTAAGGGCGACCAAGTCATGGCTGGCTCACTAATGGCTGAAGGTTGTGGTCAATTACTGCAGTTCTTCATGCTGCATATTGGTATGCACACCTTAGTTGAAAATGGTCGTTTCCAGCCACTTGAAAATGCCTCGCAAAAAGTGCGTTGTCGTGGTCAAGTTCTGCCACAACACGGTGAACTGACTTACCGCATGGAAGTGACTGAGATTGGTATTCACCCTCGCCCATATGCCAAAGCCAATATTGATATTTTGCTTAACGGTAAAGCTGTGGTTGATTTCCAAAATCTGGGTGTGATGCTTAAAGAAGAGAGCGAGTGCGCGCGATATATTAACGATACTGTTATTAACGACACTGCGACTGTTTCGAGTACTGAGACGAGTAAAGCTAGCGGCCAAGCATCAAAAAATGCACCGTTAATGTCACAAATACCTGACCTATCTGCAGCAACCAATAAAGGCGTGATTCCGCTGCAACATGTTGAAGCGCCGCTTATTCCTGATTACCCAAACCGCAGCCCTGATACGCTACCATTTACGCCATACCACATGTTCGAATTTGCAACCGGCAACATTGAAAACTGTTTTGGCCCAGACTTCAGCATTTACCGCGGCTTTATACCACCACGTACCCCATGTGGCGATTTGCAGCTCACTACGCGAGTGGTCGATATTCAAGGTAAACGTGGCGAACTTAAAAAGCCGTCATCGTGTATCGCTGAATACGAAGTGCCTGCAGACGCTTGGTACTTTACAAAAAACAGCCACGCTTCAGTGATGCCTTACTCGGTATTAATGGAAATTTCTCTGCAACCTAACGGCTTTATCTCAGGCTATATGGGCACCACACTAGGTTTCCCGGGCCAAGAGTTATTCTTCCGTAACCTAGATGGTAGCGGTGAGCTATTACGTGATGTTGATTTACGCGGTAAAACTATCGTCAATGACTCAAAGTTATTATCCACCGTGATTGCAGGTAGTAACATCATTCAAAGCTTTACCTTTGAATTAAGTGTTGATGGCGAGCCATTTTATAAAGGCAGCGCAGTATTTGGTTACTTTAAAGGCGACGCCCTTAAAAACCAATTAGGGATTGATAACGGCCGTATTACTCATCCTTGGCATATTGATAATAATGTCGCCGCTGATATTACTGTCGATTTACTCGATAAGCAGTCGCGGGTATTCCACGCCCCTGCTAACCAGCCACATTATCGCTTAGCTGGCGGTCAGCTTAACTTTATCGACAAAGCTGAAATCGTTGATAAAGGCGGTAAAAATGGTCTAGGTTACCTATCGGGTTCACGCACCATTGACCCAAGCGATTGGTTCTTCCAGTTCCATTTTCATCAAGATCCGGTTATGCCTGGCTCATTAGGCGTTGAAGCTATTATCGAGTTAATGCAAACTTACGCCATCAGTAAAGACTTAGGTAAAGGCTTTACCAATCCGAAGTTTGGCCAGATTTTATCTGACATAAAGTGGAAGTATCGCGGTCAAATTAACCCGCTGAACAAGCAAATGTCATTAGACGTGCATATCAGCGCCGTGAAAGATGAAAACGGCAAGCGCATCATTATTGGTGACGCAAACTTAAGCAAAGATGGCTTAAGAATTTACGAAGTAAAAGATATCGCAATCTGTATCGAAGAGGCATAAGGATTAATAATGACAATTAGCACTCAAAACGAAAAGCTATCTCCATGGCCTTGGCAAGTTGCCCCAAGTGATGCCAGCTTTGACCCTGCCGCTATCGGTAATAAATTAAAAGAGCTTTCCCAAGCTTGTTACTTGGTGAGCCATCCTGAAAAAGGCTTAGGGGTTTCTCAAAAAGCCCAAGTGGTCACAGAAAGCATTAGCAGCGGCCAAGACTTACCTGTCAGCGCTTTTGCACCCGCACTTGGCACCCAGAGCTTAGGTGATAGTAACTTCCGCCGTGTACACGGGGTTAAATACGCATACTATGCTGGCGCAATGGCTAATGGTATTTCATCTGAAGAATTAGTTATCGCCCTCGGTCAAGCGGGCATCTTATGTTCGTTTGGCGCTGCGGGCTTAATTCCTTCACGGGTAGAGCAAGCCATTAACCGCATTCAAGCGGCGCTGCCAAACGGCCCGTACATGTTTAACTTAATTCACAGCCCAAGCGAGCCTGCCCTTGAGCGTGGTAGCGTTGAGTTATTTTTAAAACATAAAGTACGCACCGTTGAAGCATCGGCTTTCTTAGGCTTAACACCGCAAATTGTTTACTACCGCGCGGCAGGTTTAAGCCGTGATGCTAGCGGCAATGTGGTTGTTGCTAACAAAGTTATCGCCAAAGTGAGCCGCACCGAAGTCGCGATTAAGTTCATGCAACCTGCGCCAGTTAAAATACTGCAAAAATTGGTTGATGAAGGCTTAATCACCCCCGAGCAAATGGAGCTAGCTCAGCTTGTTCCTATGGCTGATGATATTACTGCAGAAGCTGACTCTGGCGGTCATACCGATAACCGACCTTTAGTGACGTTACTGCCGACTATCTTGGCCTTAAAAGACAAGGTACAAGCTGAATACAACTACAACCCGCCTATTCGTGTCGGTTGTGGTGGCGGCGTGGGTACCCCTGATGCCGCGCTGGCGACCTTCAATATGGGCGCAGCTTATATTGTTACCGGCTCTATCAACCAAGCGTGTGTTGAAGCAGGCGCCAGTGAACATACTCGTAAACTGCTTGCCACCACTGAAATGGCTGACGTGACCATGGCACCCGCTGCGGACATGTTCGAAATGGGCGTGAAACTGCAAGTGGTTAAACGCGGCACGTTATTCCCGATGCGCGCGAACAAGCTTTATGAGATTTATAGCCGTTATGAGTCAATTGAAGCGATTCCAGCAGAGGAGCGTGAAAAACTTGAAAAACAAGTATTCCGTTCAAGCCTTGATGAGATTTGGGCAGGAACAGTGGCGCATTTTAACGAACGCGATCCTAAGCAAATCGAACGCGCACAAGGTAATCCAAAACGTAAAATGGCGCTTATTTTCCGTTGGTACCTTGGCCTTTCAAGTCGCTGGTCGAATTCAGGTGAAGTTGGCCGTGAAATGGATTACCAAATTTGGGCAGGTCCAGCACTTGGCGCGTTCAATGAATGGGCAAAAGGCAGCTATTTAGATGATTATACCCAGCGAAATGCGGTAGACTTAGCAAAACACTTGATGCACGGCGCAGCTTATCAAGCACGTATTAATCTACTGACCGCCCAAGGCGTAGCAATACCAGTAGCATTACAACGTTGGAGCCCGCTTGATCAGGTCAAGTGATTAAGTGCTGTAATCAAGCTAAGACAATTTTCATATAGGTAGCGGTAATGAGCGAAACACAAAAACTGGATTTTTCAGCGGTAAATGGCACCACACAAGAGTCATTTAACCAACAAAAGAACTTGATAAAGCGCATGCTGAAAGGCAACAGCGCAGAATGCAGTGAATGTAAAAAACCGCTCACGCTGCAATTGCCGCCTAATACTAAAAAGGCGAAGCCGACAGACAAAGCACCAGGAATATATTGTGCCAAAGGTTGTACTGATATAGAACTGGATATGGAAGCAGTGGCGTTGTTGAAATAACCTTTAGTTATTTCGGGTTTAAAGCTAAAAAGAAAAGGCATCGAAAGATGCCTTTTTTGTTGGTTTTTTTAGGTTTTAACATCTGGCTGGAGTTGGGGATTGCATTTAAGCCCCAATTACCTGCCGTAGGGGCAGTATAAGATACAAATATCACGATCACATGGATGTGAAAGGTCAACCTTTCGTGTAAGCACAGCTGTGACATTTGTGTATTCATATCCATCAAATGACGAATCTAAGGCTGTAGTCCATTCGCTTATAATAATTAACTTTATTAAAAGCCATGATTTGAAGTAACTGATAATTGTCAAAAACGCACAATTATCCTTGTTGTTTAAATTAATGTTTTAAAAATTCAATGTGATTTAAGTACAGTATTCAACACTATTTTATGTTGCTGTGGGTGTACTTTATTAATAAAAAAAATAGATTCGCAAGCGTGACAACATAGCTTATCCCACTCTTTATACTTAAAGTTTCTTTCCCAAAAAGTACGATGAATCTTATAAAAAACGGTTTCTTCTTTACAGCATGGACATAACTTTGAGTAATTCATCATGTTTACCTAAGGTTTAAAAGTATGTAGCCACCTCCTTGTTCTCAACGTACTTTCACCATGGGGTGTCGCAGTTATTATCTTCTAGGCTCACATACATTATTTAGCTTGCTACAGCTATAAGCCGTAACCTACAGCCTTAAAAATAAGCTAATTCAGCTTACAAGTGGTAAATTTAAATGATTAAGTTGAATTTCAATACTAAAGTTTTAGCCATTGAATTACTGAGCACAATAACTAATTAGAAATAAAAGCATATTCAACTTATCTCAGGACGGGACAGTTAACTTAAAAAAAAGCCTGCAAATTACTGCAGGCTTTTTTAATAACAACTAAAAATTAAAAAAAGCTTTTATGCTTTAGCAAACTTATAGGTGCGGTAACCGCCGATAAGGTTTCGGGCTTTAAAGCCGTTATTCACCAGCTGACGATAAGCGACGTTACCGCGCAGGCCTACTTGACAATAAATGACGATTTCTTTGTCTTTTGGTAATTCGCTCATGCGTTGACGCAGTTGATCTACAGGGATATTAATCGCGCCAGCGATACAGCCACCCGCTTCAAGCTCGCCTGGGTTACGGACATCTAACAAGAGTTGATCTGCCGATAAATCATCCATTTCTTCAAAATGTATCGCGCTTGCATCACCTTTGATAAGGTTATTGGCTACAAATGCCGCTTGGTTGATGACATCTTTAGCGCTGCCATAAGGCGGTGCATAGGTCAGTTCAAGGTCTTGTAGCTGTTCAACTGTCATACCGGCACGTTGGGCAACCGCCATCACATCAATACGTTTATCGACCCCATCTTTGCCCACTGCTTGAGCGCCAAAAATCTTGCCTGTTTTAGGGTCAAATAGCATTTTAAACGAGACAATTTCTGCACCTGGGTAGTAGCTTGCATGGCTTGCGGTATGCACATACACTTTTTGGTATTCAACGCCATCACGCTTTAATTGCTTTTCATTTTGACCTGTTGAAGCAACTGCAAGGTCAAAAATCTTACAAATTGCGGTGCCTTGTGTACCCTTATAGGTTTCATTGCGGCCAAGCATATTATCTGCTGCCATACGCCCTTGGCGGTTAGCTGGCCCTGCTAGCGGCACTAAGGTTTGCTTACCAGTCACAAAGTCTTTGTCTTCTACTGCATCACCAACGGCATAAATATCTGGATCACTGGTTTGCATGTTTTCATTGGTATAAATACCGCCTAAATCGCCAATTTTTAAACCCGCTTCTTTAGCAAGTTTGGTTTCAGGTCGAACACCAATGGCCATAATAAGAATATCAGTCTCTAAGGACTCACCATTATTAAGGCTAAGGCTTAACTTACCTTGCTTGTGTTGGTGGGCTTCATTTTCGCCCGACTCAATACTTAAGATATGATCGCAAGGAGTAAACTCAACAGCTTCAAGTGCTACTCCAAGTTTTAAATCCACACCTTGCTGGCGAATTTCAGCATGAGCAAATCCTGCCATTTCACGATCAACAGGAGTCATCACCTGCTCGGCCATTTCAATTAAAGTGGTTTTTATCCCTAGTTGATGAAACGCTTCCATCATTTCTAACCCAATAAAGCCACCGCCAACCACTGTTGCGTGCTCGGGTTTATTGGTTTTGATGGTATTAAGAATGCGATCCATATCTGGGATATTGCGTAACGAGTGCGTCAGCGGATTATCAATGCCAGCAATAGGCGGAACAATGGGGCCAGCACCTGGGCTAAGTAACAGCTTGTCATAAGTTTCAGTGTATTCATTGCCACTGATCAAATCTTTTACCGTGACCGACTTAGTTACGCTATTGATTGCAGTTACTTCATTCATGACGCGAACATCAACGTTAAAGCGTGCCAAGAAACTTTCTGGCGTTTGTAGCAATAGCTTGCTTCTATCTTTGATGTCACCACCAATATGGTAAGGCAAACCACAATTGGCGAACGATACGAACTCGCCTCGTTCAAACATGATGATTTCAGCATCTTCACTAAGACGACGAGCACGCGCTGCAGCTGATCCGCCACCCGCTACACCACCGATAATTAAAATTTTTGACATGACTCTCTCCCGTTACAACCGATTGCTGAACTGAAATAACTGTAATGGCAACTTAGTGTTTTGCGACGATGTCGTCTGCCATACTTTTTATTCATCGTTCTATATAGTCCACATATTGAATAAAACACATTATCCATAAGTTTTTTCTAATGCACAACTAGTTAAACAAAATTTCATAAGATTAGATTTTATTAATATACCCGCTCTTGTATACTGCTCTAAAACCTTGCTTTAACAATGGCTTGTGTGAAATTAATGCTGCGCGATAGCGTTAATTGTTACCACACTGACAATTAGGTGTTACAGCCGTTAAATTATATTGGAGTGTTGAATGACAGAATTCACCCCTTGGAGTGCCTTATTTGGCGGAATGCTATTAGGCCTTTCGGTAACCATGCTCATGCTATTGAGTGGCAAAACAGCCGGGATCAGTGGCATTTTAGGCGGCATTTTTGGCGCTAACAACAAAGACAGAGCATGGCGAGTGGCTTTTGTTATCGCCATGGCTGCCAGTTTATTGTTTGACCCTTTAATGGGCCTTCACACTGCCGCTTTACCTGACTATTCATTAACTTGGTTATTGGTTGGCGGGTTAGCTGTCGGTATTGGTACCCAACTCGCTAATGGCTGCACTAGCGGCCATGGTATTTGCGGCATAGGTCGCCTATCAATGCGCTCAATGATTGCCACTGTGATATTTATGTTAAGTGCGGCGTTAGTGGTGTGGTTGTCTGGAGGTGTGCATGTTTAAGGTCTTAGTAGGGTTAATCACCGGGCTGTTATTTGGCTTAGGTATGAATATTTCGCAAATGGTAAACCCTTACAAGGTGCTTAATTTTTTGGATGTCACCGGCAATTGGGATGGCAGCTTAGCGTTTGTTATTGGTGGCGCACTATTGGTATTTTTGCCAAGTTATCATTTTTTAATCAAACCCCGTACTCATGCCGTTAATGGCGATGAAATGCCAACGACGCCACAGGGGCTTACACCTAAGTTAATTATTGGCTCAGTTATTTTTGGTCTTGGCTGGGGAATGGTAGGCATTTGCCCAGGACCTGCGGTGGCAAGTTTGTTACGCGGTGAGTCGGCGATTTACTGGTTCATGGCCAGTATGCTGCTTGGCTACTACGGGAGTAAAAAAATCTCTTGGCCAATGAAAAGCTAGTCCCCTTAAGAAACGCAGTAGGACCTTGCGCGATTAAGCTCAAGTGAGCGCTTAGCATTTTGCAGCACCAAAATATCTATCCCTTTTTGAAAAATGCCAGCGATATAATCGCTGGCATTTTTTTATCGCTTAAAGCTAACTGACTGAAGCATCTGGCAGCTTTTTCATATAAGCCATAACCACTAACCCTAGCCCCAATAGCACAAATGGCACACTAAGCATTTGCCCTACACTCATACTCCAATCTTGGGCAAAGTCAGCCTGTCTTACTTTTACAAATTCAATTAAATAACGTGAGCCATAAACCAACGCTAGAAATAGCCCTAATAATGCCCCTTGTTTTTGTTTCATCTCAGTAAAGCGATATAGCAGCCACATTAGAATAAATAGCCCTAAATAGGTGATTGCTTCATATAATTGCGCCGGATGACGTGGCAGCATATCAATACGCTGAAAAATTATTCCCCAAGGCTTATCTGTTGGCACCCCGACAATTTCTGAATTGGTAAAATTAGCCATACGGACAAAAAAGCAGAAAATCCCCGTAGCAATGGCAATGCGATCCATCAAGAATAAAAACGGTAACTGCACCTTGCGTTTATAAAGGTACATGGCTAATAACACGCCGACCGTGCCGCCGTGACTGGCAAGCCCGCCTTTCCAAATGGCAAATATTTTTAAGGGGTTGGCAAAGTAATAGCCTGGCTCATAAAACATTACATGCCCTAAACGCGCCCCCACAACAATGCCAACTACGCAATATATGACTAAATCATCTAATGACTCAACATCAAGCTCTTCAAGCACATAAATACGCCTCATAACCAAAAAACCACTGATAATGGCGGTGGCAAACAACACGCCATACCAATGTATTTTTAGCCCCATAAACGACAACATAACAGGGTCTAAATTCCAAACTATATGCTCCAAAATCGATGCTCCATATCAGATTGAACAATAAACATGCTAACAAGAGTATTACGTGCTTCTAGGTGGTAATTCAAGCAGTTATTATTCATGGCTTTGAGTTAGCAGCAAAATCATCCTTATCCCAAGTAAAGTTATTTTCCGTTACTGCTGTCATTTATCACCAAAAACCAACGATACTGCCGACTCAGTGATGCTAGCCCTTGTCCGTTAAGCTATGATGGTATATTGGGTGTATTTGATCCTCGTCAGTCAAAGCCGCTTAACAACTAGGAGCTATCGTTATGAGTATTACCACCATTGATGCCCAAACAGCCTTGATCGTAATCGATTTACAACAAGGTCTGGTGACCTTAGATACTTGCCACCCCATCCAAGAAGTCATCGAGAATAGTTGTAAGTTAGTGTCATTATTTCGCTATGCCAGTTTCCCCATTGTATTAGTTAATGTTGATGGCATCGCTCCTGGGCGCACCGAACAAGTCAGAGTGCAGCAACAAAAACCAGAAAATTGGAGCCACTTGATTGATGAGTTACAACCTCAGCAAGAGGATTTACAGTTAACCAAAAACACTTGGGGCGCTTTTGCTTCAACTGAGCTGCATAAGTACTTAGCATCATTAAAAGTCACCCAAGTAGTCATTAGTGGTATCGCCACCAGCATGGGGGTGGAATCAACCGCAAGACAAGCATTTGAGCTGGGCTACAATGTCACCATCGCTACAGATGCCATTACTGATTTTAATATGGATGTTCATAACAATAGCGTTAACTCTATATTCCCAAAGCTGGCTGAAACCGGTACCACTGCAGATATTGTCGCTAGAGTTTCTACTGACCACGCCTAGTCTTAACTGACCACGTATAGTCTTAACTGACAACGAGTAAGCACTAGGTTAATAATACAGTCCCATCGTTTTAACCGCTTTCAGCCCCCTAAATCCATAGGTGATTGTAGCGATTGACTGCACCGCTTAACTAACGACCTATCAAAATGGTGCCATCTAGGCGGTTCAATCAAGACAGTTCAATAAAACTACTGCTTTGTTCCACCCTTTCTGCACCAGTTCTGCACTTTAATTGATTACCCTAACCTGACAATAACCTTGTATTCCGTTCATTTACCAAAAAATAGCGTCATTATCAGGAGTTTCTTATGCTCAACATTGCTTGCTTTTCATCGACTCGATTAACCGGGATCCCCTTACATTTTTTATTACTCGCAAGCCTTAGCTGTGGTTTATTACTTTCAGGTTGCAGCGGTAACGACGAAACCACAGAGCCCGAAGACACCACACCTGAAACTGGCATTATCATTCCAGAAGAGGATTACAGTGACACAGATTTTGAGACCATTGATTGGACTGATGAGACTCACAGTAAAAATGTCGATCCTAATTTTGAAGAAGTATTCAGTGATACTGAAGTCAAACGCTTAGATTTTGTGGTTACCGAAGACCGCTGGAATAGCATGCTCGATGATATGACGAACACCTACGGCAGTTTTGGCACATCTTCAGGTTCTAATAGTCTTCTAGATAGCGATGAAAACCCAATAATGGTGCCTGCGGATATCTATTATGAAGGCAAGCAATGGTATCGCGTTGGGATCCGCTTTAAAGGTAACTCGTCGTTGCAATCAAGCTGGCAGAACGGCGTGCTTAAGTTGTCGTTTAAGTTAGATTTTGATGAATTTGAAGATGATTACCCCCAAATCGATAACCAACGCTTTTATGGTTTCAAAAAGTTAAGCCTGAAAAATAACTATGATGATGAGTCACTTTTACGTGAAAAAGTCGCTGCTGATGTCTTTAAAGATGCGGGCCTTGCAGTATCACATACCGCTTTTTACACCTTGTATGTTGATCATGGTGACGGCCCTGAATATTTTGGCTTATATACGCTGGTTGAAGAAGTCGACGATACTGTGATTGATAGCCAGTTTGCTAGCGATGATGGCAACCTATATAAACCAGAAGATGATGGTGCCATGTTTATTGAAGGCACATTTAGCCAAGACAACTTTGAGAAGAAAACCAATGAAGATGATGAGGATTGGTCAGATATCCTCGCATTATTTGACGCCTTACATGACGATACTGCCAGCACTGACCCACAAACCTGGCGCGCAAACCTTGAAGCGGTATTTGATGTGGATGTGTTCCTTAAGTATTTAGCCGTAAACGGGGTGATTCAAAACTGGGACACCTATGGCCTAATGCCGCATAATTTTTACTTATACAACGACCCAGATACCGCAAAACTCACCTGGATCCCATGGGACAATAATGAAGCCTTACAAGATGGCAAAATGGGCGGCGCTCTAGCGTTAGATTTTGCCGATATTAATTCAAACAGCTGGCCACTGATTGCTAAAATTTATGCCGATGACACTTATCGCGATACCTATAACCAATATTTACTCACTGTAATTAATGATGCCTATGAAACGAATAAAATGCAGGCGATCTACAACAGTTACTCAGCATTAATTGAGCCCTATGCCACCACTGAATTGTCAGGTTATTCATTCTTAGAAAGCTCAAGTGACTTCTATCGCGCTATTGATGAGTTAATCGAACATGCAGAAAATCGCACTGAGGCCGTGGTTGATTATCTTGATAAGCAATAGTGATTTCTGAAGCTTTAAATTGTTAATCTATTTATTGCAAAATTCGGTCTAAGCAACAAATTAGGGAATGACAAAAGACCTGAGGAAAGTAATTCCCCCTTTGGCTGCTTAGCTGTTTTATTTCACTTGGTCATTTTGCCCTTGTAATAATAAGACACGGTGAAACAGATTAATTTTAAAGTTAACATATTGAAATGCTAATATTTAAATCTTAACAATAGATCATAAATACTTGACCGCTATCAATTTATCCATAATGCAGCTCAGGCAAAATGTAGCCACTTTTATATCCTCTAATGGTTACCATGCGTATAAATCAACCTATTATAAATAGTGAGCGAGCACTCACCAATAACTGCATTCTGTTATCGACCACCGACCTTAAAGGAAACATTAAATACGCCAATCAAGAGTTCATCAACATCTCAGAATTTAGCGCAGATGAATTACATGGGCAGCCCCATAATATTGTTCGCCATCCAGATATGCCGCCCCAAGCATTCGAGTCTATGTGGCAATGTATTAACTCCGGAAAACCTTGGGTTGGTATCGTCAAAAACCGTACTAAAAGCGGTAAATACTACTGGGTTAATGCCTATATCTCGCCAGTATATGAAAATGGTGAAATACATGAATTTCAGTCGATTCGTCGTAAAGCAACCAAAGCCCAAATTGCGACTGCAGAAAAGGTTTATCAGCAACTCAATGATGGCATAGCGCCAAAAGAACTCGCTAGTCCCATCATGAGTTTTGTCGGCAAGCTAAGTTTATGGGCAATGTTTATCTTGTTAATCAGCACAATTGCCACCAGCATGATTTCAACTCCAGCCCTTAGCATTGCGGCCGCGACAATCTGCACTATTGTCGCAGCACTAGGCATAAACTACCTTTGCCAACCCTTGAAAGCGTTAATGGTTAAAGCCACTACCATCATTGACGACCCCATTGCCTGCGGCATTTTAACCGGTAGCCAAACTGACATAAGCAAAATCGATTTAGCATTAAATTACTTAATCACTGAAACCGGTGGCGTCGTTGGCCGCATGGCTGATTCAGCCACATCAATTAGTGAACAAAGTGAGCAACTTAATCAGACTATTATTGATACGCGTGAGCGTGCTCAAAGCCAATGCCAGCAAACTACTCAGGTCGCCACAGCCATGGAGGAAATGACCACCAGCTTTACTGAAGTCAGTGATAACACCAATAACACAGCTCAAGAAATTACCCGTAGTCATAACGCTTCCACATTAGGTCAGGAACGTATGGTGAATGTAGTTGCTGCCATTAGTAAGTTAAGACAAGAAGTGACCCATTTCTCAACCATTGTTGAATCAATTGAACATGACAGCCATGCTATTTCAGCAGTACTTAGTGAGATAAAAGGCATTGCTGAGCAAACTAATTTGTTGGCGCTTAACGCCGCCATTGAAGCCGCCCGAGCGGGGGAATCTGGTCGAGGTTTTGCCGTAGTGGCTGATGAGGTGCGTCAATTGTCGATGCGAACTACTGAGTCCACCACTCAAATTGGTAGCATTGTGAGCAATTTTCAGCAAAGTACCCAAAGCGCAGCTAAAGCTATGGATGCAGGTCAGGCACAAGCAGATCTTTCAGTGAAATTAGCAGAGGATGCCGATAGCGCTTTTGATCAGTTACGCGCCTCGTTAGATAATATTCAGGCGATGGCAGAAATGAATGCCACCGCCATGAGCCAACAAGCCTCGGTAGCCGAAGATATCAGTCAATCCATCGTGGTGATTAATGAGTTATCCAATACCAGCTTAGCGCAAACAGACCAAGCTAAAATCAAATGTGAGCAAATGACTCGTTTATCCAATAAAACGGCCAACTTGTCGAAGCAGTTTTGGCAACAAAGCGTTCAAAGGGAGCATTAATTCCCATAGAGCAAAGTCGCTATTTAAAAAGCACGATGTGAAAAAGTCGCTAGAATTAACACTAAAGGGTCGAGTTTTCGCCCCTTTTTTCATTTAAGGTTTACATATGTTTAAGTCGGCGCGTCCCCATATCCAAATGCTATTTTTCACCTTCATCATTGCGATGACTTTTCCTGTAGGCAAGCAATTAATGCTTGAGGTTCCACCAATGATTGCCACTTGGCTTAGATACGTTATTGCTGCCTCATTATTTGTGGTCCTATTAATTGTTACTCGGCGCTTTAATTTACCTAGCGCTAAAAGCCTATTGCGTTATGCCTTAGTATCCTTGCCCGCACTGGGTTATTTTTCTGCCATGTTTAGTGCCTTAACTAAAACCTCGGCCTTTGCCACCAGTGCACTCTCCACTGCGCTGCCGTTAATTACGGCTGTATTAACCATGCTAATTTATAGAAAGGTGGGTAAGTTAAGCCATTGGTTAGCACTTATTGTCGGCTTTAGTGCGTCACTTTTTTTAGTCCTGCAGCAATCGAATGCTAACTTGGATTTTGAATGGAACACAGGTTACAGTCTGTTTATGCTGGGCTGCATTGCTATGGCAGCTAATCCTCTGGTCATAAAAGCCTGCTATCGACAAGAGAACTTTATGGTATTTACTGGCTGGAGCCTAATCGCTGCCGCGATTATATTATCGGTTTGTTTAACCCCACAGATAATCGACTTCAACTGGCAACAGGTCTCTGGCAATGCTTGGTTGGCGTGCTTATACCTTGCTGTTTTTGCCACTGCGATTAGCTTTTTCCTGTTTCAAAAAGCCAGTGTAAAATTAGCACCGCAACAAGTTTCAGCTTATATTTTTCTAATCCCGGTGTTTGTATTAATGACAGGTGGCAATATCGATGTTAACTGGATTTATACAACCATTGCCATGCTACTGCTTAGTGCGGCAATGTATTTACTGATGCGAAAGCAATAAGGCATCTTTATAGCGCTATTCGCGTTAAGTGTTGGCCTTAGGTCGTAGCACATTCCAACGTAGCTGTTTTTAGGTTTGTAAAAATGCCTGTGTTGTATTTCTGTGTCGCCATACTTTGTTGATAGCCGTTGTCTTGCAACAGCAGCACTTAGTTTGTGGAGTGGAGTCAGTAGTGTCATAGCTAATTTGGCCACCTAGTTAGAGATGATATCATCACCTCATAAGTTAACAGGTGACACTATGAGCAACGTACAAGAAGACTTTTTCGCGCAGGGTTCAAACTTGAATCTTCTCAATTTAGTGCTAGCTCAAAATTACTCAATTGTTGAAGCTGCTCAAACCATGAGTGTAGGCAAGCCAACCATGGATAAATGGATTCGTCAATTTAGAGAGGTTCGACATTAACACAAGTAGGCACACGCCACACATAAAACTCACAACCACAACAATGGCTTAACCAATATTAAATGTCATTCATGTACTTGCCTTACATGTTTAAGCAGCGCTATTCTTACTGCCTAAGGTTATGGTTTTTTTGATGCCCCTCAATTTTAAACGTCGCACCAATCCTGAAAGTTAGCCAACGCTATATTCAGTTACCAGATCTACTTATTTTAATGTAACGGAGTTAGCCAATGAGAAATTTACAACTATTCAGCACCGCATCTGTCGATCACTTACTATGGTCAACCAAAGTTCAAGTTGCACATATGGACTCACCTGCATTAGATATTTTTACTGACTTTGATGTTGCCCGTCCAATCGTAGTTGATGCGTCAACCACTGCGGTAGGCACAGGTAAAATCATGGAAAAAACCCATGCTTATATGCGACTTGTTATTGATAAGGATGATAAATTCCTTGGTGTGGTTACCATGCAAGAGCTCTCACATCATAATTTATTAATGACAGCGAAAAAGCTAGAACACAACATTGATGAAGTGCTAGTGACTGATGTCATGGTAAAAAGAGAAGATCTTCAAGCGTTTGACTATGATCAAATTGCCACTGCAAAAGTCAGCGATGTGGTACGTATTTTAAAAGAAAACAGCTTGCACCATATGTTAGTGATTGATCACGAACTTCATCATATTCGCGGTATTATTGCAGCTAGTGACTTAGCAAGAAAACTAAGTGTGCCAATTGAAATTCATCAACGCCCTTCATTTAGCCAGATTTTTAACACTGCCGGCTAGAGAAATCTGCGGTGAATTAACTCTGAGAATGATACAAATTCAATCTATAAGCCTTACTCTACAGGCTTATAGATTTAACATTCTAGATCCATATATTCAGATTAACCAAAATTGTACTTATACCATCGCCCAAACCGTATCCAGTCAACTTAGTGAACTACCCCGCAACTTTCGCTTCGCTCGGATCACGGGGATCTCGACAGATATTGATAAAGACACCGTGATTAAGCCACTTCAAGTGTAAATTCAATGCTGCAATTTTTGCCCTGATCTTTGGCGCGATAAAGCGCACTATCCGCTTTTTCAATAAACTCTCTGGCCGTTGTATCAGCATCTGGCGTCATGGTAACAAAACCCACACTCAGTGTGACCAACGATTCCGCCCCTTGAAAGTGAGGAATAGTTAATTCATAGACACCTTTGCGAATATCTTCTGCCAGTGCAGCCGTATCTACATTTTCGCCATAACAAATAATGGCAAACTCTTCGCCACCATAGCGGCACACCACATCTGTCGAACGGCTGCATACTCGGGCAATACACTGAGCCACTTTTATTAAGCATTGATCGCCCTGATAATGACCCAAACTATCGTTGTAAGCTTTAAAGTAATCAATATCACACATGATTAAAGAGACATTTTTCTGTTCTCTTTTGGCTAAATTAATGACGAAATCTAATTGAGAATCGAATTCACGGCGGTTATTAAGCCCAGTTAAGCTATCAATTTTCAATAATTGAAACAGCTCAGCACTGGTGCGTTCACATTCAATCACTCCAAATAATATGATTGCGTTGCCCTTATCATCACGCAGAACCGCCCTTGCCTTACTGGTAAAATAAAGTACTTCATCAACGCGACTGTCGTAATAAGGAAAACGATTATTGAACTCTTCGATAACGCCATTTTTTAATTTAAGGTAGTCATCGCGGATCTTGTTGGCTTTTTGGGAGTCTTTTATCGCAATATTTTTATTGTAATCTCCAGCAATGGGACAGGTTTTTTTAACGCTGTGATGGCTTAATTGTTTATCCAAAGCAAACATGTCACACATACTATCGTTGCAATAATAGGTATTAGAGTCTTCAGATAAATCGATTAACCACCATGAGACACCAGAGAAATTGAACAAGTTTTGATATAAATTATAATAGTTTTCTATACAGGAATTAGGAAATGTCATATTTAATTAGCCGCTCATTTATAGCTAATTTATTAGCCTGATAACAGACTAACTTTCCTTTTAGCAGGATTTAAGATAAAGGTCTTTCGCTAAAAGTATAGACCTTAAAATCAAAATTTCCTCTTTAAGCTTTCGCGGCTAAGCATCAGATTACTATCTTGAACAAAACTATTTAGCCAACCATTGCTGGGTTAGCAAAGGCGTATTGTTCGACATGTAAGCCTCAATTGAATGACTATCCTGGTACTCTTTTCCTGCCCATAGTTTAATGGTAAAAACATCACCAGCATTAACCATTCCCACACCTTTTGGGGTACCGGTCATCACAATATCACCGTCTTCTAAACTGATAAATTCAGTTAACGATTGCTTAATGGCAGATGTGCTATACATCATTAAGTCGCTGTGACCCACTTGGATAACTTTTTCGTTGATTGATAATTGAAAAGCCCACTTTTCGCAGGCTGATTTACCTAATGAATCAAGGGGAATAAAGTCACTGAATAGCGCCGAGCCGTTAAAGGCTTTTGCCCGTTCCCAAGGTAGTTGCTGGGTTTTGAGTGTCGATTGCAGTGCCCTTTTGGTTAAATCTAAACCGACACCCACTGCTGAGAACTGATTGTTTTCCATAATAAAACATAACTCAGTTTCGTAATGAATAGGCTCTTGTTGAAAGGCAATAAGCTCTGTTGTGATGGCCGAATTGGGTTTTAAAAATACCACCATATCTGCAGGTATCTCATTGCCCAGCTCTTGGATATGATCGACATAGTTACGACCAATACAGACGATTTTAGAAGGCGTCATCTTTACAGGGCTTGTATTAGAAATAGCAGCTAAAGCCGAAGACGATGAGCTAACGGTTGGGTTGATGATTGATACGGAATGTAAAGCCACGATAAGTCCTTATTTTATGACTCAGTTTTGTGAATAAAAACCAATTTAAATTAAGCGCCAAGCAAGTATGATGCGGATGAATCTACCAAAAATCTTCCTGATAATGCCCTTCTGCCCAGCAGCATTCTAAATTGCATATTGTCACGAGCAGTCAATGTCAGCTCAATATCAAAATGATGCTCACCAATGATAATCGGCGTTTTTATCACATAACGGCTGGTTATATGTCCGCCAGAATCTTTGACATTACGACGATCAAACACCGCAAACTCACACACAACTTCACGCAGCGACTTTTGCTGAGGATGAAACCACACTTTAATCCAATCTTGGTCATTTTTTATAAAGGGTTCAATTTTAAAAGCATGTAAGCATGATGTTTTGGCGCCGGTATCAATTTTCATATTGACCCGTTCATTAGCAATTTCTGGAAATGTGGCCCATTCACACCAACCAAGCACTTGTAACGATGTCGTCATGGTAAACCTTTAACGTTTTCTGTTTAATCCCAAGGCTAGACTATCAATACTGCAATAATTAGCCTTTGACAGTGCATAGCGCTAGCTTAATATAAGCCTTTCTGATACTTACCCCTAGCTGTTAATAGATTGAATTTAACCTTAATCTATATGATTGAACAAGTATTTGAACTAATGGTTATCATATGCCGTTATGAGACAATGAATGATTAAGACTAATAAGGCAGCCAATGTATTCTCAACAAAGCTTTAATTTTTTAAGTCAGTTAGCTGATAACAACAACCGAGAATGGTTTAAGCAACATCAGCAAACCTATGAAGATTTGGTGCGCACCCCAACCCTTAAGTTTATCGAAGCCATGCAAGGGCCCATCCTCAGCTTATCGCCAAGGCTGACTGCAGTACCTAAAAAAGTCGGTGGCAGTATGATGCGCCCTCAACGAGACAGTCGATTCAGTAAAGATAAAAGCCCTTATAAGCTTAACGTCGGTATTCAGTTTCGGCATTTTCAAGCAAAAGATGTCCATGCCCCGGGCATATATTTACACCTTGCCAATGATGGTTGTTTTTTAGCGGCAGGAATATGGCATCCTGAATCAAAAGCCCTCAATGCCATTCGTCATTGTATTGATGAAAACCCTAACGGTTATAAAAAGGCTTCGGTACAATTAGCCGCAGCTGGGTTTGAGTTATCTGGGGACCGTTTAATAAGACCACCGCGTGGATTTGATAAAGATCATCCATTCATTGAAGAATTAAAGCGCAAAGATTTTATTGCCATCAAACCTGTCACCATTGAGCAAGTCTGCGCTGATAATTTTGTTGAGTTCTGCGCTGAAGAGTTCAAGCATACCATCGGTTTAATGAGCTATTTATGCTTTGCCTTAGACTTAGATTTTTAGTGATAATGACTTATATCATCGTGATAAAACGGCCGTGGATAGAGTTTGCTTTAAAGAGATAAACATTCGCCGCTAAACGAGACTAACCAAGACACTGAAAACCAGTGTCGGTGAATTAGCGGACGACTATCCAAATTTCAACTAGTATAAAACTAGAGACTAACATCACCAGCAGGCATTTAATATGACAGCATTCTCGCGCCTATATTCTGCCATTAACCCAAAAGAACTCAGCAAAGAAACGATGATAGTGCTGATGGCGCTGTATTTTGCGCTGGTGATTAACTTTGGGCTTATCCAACGTATTTTTCAATTATCAACTGATAGCCATTTAGTGTTCTCTCTTACGCCGGCGCTCGTACTCTTGGGCATTTTTATCATTGTTTTTTGCTTATTTTCGTCTCGGTTTATCTTTAAACCCTTACTGACAATCTTACTGCTCACCTCTGCAGCAGCCATGTATGGCACCATGAAATACCAGGTATATTTTGATTACGCCATGATTGAAAATATCTTTGAAACCAATACTGGCGAAGCCCTGTCCTATATCAGCACCACGTCTATTTTATATATCGTGGTGTTTGGACTAATTCCAACCATATGGTTGTGGCGAGTGCGCCTAACGCCATCACAAAGCGTAGTTAAATCCTTAATGAGACGCTCAACATTAGTGGTTGTAGGCTTAGGTTTAATAGGAGTCGTGCTGCTAGGCTTTTATAAGGACTATGTGTCCATGGGGCGAAATAATACTTACCTTAAAAAAATGATCATACCCGCCCATGCTTTCAATACGGTAAAATATCTTTATAAAAACAACTTTGTCACCCCCTTGCCCTATACCGTTAGAGGCCAAGATGCACGCTTAATCGATACCAACCCAACTAAGCCAACTTTATTTGTACTGGTCGTCGGCGAAACAGCCCGCGCTCAAAATATGGCTTATTACGGCTATAGTCGTAACACCAATCCATACACTGAAAATTTAGACTTCATTATTGTTAATAACGTCAGCTCATGTGGCACCGCGACCGCGCATTCATTACCTTGCATGTTTTCCGATCTCACTCACGATAATTATAACCGTGAAAAAGCACTGGCCAGTGACAACCTACTAGACATTATTCACAGAGCAGGCGCAGAAGTGGTGTGGCTTGACAATGATGGCGGTGATAAACATCTGGCAGCCCATGTGATTGAGTTTAATATTCCGACTGACTCAAGTGATGACTTGTGTGACGGTAGTAGCTGTTATGATCAAGTACTGGTGCGCGAGTTCGCTTCACATATCGAGCAGAGATTAGAAAACAAGCAGCAAACCTTAACCAATCAATTATTGATATTGCACACGATAGGGAGCCATGGGCCAACCTATTTCAATCGTTACCCTAAAGATAAGCAGCATTTTAGCCCCGCCTGCGAGCGCAGCGATCTTGAAAATTGCAGTGATGAAGAAATCATCAATGTCTATGACAATACCTTAGTTTATACCGATTATATTTTGTCAGAAATCGTAAAACTATTAGAGCTATATGCCAGCGATTATGAAGTGGCAATGATGTATATCTCTGATCATGGTGAATCACTAGGTGAAAGCGGCATGTATCTTCATGGCACCCCTTATGCATTTGCGCCAGCAGAGCAAACCCATGTGCCTTGGTATCTATGGTTACCAGAAAGCTACACCCAGTCAAAGCAACTCGACCGTCAATGTATCATCACGCAAGTGAGTCAGGGGACACATTCCCATGACAATTTGTTTAATACGCTTATCGGCTTGTATGGCGTCGATACCCATTTACTCGATACTTCGCTTGATCTTAGCCATTCTTGCAAGCAAACAACTGAGCTTTTGGGGACAAAATAGCATTTAGTGATAGCGATTTAATCTCTGCTATCACTCGTCGCCCTCAAACTAGTCGCAATAAATATGGCCTAAATTAGCCGCCGAATTAGATTTTTAATCAACTTCATCTATATTTATCTAATAAATAAAATGATTAACTATCAGCCCGTTAATTACGTACTCACCGACAATGTTAAAGGCTCACGGATGATAAAAATGCGCTTTTCCCGAGCTTCGACTCGATACTATTTCACCGCCCTTTTGGCCTTTTCACTATTACTGACGCAATCTTTTGCCCATAGCGCGCCAAAGAATATCAAATCCATCGTTAATCGCGCTGAGTCCCCAAGGGTTGGTACCGAAGAGCTGATACTCCCCTACGCTTTCAGCACTGACTCAATGGGATTAAACTTAGGCATTGGCACTATGGTCAGTGGTTATGGACAAGAACAAATGACGATTGGCGCTACTGTCTATGGTGGCGATGTCAGTTACGGTGTTGGCGCCGGAATTTGGAACTTTAAAATACCACGAACCGAACGCTTCTTTTTAAGTGCCGTTGGCTTTGTCGGTTATTATCCACAGAAAAAAGCCTACGCAGGGGGCACCTTAAATTATACCCCTGCAGGCACACCTATCCCTGGTAGTAATGACTCATCAAATGAACAGTTTTTACAAGCTGATGGCTCGTCAAACTGGTGGAATATACAGCTTGAATACACCCTACCCATTGGCGCAACACGTGATAAAGGCCAAGTACACTATGAACTAACCCGCGGCTTGCTGAGCTCAAAACCCTCTGGCGGTGACAGCTGGAATCCGCTTGAGTCTGGAGCCACAGTGGCGACACTGAAACAATTTAACCGCTTTGAAACCTTTGAATTTGAAGACGGAGAATTAGATGGCGCCGTTCATGCGATGAGTTTAGGACTGCTTTATGATAATACCGACTTTTCACGAAACCCCAGTTACGGCAGTAAGCAGTTTGTCGCCATTTCCCATGATGCGGCTTGGCTAGATTCTGATAATCAGTGGACATTTATCGAATTTGAAGCCAGTAAATACTTCTCTTTTGGCGCCTCCGACTGGGCATCCCAGCGTATATTAGCGTTAAATTTTTGGACAGGTTACTCGCCCTCATGGAAGCTTGAGTATAACGACGAAGGAGGCAGGCGGATCACCAATGATGCCCCTTACAGCGAAGGCGCAACACTTGGTGGTTTTTATCGAATGCGCGGTTATGACAACAGTCGTTTTCATGATAAAGCCTCCATATACGGCACTGCAGAATATCGCTATACCTTCAAAAACAACCCCATCGAAGATGTAAACTGGCTTAAATTTTTACGTCTAGATTGGTTTCAATTGGTGGGCTTTGTTGAAGCTGGCCGCGTTGGCGAGGCTTATACCGCCAATGAATTATTAACCGATTTGAAATTTGATTACGGCGTTTCTCTTAGAGCATTAACCGCAGGGATCATTGTAAGGTTTGATATCGCCCAATCAGATGAAGCCACCAATGCTTGGGTGATGGTAGACCACCCATTTTAATAGAGCTGTTTACTAAATTGTCTTTTATCCACAAAATGGAAGGCGACTAATCTAAGGATTAGTCGCATTTGAGGTCACATACCTTGATTTAACCGCTGTTGACCTTGCAACCACGGATTTAACAACAGTAGCAGTCATGGTAAACTGCAGCACTATTATCCCCATTGCGCTGCAAAGCCAACCTGAGTGAGTCATGGAACCAGTTAATCAACCCCATCTTCAAGCTAATACTCCCGCAGAAAAAAGAGCATTAAGCTACTCTGCCACCATCAAAAAGTTATTCGATGAAGTATTAGACACCAAAATGCCTGCTGATAGGATTGTGGCAAACTACTTCCGTGAGCACAAAAAGCATGGCTCAAAAGATCGCCGCGTGATCCGCGAAACCTTATTTGGGCTATTTCGTTGGTGGGGCTGGTTAAAACAGCTGGGTTCTCAGCATGAGCAACAAACTTGGTATCAAATGCTCAGCACTTGTGCCTTACTTGAGCAGCATCAATGGCGTCAGTTTGCTGATGCGTGGCAACAATTTGGCGGCTTAAGCCCCGAACAAGTCAGCTTGATAAATCACACCATTGACGCTAATGATGTTGCTAACTCATCTAATCCGCAATCAAGTGCAAACTTTGATGTTAGCCATAAAAATAGCCTTATGGGCCAGTTATTCACGACCATTGAATTTGCTGAAACTCAACTATTACCCGATTGGTTTTGGGCGCTATGCACCATTGATGATCAGCAAAACAAACTAAAATTGATTGAAGCCATGAGTAGCCGTCCTCCCATTTGGGCAAGAGCGCAGCGCATTGATACAGCATCAGCTGTTACCACATTACAAGCAGCTGGTATTGATGCCCTAGCCAATGAATACTTTACTGATGCATTAAGCCTTGGCAGCAAAAGCATTAACCTCAATGACGTTGATTTATACAAACAGGGCAAACTTGAAATTCAAGATTTAGCCTCGCAAGTTATCGGCAATGTCTGTCAGCCTTTAGCAAACGAGCAATGGTGGGACACCTGTAGTGGCGCGGGCGGTAAGACATTACAGCTGCGCTCATTGATGCTGCAAAATGCCGCCTCAAACAACAATACAGCAGGTACTATTACCTCATCAGATATTCGTTCAAAAGCCCTAGAAGAGCTTAATAAGCGCGCTAAACGAGCAAACTTTGACAGCATTACTGTGGCGCGCTGGAAAAGCGATGCTTTACCGGTAGCCAAAGCCCATTTTGATGGCGTACTGGTTGATGCCCCATGTAGTTGCACTGGCACATGGCGCAGAAACCCAGATATGCGCTGGATAGATGAGCCAAGCTGTATCGAAGATAAACCCGCACTGCAGTTAGATATTTTAACTCGCAGTTCAAAGGCGGTAAAACCAGGCGGCAAACTCGTCTACGCAACCTGCTCATTATCACCGCTTGAAAACGAACAAGTGGTGCAGCAATTTTTACAACACAATAGTGACTTTGAGTTGATCACCAGCGTACACCCATTTACCCAAGCTAAGCTTGAGCATATTACCGTATGGCCCTTTGAAGCCAATAGTGACGGCATGTATGTGGCGAGAATGATGAGAAAGTAATGTCCCTATTTATCAATAAACGATGACAATAACTATTATCAAAAAAGGCCTTCACAAATATTTGTGAAGGCCTTTTTAATTATTCAATGGCAGCACTCAATAGCAGTACTGTACGCCCGTATTAAAATTTTATAAAAATATGGTTATCATGAACGGTTACAACTCAATAGTTTAATAATTTTCTGAGGGCGGATATCGTTTTCTTATAATAAAGTTTGTTACTTTAGTGTACCGCACTTGTTCAAGCTCTCTGAATAGCAGGAATAATTTTTAGGCACACTTTGCATCCTTTATATTAATGCTTTTTGAGCCGCTTCAATATTTTTTACTCTAGCCATAAGCACCATAGGATCAAATGTGGATTCTTTGAAGCCAAACCTTGTGTAAAAATCTTTGGCTGAGAAGTGCTTTCTACCATGCTTAAAACCAAGCCTTACGATAAGTAACCGTTATCTGTTAAATAGCTAATCACTTGTAAAGCACATTGCTCAATATCTTGCTCTGCGGTCTTCACATGAATTTCAGCATTCGTCGGCGCATCATAAGCTGAGTTAATGCCGGTGAAGTGTTTAATCTCGCCCGCTCTGGCTTTTTTATATAACCCTTTAGGGTCGCGTTGTTCGCAAATCGCTAACGGGGTATCAATAAAGATTTCGATGAATTCATCTGCTGCCAACAGGCTTCGCACCATGTCGCGATCAGCTAAAAAAGGCGAAATAAAAGCAGTAGACACAATCAGCCCCGCATCGACAAATAGCTTGGATACTTCACCAACCCTACGAATATTTTCAACTCTATCAGTATCAGTAAAGCTTAAGTCACCATTTAGGCCATGGCGAACGTTATCACCATCGAGCACATAGGTTTTACAGTTTAGATCATGAAGCATTTTATCAACTGCATTGGCAATTGTAGATTTACCAGAGCCACTTAACCCTGTGAACCATAAAACGGCAGGCTTATGACCATTTAGCTTAATGCGCTGTGCCCGAGACACACTTGCCAAGTGCCAAACAACATCTGTTGACTTGTCACCAAGCACATTAACGTCTTGGTAGGGTGTATTTGACATGATTATTCCTTGTTCACTTTTTAGTTCTGTTAATACTGACAAATATTATGTTTTTATTGTTTAAAGCTGCCCATTAAAACGGGAAAAATATTGGCACGCTGATGTTCACGATTAAGCCGTAAACAATACTGACGGGCAAACCGACTTTGACAAAGTCTTTTAGCTTATATTGACCTGCATTAAACACCATTAAATTGGTTTGATAACCGTAAGGGCTAATAAAACTGCCACTGGCAGCAAATGCCACAGTCATCACAAAAGGTAAAACATCCACCCCAAAACCGAGCGCCAAACTATAAGCAATGGGAAACATTAGCGCTGCAGCAGCATTGTTGGTCACTAATTCAGTCATCAACCATGTGAGAATATAAACCATAATCAAGGCAATATAAGCATGCTCTTTATCGACACTCTGATTAACCACATCACCAATTAATTCGACAACGCCAGCATTAACCGATGCATGGGAAAGTAAAATGGCAGAGGCGACGATGAGCCAAATATTGACCGGTAATCGGCGCATCACTTCATTGACGTTAAGTGACTGACTAAACACCAGTAGCCCTAATAAAATCACTAAGCTTTCAAGTAAATCAATGACCCCAAATGCGGCAAGGGCTATTGAAGTTAAAAAGCCACCGACAGCTAACCATGCCCTCCAGCCGTTAAGGCGTATCTCAGTTTCGACGCCGCTAAGCACAATAAAGTTTTTGCTTAAATTACGACGAGATTTAAAATCCTCACCAACAGATAACACTAAAAAGTCACCCGCTTGTAACTCGACTTCACCAAGTTTGCCAGAGACATTTTCGCCATCTCGGCGAATCGCCACCACTGCGGCATCAAATAGTGCTCTAAAGCCGACTTTCTTTAGTGTTTTTCTCACTAAAATACTTTCTTGCTTTACCACCACTTCAGTGAGATTTGAGCCTTTTAAATCATTTTTATGGGCAAATGTTTCAAGCCCTGAAAACTGGCCTAATTGTCCTAGTTTTGCAATATCACCACTAAAAATAAGTCGATCATCTTGTTGTAACACTTCTGTTGGCGCGACCGGGGTGATTAACCTTCCCTTTCTAACGACCTCAACTAAAAATAATGACTCTAAATGCCGTAAACCATTGGCCTCGACAGAGCGGCCAATCAGCTCTGAGTTTTCGATGATTTTTGCATCAATAAAATAACCTTTATTACCATCAAGAGTCTGTTCATTTTCTGGCAAAAACCTGACACACACAGCTAACACGGCCCCGCAACAAATCACCAGTATTAAGCCGATAGCGGTAAAAGAGAAAAAGGCTAATGAACGCCCTTCAACATCAATATACAGGCTATTTACAATCAAATTGGTTGAGGTGCCAATTAAAGTCAGCGTGCCACCGAGAATTGCCGCGTAGGATAAAGGCAATAATAATTTACTGGCAAAATGATGCGGGTTATTACGTATTGGCGACAAAAGCGTCGCCACCACCGCGGTATTGTTAAGTAGCGCAGAACAAATCGTGGTGACACCAAACAGCCGTAAAAAAGTGGCTTTATAGCCAACAACAATCACTTTTGAGGCAATAACTCTCAGCAATCGGGTTTTCTCTAACCCGAAAGAGCAAATGATTAATAGAATGAGTGTGATTAACCCAGGGTTAGCAATACTCGATAATAATTGCGCTTTAGACACCAACCCAAGTGCAACTAAGGATAATAAGGTCACACCGCACACGGCAGCAGGTCGACTTTGAAATTTTAATAAACCACAAATCGTTAGTATGAAAATACTTATTGTTAAGTATGCATCTGTAGACATAAATAGAAACCAACCTCAAGGATACAAAGTCAAAAAAAGCTGCAAGCTAATCAATCGCATTGCAGCTTTTTGATAAAGCCTAGGTGCTCATCTGTACTAGCTTAGCCTATGACTTTTGCGCCCCAATGAGGGTAATGTTTTCTAACCAATGCATTAAATTCGATTTCAAATGCTGAAGGTTTGGCTTCAGTGGTTGCTGCTTTGCCTTCTAATGAATTTCTTATCATCCCCGCGCCCACGGTGACATTGGTTAGGCGATCGATAATGATAAACGCACCAGTGGTTCGATTGATATCATAAGCATCAAACTGCACAGCTTCATTGACTGCAAAGTTACAGTTACCCATTTCATTAAGTTCAAGTTGATGTGCATCAAATGTCTCTAGGGTGTTCACATCGACTTTGTGATTCACATTCTCGACATAGCCATAAACTGATTTACTGCCCATTTTAATGGCATATTCACGATCGACATGTAATGGCTCTTCAGTCATCCACACCACATCGGCCTCAAAATTGCTGCTTGATAATGGCAGTTCATGTGGGCGAACTAGCATGTCACCACGGCTAATATCAATTTCATCTTCTAAGGTGATGGTAATTGCCATGCCGATAGTGGCTTTTTCAAGCTCGCCATCAAAGGTCACTATAGATTTAACTTTACTTTCTTTACCTGAAGGCAAGGTTTTGACGGTATCACCAACGCGGATATCGCCCGATGCAACCGTGCCACAAAAACCGCGAAAATCCAGATTTGGACGATTAACGTATTGCACTTGCATACGAAATGGGTGGGTTTTATCTTTGGCAACCGTCACGGTATTTAACAGTTTCATCATGGTTGAACCCGGGTACCAAGTCATGTTGGCACTCTCGTTGACGACATTGTCGCCCTTTAATGCTGAAATCGGCACAAAGCGAATATCGTTAAATTGCAGGTTTTCCGCAAACTCACGATAGTCTTTCTTAATATTTTGATAAACGCTTTGGTCGTAATCCACCGCGTCCATTTTATTGATGGCAATGATGACGTGCTTAATACCCAACTGAGAGCAAATAAAGCTGTGACGGCGAGTTTGTACTTGCACCCCATGCCTTGCATCAATCAAAATAATCGCTAAATCAGCAGTCGAAGCGCCCGTTGCCATATTGCGGGTATATTGCTCATGACCTGGAGTATCAGCAATAATAAATTTACGTTGCTCGGTGGCAAAATAGCGATAAGCCACATCAATGGTAATACCTTGCTCACGCTCAGACTGCAGGCCATCAACCAATAAGGCTAAATCGAACGACTCATCTGTGGTATTAAAGCGTTTTGAGTCTTTTTCAATGGCCGCCATTTGATCTTCAAAAATCATTTTACTGTCATACAACAAACGACCAATAAGGGTCGATTTACCATCATCAACACTGCCACAGGTTAAAATGCGCAGCATATCTTTATTTTCATGGACGTTTAAATAAGCTTCAATATCTGAAGCGATTAAAGCGGTATTAGACATCATAAATTCCTTAAGCTAACGCGCTGCTCTGAGCGTATATTCAACTGCAGCAACACATTGGTAATGTAATGGTTCAAATAATCAGAAGTGCCAAACACTTCATAAAAATGAGGTTTTAAAAAGCTTAGAAATACCCTTCCATTTTTTTCTTTTCCATTGAACCGGATGAATCATTATCAATCACTCGTCCTTGACGCTCAGATGTTGTACAAAGCAGCATCTCTTGAATAATCTCAGGTAAGGTTTGTGCAACCGACTCAACTGCGCCAGTGAGTGGATAGCAACCTAATGTTCTAAAGCGCACCATCTTATGCTCAATGACTTCGCCTTCTTCAAGCTCCATTCGGTCATCATCAACCATGATTAAGGTGCCATCACGCTCTAAAACTGGTCTTTCTGCAGCTAAATAAAGCGATGGGATTTCAATACCTTCAAGATAAATATATTGCCAGATATCTAATTCAGTCCAATTTGATAATGGGAAAACGCGAATGCTTTCGCCTTTATCCACTTTACCGTTATAAATATTCCATAACTCAGGACGTTGGTTTTTAGGGTCCCATCTGTGCTTGTTATCGCGAAAAGAATACACACGCTCTTTGGCACGGGATTTTTCTTCATCACGACGTGCACCGCCAAAAGCAGCATCAAAACCATGCATATCTAACGCTTGCTTTAAGCCCTCAGTTTTCATGATGTCGGTGTGCTTAGCACTACCATGAACAAACGGGCTACAGCCCATTTCTAAACCGCGAGGGTTTTTATGAACGATTAAGTCAAAGCCGTACTTTTCGGCCATTTGATCACGAAAAGCAATCATCTCTTTAAACTTCCAGTTGGTATCAACATGCATCAAAGGAAAAGGAATTTTGCCGGGATAGAAAGCTTTACGCGCAAGGTGCAATAAAACCGAGGAGTCTTTACCTACCGAGTAGAGCATGACAGGGTTATCAAATTCTGCGGCGACTTCACGCATAATTTGAATGGATTCTGCTTCAAGTTGCTTTAAATGAGTCAATTGTGTCGACATATCTATTCCAATAAACCTTTAATAATTCATACGCTTTAAACAGACAAATGATGATCCGTCTCATAGCCATGATTGTTAATCCAAAGTTGCATGCAATCATATTACCAGTATCAACTGATAGTAAAAGTTATTAATGAAGGGTTAGCTATAACAAAAAGGAATAAAAAGGATGAAAAGGTTTGTTTGCAATAATGATCTAAAAAGTAATAACTAACTCCTCCAATCATCTAAGTGGTAGAGAGTTACAACTGAAAAGCTAACTGCGAAAGGTTAGATGTTAACCAAAGACACTGGGAGGATTAGGCCGATTAATGAGTTAGCATTTGTGTAGCCGATTACTTAAGCTGAGCTTGAGCAAAATCTGTAAGCTGTTATAAATACTCTTAAAAAAAGTTATAAAACATCTATATCGAGATTTCTAATCAAAGTTTTAATGGATACTTGCCAATCACAAGCATCGATACCCCAAGCCATTTTTATCTGCTGGCAATCAAGCACACTGTAGGGTGGCCGCTTAGCAGGCAAAGGATAGTCCTGAGTATCAATCCCCTTGAGTGTAGGAACTGTTAGTAACTTAGCTTGTACACTTGCTTCATCGACAATGGCTTTTGCTAAACCATACCAGCTGGTAGCTGTATCGCCGCAGTAATGAAAAGTGCCCCAAACTGTTTTACCCTGCTGAATTTGCGCAGCGATGTTTAATATCGCTTTGGCTAAATCCCCCGCATAAGTAGGACAACCTATTTGATCGGCCACCATCGCCAGAGTCGGTTTAGTTTTGGCTAATCTCAGCACCGTTTTAGCAAAGTTATGCCCAAATTCGCTTATCAGCCAAGACGTTCGAATGATAATGTGCTGCGGCAGAATATCAGTAATCAATTGCTCGCCGCGCCACTTAGACTCGCCATAAATATTCAGCGGATTTGGCACAGCAGTTTCAGAATATGGGCTTGGACTGTTTTCAATTGCAGTTTCAATAGCAGTGTTAGAGGCGGTTGCAAAGGTTGCTTCAAGGCCACCAGCAAGCTTGGGCTCATCTACAGGCAGCGCTGAACTTGCAGCTTGAGATGGCAGCCTGCCACTTTTGCCATCAAACACATAATCAGTTGAGATATGAATAAGTGGAATAGATTCTTTTAGCGCCGCTAAGGCAAGATTCTTCGCCCCTGTGGCATTCACATCATCAGCAAGCTGCTGATGTGTTTCAGCCTGGTCCACTTGGGTGTAGGCGGCGCAATTGATGATTAAATCGGGTTTAAGCCTATCAATCATTTCCATGACCGCATTAGCGTCACTGATCTCTAAATCTGATTTATCTGCCGTGAGAAGTTGTAGCTCATTTGGCATGCATTGAGATGACAAGTCGGTGTTAATTTTACAGTGGCTCTCTCTGTTGTTCTCTCTGTTAAGAGCTCTGCTAATAATTCTAGAATAGTTGCCATTATTCTTGGCTAAAAAGGCATTATGATCTGCAATGCAGCGCCTAATACTCAATCCTAACTGACCATTAGCGCCTGTTAATAACAGCTTCACTTTGTGATGTCCGGCTTTAAGGTTAACGCCTGCTCATTGTGCATTGCTTTTAACGCCTGAAAAGATAACCCTTGTTGATCTTTAGCTGATTGAATGACCTCCCTAATAGGCCAATTAATGGCTAAGTCAGCATCGTCCCAGCTAAGACAAGCTTCATTTTTAGGGTCATAATAATCGCTACATTTGTATTCAACATCACAACACGCTTCTAAAGCAACAAAGCCATGGGCAAAGCCTTCAGGCACCCACAATTGTCGCTGGTTGGTCTCAGATAACTCAACCCCTACCCAAGCGCCATAAGTTGATGACTGTGGGCGGATATCAACAACCACATCAAACACCTTGCCTCTAACGACTCTCACTAATTTAGCTTGCGGCTTCTGGGTTTGAAAATGAAGCCCTCTAAGCACACCATAATGTGAGCGTGAATAGTTATCCTGCACAAAGGATTGATTGGCTTTTAGCAATTGTTGAAAACGAGCTTGTTGAAAGGTTTCCATAAAAAAGCCACGTTCATCTTCAAACACTTGAGGCTCAATGATTTTGACATCAGAAATGGTAGTATCAATAACCTTCATCAACGATGTTCCTCTACGAGTTGGCTTAGGTAAGTGCCATATGCCGTTTTTTGATGAAATTGTGCTTGTTGCGCTAACTCATCAACAGATAACCAACCATTAATGAAACCGATTTCTTCAAGACAGGCCACCTTTAAGCCTTGGCGTTTCTCAATGGTCTGCACAAAATGACTCGCTTCAAGCAGTGCATCATGGGTTCCGGTATCAAGCCAAGCAAACCCTCGCCCTAATATATCCACAGTTAAGGCTTTTTTAGCCAGATAAGCCATGTTCACATCGGTAATTTCAAGCTCACCTCTTGCTGACGGAGTAATACGCTTAGCAATCGATACGACCTCATTATCGTAAAAATAAAGCCCCGTAACGGCAAAGTTGGTTTTAGGGACGGTCGGTTTTTCTTCAATACTTAGGGCAATACCTTTATCGTCAAAATCAATGACCCCAAATCGCGCGGGATCGCTAACATGATAGCCAAATACGGTTGCACCAGACGCTTTGGCTGTAGCTTGTTTTAGCTTTTCAGTAAAGTTTTGCCCATAGAAAATATTATCGCCTAACACTAATGCCACGTTACTATCACCAATAAACTGCTCACCAATGATAAACGCCTGCGCTAAACCCTCTGGCGCTGCTTGCTCTGCATAACTGAGCTGAATACCAAAGCGTTCACCGTTGCCTAATAAGCGTTTAAAGCTGGGCAGATCTTCAGAGGTTGAGATCAGTAAAATGTCATTAATACCCGCCAGCATGAGTACCGATAAGGGATAATAAATCATCGGCTTATCATAGACAGGTAATAACTGTTTAGAGGTGCCAAGGGTTAGCGGAAATAAGCGACTGCCCGTGCCACCCGCTAATATAATGCCTTTATACTGTGCAGAAGTGATGGGCTGCACAGCGCTTAAACTACTCATTGATATTTCCATTAGCGAGCCCAAGTCTGTTAAGGCGGTAGTCACCAGTTAAGATCTGTTGCCACCAGCTAGGATTATCGATGTACCATTTAACCGTTGCAGCTAACCCCAAATGAAAATCATGTTCAGGTTGCCAACCTAATTGTGATTGAATTTTTGATGCATTAATGGCATAGCGACTATCATGACCGGGCCTATCGTCAACATAGGTAATTAACTCAGCATAAGATTGGCAGCCTTGCTTAGCCTCTGGTGCCAATTGCTCTAATAGCGCACATATGCTGTTAACCACATCAATATTGGTCACTTGATTAAGACCACCAATATTATAGCTTTGGCCTACTTCGCCATGTGTCAGCACTTGATAAAGGCCGCGAACATGATCCTCTACATGTAACCAGTCCCTTACTTGCAGGCCATTACCGTAAACGGTTAACGGCTTACCCGCTAAGGCATTTAAAATGGTGTGGGGGATCAATTTTTCAGGAAATTGGTAAGGACCATAATTGTTTGAGCAATGACTAACCAGCACTGGCAAACCATAAGTACGCTGCCAAGCATTGACCAAATGATCGGAAGAAGCTTTTGAGGCAGAATAAGGCGAGCTTGGTTTATATGACGTCTGCTCAGAAAATGGCAGTTCATCACTATCTAAGTCACCAAAAACCTCATCGGTTGAAATATGATGAAATCGAAACGCAGTTTTAGCATCAGTTGCTAGCGTGTTCCAATACTCACGGCACACTTCAAGCAATGTGAATGTCCCGATGATATTGGTTTGCATAAAAGCACTGGCATTATCAATGGAGCGATCCACATGACTTTCTGCAGCAAGGTGCATTACCGCTGTCGGTTTAAACTTGGCAAAAACCTGTTTTAGACTATTGGCATCACAAATATCTGCATGAACGAAGTGATATCGTTCTGAGTTCGCGACATCTTTTAATGAATCAAGGTTACCTGAGTAACTTAAGGCATCAAGATTCACGATAGATTCTTGAGTATGAGCTAACAAGTAACGTATTAAGGTGCTACCGATAAAACCTGCACCACCTGTGATTAAAATCATACTCAGTAAACCTTCAACATTAAAATGACCTTTAAAGCGCTTATATCAAAGTACTTATATCAAAGTGCTTTAAAGGTATTATACGCCAATTATCAATAGAAATTGATGTCTCACGCATAACAAAAATGCCAGAGTATCAATACTCTGGCATTTAATAGCATAGATAAATCTACCCTGATTGATAAGACAAATTATTAACTTGCCGCTTTAACCACATCCGCAATTGATTGCGCCTGGGTTTGGGTCATATCCGCATCGGTTGATTCAACCATTACACGGATTAATGGCTCAGTACCCGATTTACGCAATAACACACGGCCATTATCACCCATCACTTGCTCAGCAGCTGTTACTGCTTGCTGCACGGCATCAGAGGCAATAATTTCATCGGCGTTGTTGGCACTTAAGCGCACATTGATCAGCACTTGCGGCAGTTTTGTCATACCTGACTTAACTTCAGCTAAGCTTTTACCTGACTCAATTACAGCATCAAGCACTTGCAGCGATGCCACAATACCATCACCTGTGGTGGTATGTTTAAGGCTTAAGATATGGCCTGAGCCTTCGCCGCCAAGCAACCAACCGGTTTCTTTAAGCTGCTCAACCACGTAGCGATCGCCCACTTTAGCGCGAATAAAGGGAATATCCATTTCTTTAAGTGCCAGCTCTAAACCTAGGTTTGACATCAAGGTACCGACAACACCGCCATTTAACTCACCAGCTTGTTGAAACGCTTGCGCTAAAATAAAGATGATTTCATCGCCATCAACCACATGGCCGTTATGATCAACAAACAACACCCTGTCAGCATCGCCATCTAAGGCAATACCTAAGTCAGCCTCATGCACCATCACTGCAGTTTGCAGGCTATCAAGGTGGGTTGCGCCACAGCGTTCATTAATGTTTAACCCATCTGGTTTATCATTAATGCTGATCACTTCAGCTCCGAGCTCAGCATACACTTCTTTAGCGATGTGATACGCTGCGCCATTAGCCGAATCAACCACAATTTTTAATCCTGCAAGGGACTTATTCTTATCGAAAGTACCTTTACAAAACTCAATATAACGCCCAGCAGCATCAGCAATACGGCGAACTTTACCGAGCTTTGCCGAGTCCACACACGACATTGCGCCATGATTAATGGCTTGATCAAGTAAGTGTTCAATTTCTAATTCTTGCGCATCATTAAGCTTAGTGCCCGAGTTTGAGAACAGCTTAATACCGTTATCGTAATAAGGATTGTGCGATGCACTGATCACTACCCCTGCATCAGCTCTAAAGGTCGAGGTTAAATAGGCAATCGCCGGCGTTGGCATAGGGCCAACTAACGCGCAATTAATGCCCGCAGCAGAAAAGCCGGCTTGCAGAGCAGTTTCTAACATGTAACCACTAATACGAGTATCTTTACCAATAATGACTTCTTTGGTGCCTGCTGACGCTAAAACCGTCCCTGCAGCCCAACCTAACTTCATCGCAAAAGACGGGTTAATCGGAAAATCACCCACCTTTCCTCTTACACCATCGGTGCCAAAATACTTACGAGACATAACAACTCCAAAACCAACAGTCCATGTTGGTATAAAACAAAAGTAAGGTCACTTTTTCAAGTGGAGGCAAATTATATACGAAAAGCCCGCGCATTTACTCATCTAATTGTGACATTTTTAAGCCACAGCAATCTTTATGGGATGTTAACCACTAAACAAAAAGTGGTTAACCATGGGGTATGCCATTTTTAGCTTTTATAAATAAGTTTCCAAGATGCATATCGTTCATGGCTTATCATTCAAGCAACACTTAACATAATAGGTCATGTATTGCGTAACCTACAGACTTGCTTTGAAGCAGAGATAATCGTATTCATCCACAATATGGCAGGTTAATCGGAAAGTATTGCATCAAAAGTGAGTGCTGTACCTTTTGTTAAATTCTTGCCTGCAAATTTACTTAATACTTGTTCATAATGTTTCGGTGCCAATCCAAAACCTGGACGAATACTGCGGACATTTTCAGCCGTAAACATTTCACCAGCCTTTATGTCTTTTACCACATACAGTGAGCGGCGAAACTTTACATTGCCTTTTTCTGCTTCAGTACGCTCATAGTTTACTTGTCCCATGGCTTGCCATGCTGTTTTTGAATCTTTGCACAATTGCGCTAATTCAAGTGGCTCTATCGAGAAACTGTCATCTACACCTCCACCATTTCGGTCGAGAGTAAAATGTTTTTCAATTAGACATGCTCCTAAAACAACAGATGCTACAGCAGTTGCATTATCTATCGTGTGGTCAGATAAGCCTGACAAAACGTTGAAACGTTGCCCAATATCTGTAATTGTTCGTAAATTATATTGCTCTGCAGGCGTCGGATAACCACTAACACAGTGCAGTATAACTAACTCTTTACAGCCATTTTGATATGCTGTGTCGATAGCCTCTTGTATCTCATCTTTATTAGCCATACCTGTAGACATAATCATTGGTTTACCTGTTTTAGCTACGCATGCAATCAATGCCAAATCAACAAGTTCAAATGAAGCAATTTTATATGCTGGCGCATTAAGCTCTTCCAATAAATCCACCGCCGTAAAATCAAACGGCGAACTAAAGATAGTAATACCTAACTCTTTAGCTTTTTCAAACAGTGGCTTATGCCAATCCCATGGCATATGAGCACCTTTATATAGCTCGAATAAGCTTTGGCCATCCCATAAGCCTCCATGAATTTGAAAGTCTTTTTTATCACAATCAATTGTTAAGGTATCTTGCGTATAGGTTTGTAATTTTATTGCGTCTGCGCCCGCCTTTTGGGCCTCTTCCATAATGCTGAAAGCACGGTTTATATCCCCATTATGGTTAGCTGATAACTCCGCGATAATGTAAGGCTCATAGTCTGGGCCAATTTTTCGGCCATTTATTTCTATATAATTATTTGTCATCAGACTTCTCCAATCGGATATTATATCTTTGATTATTAATTTCTATATATGCAGGGAATCTTTGCGGGTCACAAACTCTGAGCAAATTAAACTGTGAGATAATTGACTGATTCACATCTAACTTACTATCTTCTGGTGTTCGTTTTCGATGATATGAAGCCACATCGCTTTTTTGTGGTGTAGCTATGGCATTTTCAATATTTTCACATGCCCAAGACATCAGCTCTAATTCTGCTTTAAATAATTTATGATTAATTTCATCGTAAAGCTCATTGCCTTGGAGCTTGATAATTTTCTTTTGCCAAATATCACCTGAGTCCACACGATCTTCTGCATTTAATAGAGAAAGCGTTAAAGTATTTTTTCCATTTACAACATCCCAAATATGTGGACTCCAACCTTTTCCTTCAGGTAGATCGCTCGCATGAAGCACTAAACTATAACTAAATAAGTTTCTTATAGATTTTCGGACAATTTCAGAACAAGATAATAAAAACAGGATATCTCCTGCCATTTTAATATCTTTAACTGTAGTTAATAGTGCAATATCATAGGTTTGACTATTTTGCTGCATCCAATTTTCTAAGTATTTATAAACTGGATGTTTAGGGTTACTGCAAATTACTGTGATTTTCATTTTTTAACCTAATAAACTCTGCAACAACTCTATTTGTCCCTTTACCATCACACAATGCTAAATTCACATTATGATACTGTTTCCAAGAGCTTAATAGCGTTTGAAAAGCGTTTGTTATGTATTGTTCAACATCATTCAAAGTTAGTGCTATAACGGCACCATGCTTGACTAATTGTGTGGTGATTGTTTTTTGGTTATCTGCAAGAGGGATAATGATGCTGGGTAAACCTAAACACGCCCGCTCCCAACTGGTGGTACCCGGTGCTCCGATGGCAATATCATGCTCTAGCATCAATAGCGCCATATTGTCGCTAAAGTCACAATGAGTAACATCGTCATGATGATTACACCAATCGACAACCTGTTGATAATGAGGCGCTCGCGGACTGAGCAATACAGTAAAGGTTGCTTCCACTTTACCGACTAATGATGTTAAAACTGCTAGCGTTGCATTAGGTGCATCAATTCCGCCCATAGAAACCAATACCTTTGGCGTATTAATAGGAGCCGTTTTAGTTAATGCCTTACTTCGATGCAAGTTAAATTGCGGGGCTAATAAAGCGTAATCAGTTCCGGCTAAAACCACCGTTTCACTGCTGTACTCTTCCGCTTGTCGCCCCAAGGTTTGATCTAAAATACAATCGGCATCGTGGTATCTAACAAGATCATCTATTGCAACAAGCTTGCAGACAAGTGCAACTTTAATTATCTTTTGCCACTCTTGAGCAATCGCGTAATGGTCGGTTATCACTATGTCGGCTTGGTTAACTTGATTGATGAAGTCGACAGCATCTTGTGCGACACTTCTTTGTAGCCAACCAAGGTAGTCGGTATCACTTATCGGTGTTATTGGAGAAGATTCGGCCGTGAGTTTAATGACTTGATGATGTCTTTGTTCGATATAAGCAATCATATCGCCCGCTTGAGGCAAACAAGCAAAGCTGACATCGTGATGCATTTTTTTCAATGCATCAGCCAGAACTAGGCAACGCATAACATGACCACTGCCGATCCAAATCGAAGCATCGACACGAAATACAACTTTCATAAATGGACTCTTTTGTACAATGGTTTAAGCCTGCTGTTGAAGTAACGTAAATAAAGCTTCAGCAAATTCCCAATCTTCTGCGGTATCGATATCTTGCACGCGAATCCTTGGAAGCAGTACTACACGCGAGTGGGTAGCAAATATCGCTTTACGCTGTAAAAATGCGTCTTTACGTCCCCAATAAAATTGCCCCGCATCATGGTAGGCTTCGTCTAAATCCTGTGAACGCACTTGCTCTTTAGTGGCATCAAACATAGAAACCTCCCCCTGTTGGGAGAGCTTAATCGCCCGCTGAATAGGAAAAGAAAATGTGGCTGCACTAAAAGTAAACTCTATATCTTTATCTTGTTGCAGTTTTTGATAACCTTCAGTCAGCAACTCTGGTGTCACAAATGGCGCAGTAGCGTACAGACAACAAACAGCCTCAATATTCCAACCTTGTTGTACGCACCACTGGATAGCATGGTGCATCACATCCATGGTGGTGGCATGGTCATCAGCTATATTATCGGGCCGTATAAATGGCACCTGAGCACCAAATTGCTTGGCCACTTCGGCAATCTCAGCATCATCAGTTGATACAATAACCTTATCAAAACAGCCCGACTTCAATGCTGCATCAATCGAGTACGCTATCATCGGTTTACCGTGAAAAAGTTTTATATTCTTACGCGGTATTCGTTTACTTCCACCGCGGGCTGGAATAATCGCAATGTTCATGATTATCCCTTTAATATTGAGGTAAGCACGCGAACCACTTCATCTTGTTGTTCATCAGTCATCAAATGGAACATCGGTAATGAAATCGCTTCTTGATAATAAGCTTCTGCTTGCGGGAAGTCCCCAAGCTTGAAACTCATTCTTTGATAATAAGGCTGAGTATGAACGGGAATATAATGCAAATTAACCCCTATACCATTTTCACGCAGCGCGGCAAAAACATCACCATGCGTCTTTGAAATAGCCTCTAATTGCAAACGAATGACATATAAATGCAACCCTGAATAGGTGCCTTCTAACTGATAAGGCAAAGTCAGTGGCAAGTTTTGCAATAATTGATTATAACGCTTAGCAAGACGGTGACGGGTGGCAACAAAATCATCTAAGCGTTGCATCTGCGATACACCCAATGCTGCTTGTAATTCAGTCATACGATAGTTAAAGCCAAGATCAATTTGCTCGTAATACCAACCACCGTGAGATTCATTTTCCATCAGTTTGGGATCACGGGTGATCCCATGGCTACGATAAAGCGCCATTTTATCTGCTAGCACTTGACTATTCGTCATAGCAGCGCCACCTTCTGCAGTGGTAACAATTTTCACCGGATGAAAACTAAACACTGTGATATCTGAGTAGGCACAGTTACCAATTGGCCTATCTAAGTAACGTCCGCCAATAGCGTGGGATGCATCTTCGATAATGCTAAATCCGTATACTCTTGATAATGCATGAATTCTCTGCATATCACAGGCTTGGCCACATAAATGAACTGGCACAATCACCTTAGGTAAAACATTATCAGCCTTGGCTTGAATGAGTTTAGCTGCTAATGCATCCACACTCATATTGTAGGTTTGAGGGTCGATATCAACAAAATCGACACTGGCACCACAATATAAACCACAGTTTGCAGAAGCTACGAATGTCACTGGAGTGGTCCATAGTATGTCGCCTGGGCCTAAACCTAGCGCTAAACAAGCAATATGCAAAGCCGACGTTGCACTATTCACTGCCAAAGCAAATTCAGCACCGGTATGCGCTTTCAACGCAGCTTCAAAAGCCGGAACCTGTGGCCCTTGAGTCAAAAAATCAGACTGTAAAACCTTAACCACGGCATCAATGTCTTGCTGAGTAATGTCTTGCTTACCATAAGGGATCATAATGTATCTCTACGACTCAATATTAAACAGTAAAGTTAGGGTCTACATGCTCAACGATCAGTTCACGTAATCCTTCAATCGTTTCCCACTGGGTATTAGTGCCTGAACTATACCTAAAACCAAAAGGTACCTTTACTGCGTTATGATGCTTCATATAATCCGTTTCAGTATAGGTAAATGACACTGACGGCAAGATAGCGTAGTAACGACCTAAATCAATGGTATTAAGTGAATCGGTATCGGTAATCATTTCTTCATGCAGTTTTTCGCCTGGACGAATACCAACCACTTTAGTTGCGCATTCAGGCGCAATCGCTTGAGCAACATCGACAATTTTGTATGAAGGAATTTTAGGAATAAATATCTCGCCACCAAGGTGATGTTTAAGGGCATACATCACCATGTTAACCCCATCTTGCAAAGAGATATTAAAACGGGTCATCTCTTCATGGGTAATGGGCAATAGACCCTCAGCTTTCTTTTTCATAAAGAATGGAATAACTGAACCACGAGAGCCCATGACATTGCCATAGCGCACCACACTAAAGCGAATATCTTTAGAGCCCCTAATATTATTGGCAGCAGCAAACAACTTATCAGATGCTAACTTAGTTGCACCATACAAGTTAATAGGCGCACAGGCTTTATCTGTTGATAGCGCCACCACATCATGAACGCCGCATTGAAGCGCAGCCTGAATCACATTCTCAGCACCATCGATATTAGTACGAATACATTCCGTTGGGTTATATTCAGCGGTATCGACTTGCTTGATAGCGGCTGCATGAATAATCACATCAACCCCTTCACAGGCTTGGATCATACGGTTTCGGTCACGTACATCACCAATAAAGAAGCGCAGCTGGGGAAAGTCTTTTGGTGGATAATTTTGACGAATTTCTGACTGTTTTAGTTCATCACGGGAATAAATGATGATTTTCTTCACATCTTGATAGCGCTCAAGGATAGTTTTTATAAATTGCTTACCAAATGAGCCGGTGCCACCTGTGATTAAAACAGTCTTATTATTTAACATTTTTTACCCTAGCTATATTTGCGGTCAAATTTTAAATGATGGTGATACTTTTAGAATTCAGCAGCTGAAATCCAACTGAGACATTTATATCCGTTTGGTGACAGCGATATTGCCCCTATACCTTATAAGGCGGCGGTTTCACTGATAATCTGAAACCAACTTATTGTTTTAATGCATGGCTTGATTACGGAGGGTTACATAACAGTCTCGAAAAAGACGTGGCTACTTATATGAAATATTACAACTTAGAACGGCTACATTCCGCTAATGGTGATCTGTCACCAGTAGCGTTTGAAAATTTCCAACTAAAAGTGTCCAGTTTGGGTTGACCAGTACAGGTAGTTTAGGTGTGTTAGGTTCGTACTCATGGCATTTACTTATGATAAATTAATATTTGATTACCATAATTAAATGCCATGAATATTGCTACCGAATTAAAATATTTTATTCTTTATACTTGCGATTAAGTGTGAAGCCAACTGCATCGTCCACTTATTGCAAAACATGATAACTTCAGTCATGTGGCACGGCAATCGGTTTTCCATCATCATGACAAGCATAACAAGACATACTCGGCTCTGGGTAACCCATTGACTCCATATGCATTACAACAGAAGAATCGTTGTGGCACTCTATACAAGTCAGATAGTCATACTCTCTCTGCTCTCGAATAGATTCAATCTCAAGCCTTAACTCTAGTAAGGGATGACTTCTTCGTGGGTAGACTGTAGGATCTTTTGCACGGTTATCACAAGTCACTCTTACTGGGCCAACTTCAGGGTTATACCAAACATCACATACTTCTAATTCTAATGTTCGCTCAGTATCATCAGGGTTACGGTTACTGCGCTCAACAGTAAGCTGCGCATAATTGACTTCCAGGTACACCATTTCAGATAATTGGTTATCCCATACTTCCATCATGCCTTGGTAAGTTGATGGTTTAAATGCATAGGTGGATAAGCTATAACGCCCTTCTTCATCTTCCCGCCAGCTTTTCCACTCAAGCGGTTGTTGATGATATAAAAATGAACAAGTCTGATTCCCTTCATAGTTATTTACATTATCGGCATAACCAATATAGTTTTGCTCTGCAAAACTCCACTCACAACGATTCCAATTCGCAGCAAGCACTTTGCTCGTAAACGGCAAGTAAGTCGGTACTGTATCCCAAATTATTTTTTGATTATCTATGTCTTCATCTTTAATTTGAGCACTAAATACCCCGCTAGGTAATTCAATTTGCTCGCCAGGATCAACACAGTATTCTTTAAATATCCAATAACCTATTTCATCTTGTTCATCGGTCCAGTAGGTAGAGCATTGCTCTCCTTCCTCTCGAGTACTCATTATTCGTGCACTGTATTTATAATTAAGCTTGTCACCTTTTTTATAGGTCGTTTGAACTGACTCTGCACTTAAAGGCACAATGGGGTATTCATAGCGCTGACTTAAAAATACCGCATGCTGTACTTCTATTGCTTGCTCATATGTTGTCGCTTCATAGATGTCAGTTTCAGGTGAATGATAAACCACGGTGGTTTCACCTTCACCTTGAATATCAAGTAATAAGCTAGACCCTGCTTGAGTCATATCATGAGCGGCTAAATCAGCTAGGGCAACAACATAAGGCTTTTCAAATTCAATGTCAGAAATATCATCTACTGGTAATGAAAGATATTGCTCAGAGTCACCAAAGTAAAAGCTAATTAAAGGTAAGTCTACTGGTTCACGAATTGCTTTGTTTACGGTGATAGTTATTGTTGAAGATAGCTCTGGGTACACATCTGTAGCTAACTGTGTCACAGTGACTTGTGACTCACCCACAGCATGAGGAGTTAACAGTCCTTCTGAGTCAGTACTTAATATTTCATCCTGCGAGCTTTCAAAAAGCAAATCACCATCATGCCCACCATTAATCGTTAGTTTCTTGTCATTATCAAGTAATCTAACGGTTCCAATATCAACTAAACCTAATGGCGCATAAACAGGAATATTTACCGAGGTAATTTTGTTCTCATATTCACTCGTTATTTTAAGTTGGATCCCTATATTTTCAGCGCCTGCAGAAGTTGGCACATAAAAACTAGCTTCTGGTTTGTCATTGCCAGTGATACTAATTGCAGGACCCGATACCTGTGTCCACTGATATTCGACATCAGCAGGATAATCGCGTTCCCATTGAACACTTAATAGCACAGTACTTTCAGCAATGTATGAATCATCGGAATGCTCAATAGCAAAAGCTGGCATTACAGGTACGATAGGGCTTTCCCCCTCACCAGGGTTCTTATCCCCTTCATCACCACAATCTACTGTACAAGGTGGTGAGATCGGTGTGCCCTCATTAGGCGGTAGCGGTTTCTGAGTCTCAGAATCAGACCCACACGCTGTAAGTAACATACAGATAGTAATAAGTAGAATTTTTTTCATGTCATTTCTTAGTTGGGCGGGGAGTAATAAAAGTGAGTTAAAGTGTTAAAATCTTATTCAACTCTAAAGTAATGTACATTCTAAACAGAAGGCACTTATGAGTTAAGCGAAACGCTGGTAGTAGCTTAGAAAACGCTAATATTCTTACAATTGTGCTCAAGTCCTTTCACACAACTTTCAATCAACATAACAACAAAGCAAATCAGCAACTTTTGTTTTGCTGTTTGAGCTAAAAAATCAAGAGAAGTATTGATGATTTTGAATGGTATATGAGCTAATTCTATAATCAAGATATGGAATTACTCATATTAGGAGCCACCTAATGTTCACAGGAGCAGTAAACTACTGGATGCCTTTTGTTGCAGTTGGGATGTCGCTTATTGTTTGTTTAGGGATATTAATTTATTCGTTGATGACATTCGATAAAAAACAAAACCACCACTAAATAGATAGTTAGGCCTATTAGGTGTTTTAAAAAATGCTGTTATCAAGCCAACTCGAACAATTCTTGGCTCATTACAATCAATATTTTGCATATACACGCCTAAATATCGTGGTACTGAGATCTAGCTTATTGCACCAAAATCAATGCTATCGAAGACTATTCCACTTTTCTGTCATATGGTTATCAATACTCGTCAGTAATTGATTAGGGATCCCTAGATTTTTTGCTTCTTGAGCAAAACTTCTGGTCTGTTGATAGATCTCTTCTAACATCTCTCGTAATGGTTTATCACTTGAGTAGCCTGCATGTCCAGCCAGTATATTGAGTGCGTGCTTTGGTGATCTGCCATTGCCATTAAAAGATGTCATATGCTCTTTGTATGGTGAAGGGCTGTAAACAATGTCGTAAAACGGAGATAGTTGCCACTGATCATCATCGTCAGCTAAAAAGGCAAAGTTTTTAGAGTGATCATCTTGGTTAACGGTAATAAAGTTGAACAAAGCGCGTTTAACCAGCTTTCTCGCCTCTCCTACACCACAAAGCATTCGAGTGGCCTTAACCAAATCGACATAATCTAATGATGGCTCCCTAAAGGGAGCGTCCAGTAAACCGCAAGCAGAGATCATGTGGCGCTTACCTTTAGGAGTACAATCAAACCTAGTTTGCTGTAGCCACATTCGTCCTCCCCCAGCTTCAATCAATTCAAATTTAGGTGTATCAATGCCCAGATCACTGGCCATCTGCATATAGGCGTATTCCACCAAGCTCTCTGAATGTTTTAAGTCGAATTTTTCAGAGGTCAATTTCACAATCAGTTTTTCACCAATGGCATTTTCGTGTGTTGAAAACTGGCCATCTCTGGTTTTAGTGACATTGAGTTTAGGGCGAGCACCACCAGAACCAGCCGCATTCATAAGATGCTCAATCAATCTCGATCCTGTGCCCTCAAACTCTTTAACCGCCTCTTGCCCTAATGTTATTAGCTCAACATCCCTAGGATCAGACTCAAGTAGCTCTATCTCAGGTTCATAGGACAATGCGCCAAGGCATTGGTCACCAATGTAAGCCAACCGTTGTAATGCGGTGATAAGTTGTGGATTGTGACCATTTTGCCTGAAAACGCGATCCATAAGGTGTAAGCCCCACCCATCAGGAAGACTGTCACCGAACACACCATGAATACCGTAATGGGGTTGCTTGGGGGCTTTTTGCAGGGTTAGATCCGCTTTGATATTAAAGGGAGCAATTGAAGCTGAATGTTGAGCTAAATACCGCTCGTCAAACTGAAAGTAGGTGCCAGTTCTATTTTCAGCCAGCGAACCAACAAGCGCTTTAGATCCGTCGGAAAAGGTTCTGTTTACTCTTAACGGAGTATCAAGCATTTTTTAGCACCTCTTCAATGCTAGTGGGCTGGGCACTAGATGGTTTTGTCAAGGCACGGACTTTGTTCAAATCACCAATAGCTTCATAGAGCATCAAAAACTGCCTCAGTGAAATATTACCGGTGCTTTCAAACTTTCTAATCGTACCATAGGGCACCCCGGAGCGAGTTGATAACTCCTCAACGGATAACTTCTTTAGTTTTCGAGATTGACTTATAAAGTCGCGTAACTCCATTTGAACATCAAAAGCGGTATAGAGATTAAGCATAAAAACCTGCTACTATAGTGACAATATGGTTTTAAAAAAAGTAATAATTGCTACTATAGTAGCACAAACTGTATTTTCATACTATAAACTCAATAAGGGAAGAGTTAAAAGGTAGTACAGCTCGAGTGCAAGCAAAAAACGAAGAGCAAGACTTAGGTCATACTGAATAATGGTGGTGTGTCACCTGTACAATTCGAGAAAGCGTACTATTCTGAGTTGAAAACGGTCTAGTAAAAGCTGGGAAGTCCAGTCTGTCTATTTATTCGCTGGGATGGGAAGTATATTCTACATTAGGGGATGTTGAACATTTGAACTTTTTTGGGTAATAAGCTAAGGAGTGTTGTGTTGACTCACTTCGTCACAGCTTGTTATCCGTTAATCTTTAAAAAGGGAGCTGTGTAAATTTGTGCTGCTTAAGTAAAACAGCCCATCATGTTGCCAGAAACAATGTACTCAGTATTAGAAAATCTAGGACGAAAGTACTTCGTCTAACGAATACTTTAAGAATTCTGACTCATTTGGGGGCATAAATAAGCTCGGTATGCTCTTATAATAGTGGCCAAATTCATCACATCACTACAAAGGAAGTGATAGTGAGAATATCATTTGTCAGCTTCGCCTTCAGACAATAATTAATTTAATAGGAATAAACCCGTAAATCAAATTACACATATTTACCTGCCTTGCGTGTAATTATACATCAGTTAGATAATTGCGTGTAATTAGAGGTAACAATGAGGGAAAAACGGAACAGGCATAACTTTTAGGTTGACCACTTGTATCTTGGAGCTTTGGATGATTAGCTATCTCTAAGCTCTAAAATCAGTGAGGATGTTTGTACTGTGGTATGATAATAACATCCCGAATGATAAGGTGAGAGAACGCTTATGTTTACTGATACGGTTAATTATTGGATGCCACTCGTCGCTGTAGGCTTTGCGTCTATAGTATGTTTTGGGATGATAACTTATTTTCTCTATCAACAAAGTAAAAAGAAAAATAAATAGATAGTTAGGCCTATTCGGTGTTTTTAACAAACACCCACCTTCCCCTTTCAATTCAAAAACTTAAACACAACCCACGTTAACCATGAGACGTTTATTTGTCTTAACATGGCCATTTGAGACAGTTTACCCCCACCCTTCTCTGAGATTAAAACGTGAATTCTACGCACAAAAAATGCCGCTAAAGCGGCATTATTGATGACTGTAAAATGCGTTTTAAGCCTATTTGTCATTCGGCTGAGTATCGATTTCACTCCACGCTGTCACGATTTGATGCGCAACACTTGCACATACACGCTCTGAGTCTTCACGTTCAATACCAATCCAATGTTGCTCTATTAACACCAAATATGTCGTCAGTTCATCAACTTTATACGCTTGGGCTAAGCGCATAACTTCAGTCTCATAATCTGCATACTCATTTGATAGTTCTTCATCTAAAGGATCTGCTGAATAAACAAAGATAGGATCCCATTGTTGAAGTAGTACTTGATGTACGTAATGTGAAAATGCTTCATGGTTTATTAGCGGTGGGATAGATGAGAACATAACATCCATAAAACCAATCAAACCTTTACTAACCACTCTGTCTGCATTCAATTCATTAGCATAACTGAAACCACTATGACTAATTAATTCAGATGGACAATCATCCCAACCATCAATATTACAGTAATAGCCGATTAGCGGATTTTCATCTTTTGCGGCATTGAAATCTACACATACCACTTTATTGCTTAGGCATTCAGGGAAAGGCGTTGGAGTTAAAGTGTAATGTCCCACTACAACAGGAAATATCGGCTGTTCATTGTATTGAAGAGCATCCTTGTTTAATTTCACTGTAGGGATGTTTAACACTTGTGATTGAGGTACCACTGCCAGATCTCGATATGTTTCCACTTCGCTTCGACTTTTCCACCAAGCCACTCTGATATGATTTCTGTCAGTGCCTGTTTTATCAGAAAATGATACTCCATCAGGTAAACAAATTTCTGGGCCTTTAAGCAAAGTTTCAATCAATTGGTATAATTCATGTTGCTTATCAAAAGCTGAATACCAAAATTTTTCTTTTAAAGAGTTATCTTGATTAAGGTAAGGTTTTAACTTTGCGATACTTTCTTCATGCCAACAGGCATGTATGGCTTTTATGTTGCCAAAGTTCAGAAATAACGGCAAAGTTTTAAACCACTCTATCCACATTTTATGTAATGAAGAGTTTTCTCCTACCTGTTGAATAAAGAATTTATGTTGCTTTTGATTACTGACATTACTGCGATCTCGACAAAAGCTACCATCTGCTTTTTGTAAATACCAGCCGATAGCATTAAACTCATGATTTCCCAATAAACAATACGCATGTTTACGTTCAACTAAGTCTTTCACTTTTGTCAGTAGAGAAAGATGGTTTACTTTTGATATTGGTGAATTATCGATAAGATCACCTATAAAGACTAATTTGCTATCAACAAAGCTGCTACTAGCGTCTTCAACATCAAATCCTTGATCTTCAAATAATGCATTGAGCTTAGCATCCTGCCCATGCACATCTCCGACAAACAATAAACTGGTTATCTGTTCACTTAGACAAAACATCAAACCCTGCTCTAAATCCTCACAACGACTTTTAAGAATTGGCATCATCGTATTGTGCCAGTAATCTAAATCTAGAATACCACCAGACATACCGCCACGATTTAAGGCATTAATCCTAACTTCATTCTCACCAAGATGCTGTTCAATGGGTAAATTTGAAACAAATTGATCTACCCATGCTAACAATCCTTCGGATGTAAAATTGCATTGTTTGTCTATAAGCGTTTCTTTCAATAAAAGCCATAAAGCACTATTCCCCCTTAAGCCATACTGTCGTAAATTTGTGAACAGGCTTGCAATATGTTTGCTCTCAATTAATTTCTTCACTATCACTTCCTTAAGCATAAACTTTGAGGTCAACTAAAACGGGTCACGACTTTACAGATTTACCAGAAAAATCGCTCTGATCTATTGGGAACCCCCTCGCTGTTATACTGATGCGGGCGGGGCTACTATAGGTTTACTATGGTATGACTAGGAAAATACTTCCGGTTTAAACACTTTCTGAACACAGGTAGATTTTGCCCTGTCAGGCATGAGTAGGCGACCATAATCTGCTTGTATTTGAAATGGCACCAGCCACAAACGTAATTGACTCTCTTCTCCATCTTTATCGGTAAATACAAAGGGCAACTCAACAGCTTTTGGAAACTTATCGTGATATGGAAAGATTAAAAACATATCACCTTCGCCACCTAAATAGTTATGACCATAAGCAAACATTTGATAAATATCAGCTTGCGATAAGCCATATTTATCTGTGCCATTCGCTTTAGAAATATCAATGTTCTTCCACTTCGTATCTAATACACACAATGGCTCAATACCTTCACGGATCAACAAGTCAGGCTTTAATAAAAACCAGTCACTGTTCCCATGCTTTACAAGCTTGGTTGAACGAGTTTGGGTCTCTAATTGAAATCCGTCATTGATTAACCGAGGTAATTGAGCTGCAACATAAGACTCGAACACCGCTTCCATCGGGAAAAGCAACGATGTGGCTGAGTGACTACCCTTCATGGTTAAAGGCGAGACAGCATTTAAAATTAGCTTTGCCCACGCTAAAGGCGTCTCATAATGAACCATCCCCCTATCAATGCGTTGACGCTGAAAATCTTGATGGTGATCTCTGCTCACGGGGATATCAGCAAACGCAAAGGCTAACTCTTGCTGCAAACGTTGGTTCGCCATACTGCGGCTGAGTTTTTTAACGCAATTCAGCGCACTATGAATAATGCGATTTTCTGGTCTATCCGCTATAAACTCTTCAAACTCTACGTGAAATTTATGCTTGTTTACCAAATTGTGTTTTAACTGCTTACCCACTTGCAGCTTACCTTTTAAGTAACGTAAGTTATCTTCGCGCTGGGTATAATCACTTCTTAACCCTCGTTTAATCAGGTGATTAACCGAGGCTAAAAATTGGCTAATAAACACATCAAGTAAAGGCATTTTCTGCTGTTTAATATTGGCAGCTTCAGTCTTAATATGCCGAAAGGAACCCAGACACGCCAACATCACCAATAATGATTCTCTCGACTCATCTTCTGCCAACTTGTTTTGCAGTTGATAAGCCGCTTTACCAATTTTGGGTAATATCTCTATTTGCGTTCCGTCAGGGGTTAATATCACGCCAGCATAGTTTTGTGTCTGCAACACCTCGGTGTTGTCGATCATCCTTAATCGAATAAAGCTACTTTCAGACTCATTGCACAAACAAAGCTGCTTTAAATACTTAAAAGCAGCCGAAGAAATCCAGTTTATCCGCTTAGACTCTTTCTTATCAGATTCATCAGCTAAATAACCATATTCAAAAACAGTGATGCTCTTATCCATTATTATTTTCACTGTTGACTGTCGAGTCAGTAGTCACATCTACATTTTGTAACTTCGATGGATTATATATGGCTTGATAAGTCTCAGGCTTATCCCAAATTGAATCATGATCAAAAGAAGCTATTTGATAAGTTTTAGGCGCAGTATCAAAATTACCTAGCCCATGGTCTGAACCAAAAATAGTATCAAAACTTTTTTCGCTAATTTTCACTAACCAATCAGATTCTGTTTTCTTGCTATCACCGAGGACTAGACGAATACGGTTCCAATCTTCAAAGAAGTATTCTTGCAATAATGGCAGAACTTTATTTTTGAATACATTTTTTAATTCGATAAGTGCTTTTTGAGGTTCACCAGCTTTAATCAATTCTGCGACAGGAATAAAAAAGGCATGACCCAGCATATGTTCACGGTCATAAAGCACTTCAATACGGTGATTCATGGTTTCTAATAATTGAGCTAAATTAACTTCCACATCGTCAATATTTAGAACAGCACAACCGTTAAACACTTCATAATTAGGCATCATTTCGACAAAATCGAAACGGCGACGCAGTGCGGTATCCATTAACGCCAATGAACGGTCAGCAGTGTTCATGGTGCCAATGATGTACAAGTTACTAGGTACAGAGAAAGGTTTGCCAGAATAAGGTAAGTTTAAAGTTAACGCTTCTTTTTGGCCCTCTCCAGTTCGTTTTGAGGGTTCAATTAAGGTAATTAGTTCACCAAATATTTTTGAAATGTTGCCACGATTAATTTCATCGATAATAAGAACGAAATTTTCAATATTAAACTCAGCATCTGTGGCGAGAGATATCGAGTTTGCACCTAAAAATGCTATTAATTCAGGTACTGAAAAACGCGTTAACTCGCTGCAGGTTTTAATTGGAAGACGCGTCTGACTGTTTAAATTAAAAACATTAAGCTCTAAACCTTTTGCTAACCACTTTATTGGGCGGGTATGGTTATAATCTTCACGCTGTAATATACCATCAGGATTATATTTATAATCACCAGTAACAACTCCAATGGCTTCTATTGTCAATTGACCACTGACACAAAATACAATATCGCCAATTGACATATCATTACAAAAAGATCGAATACTCGATTGGTTAGGGTGAGTTTCACTAGTCAATTTACTATCGTTTTCAGAGGTGCGCATTGAAGGAGTCATATCACCAACATGGCCCCAACCAATTGCTCCGATGTCAGAATCTAAGCAGTATGTTTTAACTTCACTTCTACCACTACTTTCAATAGACAGCTGCCAAATTCTTGAATCTTCTTTAATCAAATCGGGCATGACCGTTTTTTGAGAAGCTTTATCGCATAAAGTCTTAAATACACCATCTCTGATAGGGTAGAAAATATTACTATCCTCATCACTTTCAGCCTTTAAGCCCTCAACAAACTCCTCATACCCATAGCTTTGATGGAAAGTAACAAAGCGAATGCGTTTTTGTTCAACCAGCTCATCATATTTATCTTTTAATGCTATTCGACGCTCATCAATGTCTAGTTCTTCAAACTCAAGAACATCATAAAAATCAGGTTCCGCCGCCTTAACCGCCGCTTCGACTGTATGGTAAGTTTTACCTGTTCCTGGTGGGCCGTAAAGAATTTGATTGAGTGAAGTATTCCTAATTACTTGATCATTTTTTCCTGGAGTATCTTCACTGTCATCAACATAATCATCACTATAATCGCTTGGCCACAAGGGTTTTCGGTTTATAATTTTGTACTCTTCATTAAACGCTAAAAATGATCTAGCGTTTCGGATTTGAGTTAACAAGTCACTAGTAACATCAGCACATAAATACTCATCACGATTCAAATAACGCTGTTCGAATTTAATCCTACTCTTAGTAGGTTCAAATGTGGCAAAAATGGCCTCAGCATTGCTGGCATGATGCTCTTTCCTTCCAATACAAATCATGTCTCCGCTATTCATGTATGTGACAAAGACATCTAGACCTCGCTTATTTGCTGCAGCGATAATGTTACAAAATGAATTAGTAGTCTCTTTATTCCACGACTCTACATTAGATTCAAAAGCATCAATATGAATAAATTGCGCTAGGATTTTTTGACGTTCAATTTCTTTGTTCCGTGTTTCGACTTCTGACCAACATTGCTGACCGTACTCAAGTAAATTTAATTCCCCTTGATTCGCTACAATTTTTTGATACATTTCTGGATATGAAATTCTAGCTTCACTACCTGTAAGTACTTGCAGCATAGGTTTAGAGAAAGTATTAATAAGTGAAGGTGCTTGTTGATTTTGGTATAAAAATGCAATTTTCCATTTCACTAATGGTGCAAAATCTAATTCGTCAATCGTCTGTAGATCACCTTCATAAGCGGCTTTAGCAATGGTCACTAATATTTTTTTTACATACGAAAAAACGCTGGTTTCATCATCCCCATAACGGGTACGCCAGCTATAAATTTCACCGTGACCTATTCCACTTTGTTCTTTTCCGGCACTACCACGTTTATAAATACCAAACTTTGCCGATGTATTGCCTTTAATCGATCCTAAGTCTTTAGTTTTTGTTTCTAACCAATATGTGAATGTATCTTGATCATTGACAGAGACATATTCTTCTAAGGTTAATTCTTCAAGTTTTTCACTCGGCCAACGTGAGACAAAGCTGTCCCAAAGATGCTGTTTTTGTTCTATCGTCATATTTATCCCATAAATTAGTAAGTCAGTTGTCTTATTTATCGCTTAGTTGTTTGTTCTAATTTTTCAGCATCTGACCAACATTGCTCACCGTATTCCAATAAGTTTGATTCACCTTTATTGGCAATGAGTATTTTATACATTTCCGGATAGGGTGTGTTGGCTTTACTCTTTGTGATCATTTGCAGCATCGGTTTAGAAAAAGTATTAATAAGTGAAGGCGCTTGTTGATTTTGATATAAAAATGCAATTTTCCATTTTACTAATGGTGCAAAATCTAATTCTTCAATAGTCTGCAAATCACCTTCATACGCTGCTTTAGCGATGGTCACTAACATATTTTTTACATACATAAAAACGCTGCTTTCGTCATCGCCATAACGGGTACGCCAACTATAAACTTCACCGAGACCTATTCCACTTTGCTCTTTTCCGGCACTGGCACGCTTATAAATACCAAACTTTGCCGATGTACTGCCATTAATCGATCCTAAGTCTTTAGTTTTGGTTTCTAACCAATATGTGAAGGTATCTTGATCATTGACAGAGACATATTCTTCTAACGTTAATTCTTCAAGTTTTTCACTAGGCCAACGAGAAATAAAGTCGTTCCATAGTTGTTGTTTTTGCTGTGAGGTCATAATAAATCCATTACATTATTCGCCAATTGACGAGCTAAAAATGTTGTTGCGTTTTATCGATTTTAGTTATTTATTTGGTAACGATTTTCAACAATGATGTCTAACGATTTAACTGCTTAAATAGGTTATGTGATGCCGTTTATGGGTAGAATCGACAAGTAGCTTTACTCTGTTGTATGCAATATTTTTACATAGACAGCCTTTATCAATACGGAGCTCTATCTTTAATCGCCCTTAATTATCATTCAATATAACCATAATTTAATAAGTAAAACTTAGAGCCCGTAGACAAGTTCACTGATATGATAAAAATTCTTAATTTCTCCTAAAGATTCTTGTAAATGAGCAAATCTATGATTACCACCTTCAAAGCTCATCACACCAAATCGACTACCTAGCATTTCGATTGTTTTATCTGCACTGAGTACTTCGTCAGCTAGATCGACCAAGATTAGACCACACCCTTCAAGCAGAAAGTCACTATAATTTTCTATGACCTCTTTCGTTAATAAGTAAGGCTCACCGAAATAAGTAATACCTTGTCCTACATACTTAGCTAATGATGTTTTGGGAGATATTGCTGGATTAATTGATACAAACGGAACCCCTATTTTTGAACCAATCCTATTAGCCCAATATCCACCTAAACTTGTTCCAACAATCAAATCGATGGATTCTTGACTTGAAAATTCTTTTAGTGCCTTTTCGATTGATTCTGACGATTTGGTATAGTCAATAGTGATACCAACAACCGAACCAATCGTGTTCAATAAGTTGATTTTATCTGACGTCTCGTCGAACTGACTACCGAAACCGTGGATATAAAGAATATTCATGCAGCGACACCTTATTATTAAATAATTAATATAATAATTAATATAATAATTAATATAATAATTAACTATATAAATTAATTATTTAGCTTCTTACATACTGAATAAATCAAATCAGATAACTCATCTAGCGTCTCACAATCGAAGTAACTACCAAACTCATCATCCTCTGCTTCAAAGGTTGCCTCTTGTGCACTGCGCACTTCTTTAATACCTACCAAATCAGGAAAGTCAGTCATATACATAGTAGCTATCATCATCCCACGATCTTCAAGCCCTCCGACAGCATTACCCTCATCATCTTGACTGCAAAAGAGTCGCCCATAAGTCACATCATCAAAAGCAACGCCAAGCTCTTTAGCCCAAACATGCCGTTCAATATCATCGACAATATTACTATTTAAATTAATTACCTGAGGTGAAATTTGGAAATAGTATGCGAATAAACGCATCAAATATTGACTAATTTGTTCTTTATTATTGATTTTATGCAGGTTGATGGTTGGACATTGTTCTAACAAAGCATTTTCTTGTTCCGATGTCAGATCGTCATCATCAGTAAGAGGAAGGCATTGAATTGAAGGGCTGATTTTTATAAACATGTTTTTCCTTATACTAACTTGATCACTGCTATGTGACTTTACATTGCGTCTAGGCTTCTTATAATTTGCTTTTTAAGTCTCTGACGTTGATGAATTAGTTCAAGTAAATCTGTTAATCGGGTATCTAATACCGTAGCTTGATCATCACTTAACATGGGGACCTTTAATAAATTTAACTGTCTTTGGTCTATTTGTGGAAGTGCCCTTTGATATGCAGTCTCGCACAGGAAGGTATATTCCAGCAGTTTTTTTCCTGCCTGGCTTTGAAGAAATAAAAATAATCGCTTACCATCCCAATTACTGTTCCCTTTCGACCTTAAAACACGAAAAAATTGGTTTGTATGTAAATTGAATTCAGTAGATTTTTCGTGTGAAAAGTAAGCAACTTTAATTTGTTTTCTTACCCTATCTTTATAAATCAATACATCATCAGGTTTGAGTGCGATACAGAGGTTTTTTTTAATAGCTCGGGACTCTACAAGTTCAGGGGTTACAAGGCCAAATTCATCAATACATTTTGTAGAAACCATTTCTATCATGGTTTCAATTTGATCATCACTATCAGACAATAACCGTTTAAGTTTTAAAGCCCGCACTGAACTGTATAAATTAAGAATATTATCCCATTCGCCACCTATTGCAGAGTAAGTGCATTCTATTTCAGACTTTAAATCGACTAGGTTTTGCTCATTTCTAATTTGGTGCATTTGAGAACTAAAATAGTTCTTAATCACGTCATGCCATGAAACACATATAGTCTCAATAGATCGAGAGTCAGCTGAATTTTCAATTTTTGAAGGTGACTTGTCGCTATTTTCGATGAATCTCACACACTCACAGAACTGTTCCCATAACGATAACAAAAGCTTAGGGCTTTCATTATCAGAGAACATATTCACTTCATCTCGCACATCATCAAGTCGGAATTTAAGCTGATGTATAAAAGGATTTCCATTAATATAAAATGTCACATACTGCTGTTTTTTAATGGATATTTTACTAATAATGTCTGTGTTTGCATCTTCAAACTCAACGGTAAAGTTATCCCAACACTCAAGTGCTTGTTTCAGCTTCTTAAGATTTACTGAACTGATAAATAACTGTTGATATTTATCTACAAAAAATAATCCACCTAATGATGTTAACTTGAACAAACTAGTAGACGCTGTGGTTAATTCTTTACTACATATAATCCCTAAACCAAAGAAGTCACTTAATGTGACATCCAGCTCTGCCATAGCTTGCTCAAGAGTATAATTTCCTAGCTTTGATTGTTCATCAATAAATTGATCTCGCCCTACAAACCATTCTTTAGTTAAGCTCATACGCAACCCATATTTAATTCATTTTGCTTTTGGTTACATTTATCCAAAATTGCTAATGCAATTTTCCTTGCTCCTAAGTTTGATGGCTCTATAGGTGAAATAGATGCGAAATCATCACACTCATCGCAAATGGTACGAAGATCGAGTACTTCAAGCTTTCTTACTGCAGCTTCACGTAAAATCACTTCATTAAATATACCGATCGCCACTTGTTCCGCATAAGAAAGGTTGGGAATACTATCGTAAATGGTACATATAACTGGCTTTGCAAATCTACACTGAACTGCATCTAGCATGTTCTGATAATCGATGCGAAAGCTCTCCCGTACCTGATGAAGTGAAATTAGTGCATCGCCAATGGTAACAGCTTTAATCGACATTAATCCCGTTGCCTTATATCCAAGGAGATCATTTCCACCACAAGAAATAAATACATGATTTTCAACAGATGTAACCTGTTTAACCTTTTCTAGTTGTGATGGGATATTGGCCATCACATGACCGTCCACAGCTAAAAGTTCTACTTTTGCAGTGTCTCCAAACATTGTTTGAAGTTGCTCTGCTACTGACTCTGTCGCTTCTACGTATGGTGCATTATCAAAAATAGAATCGCCTAACAAAATCACTTTATTAGGCAGGTATTGTGCTTTGGGCTCGGACACATTACTGAAATTCATGATTTTCCCCTTCAGTTTGAATTGTTGTTAAACACTTTACTGAAAAAATCATCCTGGCGTAATTGTCGCAAAAAGTAGCGTGTAGCTTAATGTGACATGTTTTTAACATTACACTTTAAGCAGATTACGGCTTTGTAGTGTTTCTCTGATCTCATTTAGATTTTTAATACAGATTTGTTGGTAATTTGGCTGAGCATTGATGCTGTTTAAATCTAAGCTTAAGGAATCAATCAAATAATTAATAAGTGCTAAGCGAGATGGAATAACAAGCTCCCCTTGAACCATCCCGTAATCTCTCTCAATCAATGACTTTTGATGCTCGCTCAGCCTAGGGTCAGCTTCCAGCACTAAGTTAACTGGCGTACACCAATCATCGTCATCAATAAGTGGATTTGGTGAATAATCTAAAATATCAGGTTCATTTATGAAGCGACTTAAGACAAAATCTCGATAGGCTTTATTTTTTTCGCAATAGGCCCTTACATGCCATCTTAAAGGAGTGTCTACCAATGAGTGCGGCGCAATAACACGAGTTTCTGGCTCGGGTGAATTTAATGAAAGGTATTCAATCTCTAGCCTTCGACCGTCACTCATGGCCCTTATTATCGCACGCATGATACTGGGTTCGATTAACCTTGGAGGTGGTGTCACTGTACTAACTTCACGCAAACCTAAAGTTGAATAATTACTTTTTGATACCAAGCTTTGATTGAACGTTAGTAGTTGCTGGTATTCGTGTATATGTCCTTTTGTTAGCACAGGTTGAAAATTTACAGTCGGTTTATAACCTTTCAGCTGCATATCGTATTCTAAGTTGTTTGGGGCTAACTCTTTAAGGTAAGCATTGATATCTCTAGATGCTTGCTGACGGCCAATTCCAAATCCATTACACAGGTGATTGGTTGTAATGCGCCCTTCCCAATAAGCAATAATCTCAATTAACTGGTAACGGAGTAATGTCTGCTTGTTAATGTTGGCTAATGCAGCCTGTTGTAGCTCAATCATTTAAATACTCTAGTCTATGTTATTACAGGGTAAATAGGCTCACCCCAAAGCTCATTTGGGTGGCTCATCATGATGCTAATCAAGATAGGCACTATTTGAGAAAGAATTGAAGAACAGTCATTAATTTGTTGACGATTGACTTTACTGTCCCAAGTAGCTCCACCATGAAGAAGTTGATTACGTAGTGTATAAAGTCGATTAAAAATAATACTCAATACTTTATCTGTTTGCTCATTTGCTAACGCATGATGACTCGCTCTAATTGAATTAGTGCGGTTTTCCTTCCATTGGGCTTCAGAGATTAAGCCATTTTGCGCATCCCAATATGACTCAAAAATAAATTCATTATTTAACACGACTCGAATTGTGTTGGTGTACTCTTGCCAAATAAACCTTGAAAGTTGTTTGTCAGTATCAAGTACAACTAGCTTTGATAGAAACTGTTGGAATAGTCCTCGCTCCCCCATCAAAATCGAGCGGTCAATATGCTGAGCATAAGCAGCATTGAAGGCTATCCAATGAAAAATGAATTTACTATCAAGGTCTGAAGATTGCTCCGCTTTATTTAGCCAGCTTAATGCTCTGTGAATTCGGATTGTAAGTGATTTGGTGTGGTCATCCCTTACTTTTCTATGCTGTTCTTTTAAAAATTTATAATGCATGAAAAAGCCCCAGTAATATCGAAGTTACCCAATATATACAATGCACTATAAATACGCCATGGTGTTGCGATACGGTTCAAGAAATCACACATTGGCAAAACAATTAATGACATGTACCAAAATGCGTCACTTATGAACATTAATTTAGTGCTGTAAAATTTCAGCATAATAATAAATATGGAATATCTTTATGAATGCGCTGTCGCAATCGCAATCGCAATCGCAATCGCAATCGCAAGAAAATCGTCAACGGATGCTAGATAGAGCTCAAGGCTCAATGGTCGGCCTAGCATTAGGTGATGCCCTAGGAACAACACTAGAATTTAAAACCAAAGACAGCTATCAGTCCATTACTGATATGAATGGTGGCGGACCTTTCTCATTGAATGCTGGGGAATGGACTGATGACACCTCAATGATGCTGTGTTTAGCTGAAAGCTTATTAGCAACAGGTAAGCATGATCCTAAGGATCAAATACAGCGATATTTATCGTGGTGGAAAGAGGGTCATAATTCAGTTAATGGCCAATGTTTTGATATTGGTAATACAGTGAGTGATGCACTAACGAAATTCCAATTTGATAATGATGCCAATGCAGGGTCCTCTGATGAATACAGTGCTGGGAATGGAAGTTTGATGCGCCTTGCACCCATCCCCATTTTTTATTCTTCTTACAGACATGTTTCCGAACAGAACGTTATAAAAATTGCAGGAGAAAGCTCACTTACTACCCATGCAGAACAAAGAACCATTGAAAGTTGCCAGATAATGGCTTGGCTTCTTTATCAAATTTATAACTCAAATCATTGTGTATCAGACAAAACTGACTTGTTTAATCGATTATCCACACACTGGAGCTCATGCGATATCCACCCGAACCTTAAAAAGGTCATCCAAGGATCATTTTTAACTAAGACTAGAGCACAAATTCGCGGTTCTGGCTTTGTTGTTCATTCTTTAGAGGCCGCTTTATGGGCATTTGCAAATAGTACGGACTTTCGGGACGGTGCGCTGTTAGCTGCGAATTTAGGGGAAGATGCAGATACAACAGCCGCAATATATGGCCAACTAGCCGGGGCATATTACGGCTATAGTCAACTGCCTACAGATTGGCTAAGCAAACTGGCATGGCACGATAAAATCAAAGAGTATGCAACTCTGCTTGTTAATGCCCCCAAGCAAGAAGATTTATCAAGTTTTGAAGATAAGGTCATAACCCAACCTAAAGACTCCTGTAATCGGTTAATTTACCAAGCACTATATGATCACAACTTTATATTACAAGATTACCCTTGGATGGATTACCCCAATCGACATTTGCTTACATCTAGCAATTATCAACAGCCACAATACAATGGTGATCAAAGAAAAGCATTAATAGAAAGCTTAACTTTTATACAGTGTTTTCAACTCATAACAACCGTGATACGAGCAGACAGGTTCAATGAAGGAATATGGCGTCGGTTTCAAGAAGATGGCTCACTCAAGCTTTGGCTAAAGCAATTACATTTATTTATTGAAAACCAATAGAAATCACTAAAAAATATTTTTATCTAGGCAATAATTTACCGAATAATTTAATAATAACAGGGCCAAAAATGGATTATCAAGTTGAAAGTTTTTACGCAAACATTACATTAAACGACGTTCAGTTAGCTGCAGTATATTACCCAATTTTAATTGATCTCGCCCGCCACAAACACTGTTTAACATACGGTGAGTTAGTGCAACGAGCTAAAGATCTTCACCCAGAAAAAGAGTATGTACAAAGAGCAATTCCTGTTTCGGCAGGCCGTAAACTAGATGTTGTTCGTATTTTTACTTCTGAAAGAAACCTGCCAGATGCAACATCACTCATTATTAACAAGACAGCTGGTGAATGTGGAAGCGGTATGACTGATAATTTTGATCCTAAACAACTACGCGAAGACGTATTTAATTATGATTGGTCAAATGTATCAAATGAATTCGATCTGTATATTGAAACGGCTGAAAAAAATTCAACACCACCCGTTAAAATAAAGCGTGTAGACGCCATGAAAATGACTTTGGATTACTACAAAGCACATCAAGCGGCGCTACCTAAAGCTATTTCATCACATCGTGATGATATTATTGCGCTCATTCTAGAAGGTTACGACACTGAAAGAGCCTTTAAAATGGTTAGTGAAAACCTTTAATTTATTGTATTAGGCGGGGCTATATGCCCTCGCCTCATCGAGTGCTAATTGCAAACGTGAAGAAGTAAACATGATGAAACAGACTAATTTGAGTGATAGTGCAAAAAAAATATGTGACTCACTATGGATCATGTATTGCGTTAAATACCCGCTATTAGAGCATCGCATCCCGACCATCTTGTTTCATACTTCCATATACCAAACTTTAGCAAATCATAAATCTGTTACTGGCAGTAGCGGTAGAGTTTTACAAGAAGACCTTTTATGTTCTTTCGAATCTTGGTATCCAAATATTCACCAGGCAAGAAATGTTGATTGGATTGACTTGTCATTTGAGTTAGTTGAGTACATACAAAAGCTAACCGGTGATTATAGTTATGGCTTTGCGGACAATGCTGAATTCATTAGAGGTATTAAAGCAGATAACTGGCAAACTAGTATTAATGAGCAGCTGTTTCTATCGCTATCAGTCCCAGACATCAAGAACACTCAAGTTACAAACCAAAGCCAGGAAATAAAACGACAACTCACCAACGCTTTATCACGTTTTATTCCTAAAACATCAGATAACTGCATGGCGGTTGATAATGCTATTTATACGTTGCTGATTGAAGATGTATCTGCACTACTTTTGAATCAAGCCCAAGCGGATCAAACAATATCTAAAGATGAGCGGTTAGCCGCATACCTCTATTGCTTTCAAGACGCTGTGCTAGCGGGCATACATTCTAAAGAAGCTTGCACCCGATTGGCATTTTCACTAATCAATATTGTTCACGATATCTATTTACGAGGGATGCCTCCACAACCAATGAATGTAGTTTTTCAGCTTGGCTTTAATCACCCCAAAGCTGTAATAAGTCAATTTAATAAACTCGCATTACTTTTAGATGGACAGACTTACACAATCAATACAAAACATACCGAAAATGGACTGGTGATGAATATTTGGCAGTATCCAAATATAGAAGCAACAATGCAAAAGGTTGTGATTAATAAAAATGGTGAATATCGTATAAACCAAGGCAGTGCTCAAGAGATAATTGAAATTGATGCCGATGATATGATTAAACATTTAACAAAGGAACCAAGTAACAAAGGTCACCTAGACAATAGCTTCGTTTAATTAACTTTGGAGCCCCCCTTATTGAGGGCTAAAATTTAGCCAGTATAAAACTGGTATTTAATCATCATAAATCGATACAAATATTAGCCAAATAACTTTAGGTGGACAAATACTTTCTTGATGAGAAGTATGAATCCTATAGGTATTAGAATTGTTTTTAAGAAAAACAGTGCAATTAAATTCATAAAATCAATAATCAATGAATCAAATTTTGCTGGTAAATCCGTAATTGCATTTTTGATACCTGCAGCACCTTGGGTTGCTGTACTAATTTTATTTTTAGCACTTTCCCAAAAACCCGGATCATCGCTACCCTGAATAGACTCTTTCTCTTCACTTATAGCTGAGGTGATTGTTCTTAATTCATTATCAAGGATTTCTGTATTATTTATAGAATGGTTAATTTGTTCATTAATAAACATTTTATCAACTAGTGCATTGGCGCCAAGTGAAACTGCTATAACAAAACGTAAGAAAACAATGAAATAAAATATTGATTTAACTTTACACTCAAAGTTGTTGAGCCCTTTTATCCATATCGTGGATAGATATATAAGTGCTGATATCAATAAGATAGCATTACCCAAAGCTGAACCCATTATTAACAATAGGAATTTTTGTAAGCCTAGTGATGCTAATGCTGTCATTATCACATGGCTTGTATAAACTAGTGTTTCATTTATAGGCTCAAGAGCTTCACCTAACCTCATCGAAACTACACCCAGTGAAAACTCTGAGCCTTTTAGAATAGAAATTCCTACGCTGACTCCTTTAACAGAAGCATAGGCAAGTGCACCATCTTTTATTGAAGCATCTAGTTCTCTATGAGTGTGTTCATCGATAAACTTGAATAAACCAATAATACAAAGCATCACAACTAAAATAGAATTTATTATTTTTTTATTTTTTTCAAACCAAGTTGTATTTTTAACTAACAGCTTTTCATCATCTACAACACTAAAAGTATCACTCATGTACTATATTCCTTGTTACTCACTAAAATGTATATTAATTATACACTTACGATGACTCACTATTTTCTGAACCCTTTGTAATTGAAAATTTGATTCCTATTATGCATAAGACAACTAAAGATAATATGACTCCCCATTCTTTTAACCCAGTTGGGAACCTGTAAACTTCTATATAACCATGTATTTGAATCATTAAAATAATAGTAAGTAAAAATGTAATAAACTTCATTATTTAACCTTAAAACTAATAGTAGGAAAACCAAATACGCTAAAACTTCCTATAGCATCTACTCGGCATCCACTCGCATTATTACGACAATTAACATTAGCAAAATCAACTTTTTTGTTATGGATACTATCGTAACTGTCATCACTCTTAAACACTTTGTAATTAAATATCGATGGAAAATCAGGTTCAACAAGACTTCTTTTTATAGAATAATTGATTATCGAATTATTATGAGCATCAACGGTACTGTGAATATTATTGATATACTGAGAAAGTACATCATCATCCTTGTTGAGGATAATATAAACATTTCTTTTATTCTCATTAATTTTGTAAAATTTACTGGCATATCGTTCGCAATTTGAAATACCTTCACAACTTGACTCTATAGTCGCTACAGATCTCAGAACAACGTCGTTTTCAAGCTTTATAGAATTATCAGAACTATTTAACAATGCCGAATAGGTATGCCAATGTCGATAATTGTCGATATTTACGATGTAATGTCCTTGTTGATCACGTTCTAACTCAGCTTCAGGAGTAATGTATAAAACTAAGTACCAGAAAAACGACACTGTTACTACAATAAAAATGAGAACAAATACGATAAGCTTAAGAAATATTTCGGTAATTTCATCTAGAAATTTAGATATTGTTGCTGACATTATTTACCTCAAAACCATTACTCTTTAGATCATTTTATAATAATTTACAATTGTAAAAAAGAGATGTTGAACTAATTTTAACCAGAGGTTGCAATTTGTAACACAATGGGTTGCTAATTAATCGCTAAATTAGTAGTTAATTAAATTTGTATACAATCTTAAAACTAAGGATACAATTATAAATTTAATAGGTTCGATTAAATGTAGCAGCCTCTTTACAAAGACTCCAACCAATCAAACTAATTATCTGTTAATCCCCTCAATATACATAGTGTAACCACACAACTAGTTATTCAATTGAGAAAAAATGACTGTTGGAAAATGGCCGGTTTTAATAATCCAACTTCCCTCAAGAATAGCTTTAGCAGCCTTCGCTGAAGAACTTCATCGTAAGCAGCTTTTTTATTGGTATTTTTATTCACAAACCAATAACCAAAACCTTGTTCAAGCCAGATTTTAACGACGGAATCATCGTCAAAAGTCAGATTTAAACTTCTAGCATGAGGTAAATGATATTTTGGTTCAGTGACTAAAGTGATATTAGCTCCGCTCAACTTTATGCATTCCTCAATCTCTATACTTCTGGCCGATTCATTTTGCCAGTTATCTAAAATCGTTTCCGTATTCCCAGCGAATCTGTCTAACCATCAGCAAAACTAACACCTTACCCATTTCTTCTTGGCCAGAGGAGAACGCTTAATCTGTTTCTTCCTAGCTAATTCATTAATTGCTTTTGTAAACTCAGATTTAGATAATCCAAGTTGTTTCTGAAAGTTAGGGTCTAGTGGATGAGCTGACTTTAGAGCTTTAAGTAAAATTTGTTCAGAGGTAGTAGCTTTCAGTTTAGAAGGTTCAACAATAGGTACTACATTATGCTCTCTGGTTCTAATACTTTGGTAAGCAGCACCTAATTGACCACACTGAAACTCAAATGCCGATATTAAACTTTCATCATTACTGAATAGCTCAAAATGAGTCGAGCCTAATTGCTTTTTATCCAATGCTAAGAGAACCCTCGAAAGGTAAGCAATAATGTAGAAGTCAGCTTGATTTTGTCCATTCGGATAATCGTTTAAGAATAAATAAAGAGATTTCTCGCAAACTAACTTAACAGCATTTGATTTAGAAAAAACAAATACTTTATCAACAACGGATGCTGCAATTTTATCAAGCTCTTTCAACCCAACATTCTCCGCATCGACAAAAATCATTTTCATAGTTATCCAAGCTCCATTTGTTTAACGACGATCAATAAGATTGCATATTTTCCAGATAATTTCAGATAATTTTTCGCACAGAAAACTTCTAAGCAATTGGCCAGATTAACTTATCCGCTACACTTTAAGGTACACATTATCCGCATCATCACTATTAAGGCTCGCAATGCCAGGAAAGTATGCCTCTAAAATCTGCTGCTTTTTATATTCTAGGTCCATCATATTTCCCCCCTAATGTGCAGAACGTTAAAAATTCCCCAAATTTAAAACATGGTTCATAACAGCTTCAAAGTCACTATGCTCCCCTTCCAATAAAAGCGAAAGTGGTGTTTGACCGTTAAATAATAAGTGCTGATTTTTCATTGTCATGAAGCCGTAAACATTATCTGGATTTGAAAAAACCTGTCTTAACCCGCCATGGATATTCAAAATGTAGCTTATACGTATGACTTGATCTTGAGTTAAGTCACTTTGATTAGCGGCGCTGATGTCGTCTTTATTCTTAAAGCAAAGTAAGACTGATATTTGATTTTCATTACAGCCCCATTTATCAAGTATTTTTAAAACGGCCTTAAGTCCGATTTTAAAATCATTCTGTGTAAGCACCATACCCCCAAAAACAACAATAAACAATAAAAACAACCACTTAATTTTCAACGCATTTACTAAACATATAAAGTCATACTTGCTAAGAAAACCGAAGAGAAGAAAAAACAACCATTACAGTTGATTTATATAGTAATTAACTGTACAAATAAACAGTAGTACAAATTAATGACTAAATACACGCATCTATAAATAGGGAAATGGGATGATTTAGGAAAATATCGTTATGCCAAAGACAAAAAAGTTGCCGCTAAACTCACTTGAATGGCACCAGCATCCAAAGCTCACAACTTTGTTGTCTGGCGATTGCCATCAGCTATCGACGCTTCCCGATCTTCAGTTTATTAGCTTTGCACAACTGCAGAGTATTCTTGATTCCTGCCCAATCCCTGTAGTGAAAAGAGCAAAAGTTGATGCTTATTACTTATTGGCTCCAATGCCCATCTTAAAACAGCTACTTGGTCATCCTGATTCCCATAAACTAACAGCATCATTAAATATTTATAGCGAACCCGAACCGACATTATCCACCCTAGCCTTAATTAAACCCGCATTGTTTTACCAAAAATATAAACGACTTCCTGAGATCTTGCATAGCCGACTTGATAAAGCAAAATCAATGAACTTAGTCACTCCAAATAAAAATCAAATAAGTCAGCTAGCCCAAATATCTCCTTCTGCTTTTCGTAAAATAACCCACTCACAAGGGGGCAGCCATGGGCAAGTCGAGTTCTATCGCCAAAAAAAATCGCCAACGAAACGCCGGTGGAGTGATGCCCGACCCCATCAAAATTGCAACGGCGCTCATAAAGCTTTTTAGCACGTTGAACAATAGAAACTATAAAAAAGTGAACAAAGAAAAGTTTCTCGTCGTTATTATCTATTTATGGCTCACTCAACGGCTAACAAAAGATAAGACCAACGATAAAAATGCTAAACCCGCCGATTTTTTTATCCCTGACTGTATTCGTGTAACAGGCAGTGAAGAGTGCCAAGAACATGCTTTTAGAACGGTCAAAGACGGTAGTCACTCTTGGGCTGAATATGCTCAACCCTACCCCACAAAACAAGGTGAAGTATTTCTCTGGCAACCAATACCTAAAGGGTTAAATGCATTGTTTAGGCCGTTTATTTCAAAACAACGATATAACACGCCTTGGCTATCAAGAAGTGAGAAAAATTTAATTATTGAGATACTGACTAAAAAATGGAGAAAATCAACATCTGTTATAGGATTTCCTAGCGCAAGAAAAGACAAATTATTCAATTACTTCACAAATTGCATTCTGGTTGATAATGAGCTTTCAAGCACGAGTAAATATGTCTTGCTACGAGAGCACAAATTGCACCACCGCAACGCCAAAGCTTATCAAGCTGAAGACAGTGATCGGATCCGCTATCGAATATATCAGGCGCACGAACGTTATCTAGAGCATATTTTTACTCAAGTGCGATTGTTCAATTGGGAAGCGATGCTTTCAATTAAGTCCTCAAATAAAGAACAAAAATCAGAACTCTACTTAATCAATAAACACCGAGGGCAATCATTGCCAGATGAACTCATCGAGGAAGGCAGAATTGCTCAACTGCGTAAAATACAATACCAAGGAGGGACTGAGGAAAGTGCTGATATTTCGATTCAAATAGGCAGTTCAAAAGTACTACAAGAACATGAAGTAACTGATTTTTTTGCTTCATTACATGATGAAATCATTCGCTCTAAGCCCATTGGTAGCGTTGAATTAAGTCAGCATATTGAGTATTACAACTTATGTACTTACCACCTTGCTTTATTGTTTGTATTTCTCACAGGTGTTCGTCCAACTCATGCGATTTCGATTAAAAAGGAACGTTGTTACAGATTAAGTACCTGTGCCGTCAGTGATAAAGGGCGGCTGAGGCAAATCATTTTATGTGATTACTTTAGCCTACAACTCAGTCACTACCTCACTTTACAACGCTCATTAAGCACTCACCTTTCCAGCTCATTTAGCAGTCCTTATCTATGGTACTTATGCGATTCTAATGGACAAGCTTGCCCATTAACGGCTAAAAAATTAAAGCTATTTATGCATGACAGATTAGAAAATAAAGACCCCTACATGCTGAGACACACTTTTGCTCAATGCGCACTAACCAGTGTTTACCCTATCAGGCTAACAACCAGTCAGATTGATCGATTAATGGGGCATTCAGAATATGGTGAGCACTTTGGAAGTGATCATCTTTTTCCTGCAAACTTAACCACGATAAAACAGCATTTAAACAGTTTAGCGAACCGCTTTGACATCAAAGAGGTTTGCTATGTCTAATCGATTTAATGGCTTGATACCTGCCGACATTATTCGCTTTTATCAACGTGGGGGTGGCACTTGCGCAGAAGAGGATGAACTATTATGGGTTATTAATCATTGCCCTAAAATAACATCACCAGCAAGTGAACAATCTGCATACCAACGCGAAGTCACTTCCGATGAAATAAATTCCTTAAAAAAAATCATCAAGACAATCCCGACAGGGAGGCAAAAAAAGCTTAGAAAAGCACTCAATGATCTACTCTGCTATTTAAGCGATGCGCTTCACTGGCAGGTACCAACAGAAGTCGTTAGTCAGTTAAAAGATAAAGATTTACAGTGGTTTAATCAGCTAAACCAATTTGCCCATCAAGCAAGTATGCTTGAAGGTGGATACGAAGCGATTCGTACTCAATATATTAAAGTACGCCCGGCTGTAAGTAGTGAATTTACCGCTTTAGTTATTGGTTTAGAGGTCGCCCCGCTTTCAATTGAATATCTAGCACATGTTCTCAATGAACCTAGCAGTATCAAACAAGAAGGCACTTCGCTTTACCTTGATATCACTCACTTAGCAAAAAAAAGTAAACTACAGCAAAAGCAGCATTTCACCCGCTATCATTTACCTTTGTTTGTATACCGTGTTTTACAGGACTATTACGCAACAACCTTTGCCAATGATAAGCACTCAACTTTAGACCATAAGAACAAAAAAGTAACTGCTAGCCAATTGGTGCGTAAACTTAATCTATATACACCAGTAACGCCTTTTTCGTTACCAGAGCTAAATGCTCAAAAATGGCACCTGCGCCTTCAATCGGTTTGGCTATATAGAGACAATATCGTACCGAGTTTTTTAAAAGACATTCGTGACCCAGAAAGGCATGTTGCGTTTAATAAACCAATCATCAAAACAAAAGAAAAGCATCTTGCCTTAACAGCCATTTATCAAAAGGATTGGAATGAAAATTGGTTTGAAGGGCTCAGCTCAAAAGCCAAAGTTAATCGATGGCCACATAAAACATTACGAAAAACACCGTTAAACAGTTCACAAAAGCCAGCACCAGTCCCAGAGTGGAACCCTCATAACATATTGCCAGCAATGCTTTTTCATTATAAAGCTGATTTAATCAAGTATGGCGGTGTCATTAAAGAAACGTTGTCTGATGACACAATTAATGCATACACCAATATTGAACAAGTTTTTGAAGATAACCCACTACCTTACGAAAAAACACTTGATAGTGACGCATTGCACTTATGGGCGCACACGGTTTATGACAGCTTAAGCAATGAGGGACATCAAAAATATGTTCACTACCTTTTTCGCTTTATGAGTCACCATCCTTTAACCGAGAATTTAGATATTTCAGAGTTTGATCCACCAACATCCACCCCCAGTGTTGACCCTAATTACCTCACATTAGCGGAATTAGACGAAGTCATTAACGCCTTGATCACGCAAGACACTGGAGAAATGATGCAACGACTGTTCTGCGCAGTAGCCTGCATCATTGGCTACTTTGCAATGTTACGCAGAGGGGAAGTATTACGCCTTAGGATTCAAGATATCTTCTGTTACAGCACAGACAAACAGCAGTTTCATTTTGATATCAGAGAAACCACTGAAGGCAGTACAAAAAATAAAAGTTCCAGAATGGTACATGTCGTGATCCCCGAAGAATACGCTTGCTTAGTCAGGATGGTTATCGACATCAAGCAATCGGCCTCCGTAAATGAACCATTAATTGGGTTTGCAGATGAAAAAATGCATTCTAGGCAGTTACACTATCTACTCCCTATTACCAGAGCAATTAAGGCTGTTGCTGGTGAGGATGTCAGATTTCATCACCTTCGCCACAGTGGCATTTACCTTTTTATGCAACAGGCACTGCATCTCGCTTATGAAATATCACCTAATGAAACCACCGATGAAAGCTATTTACCTCGTTTACTCAGTCCAAGCGCCATAGCAAAGCGATTTCATTATTGGGTAAAAACCAAGCATTTCTCACAATATAATGACAATTTATTACTAAGTGAAATTTGTCAGCAAATTGGGCATAAATACTACTCCACAACCCGTTGGTCTTACCTTCATGGTATTGATTGGCTATACCCTTTTTACCGCTATGGCTTTGGCGAGCGACAACAACGTGAATTTAACCACAATGAGTTAAAGTACTTGCTAAGACTTAGTCCTACATCAAATGACCTATCACGACAACTCAGTCTAATTAATACTGATTATCGGGATAAAATGCCTAGTCAGAAGCAACAAGACGCTATTCTATTGACTGAGGTAACGCTCAAAAATTGGTTATTTAAAGCATCGCAAAAATCAACGTTAAGCATACCTGCAGTTCAAGATTTGCCACCCACTGACTCCTATGACATCGCACGCAATGACTTAGCATCTATTTGGCTTTCAAGCTGCGCCTCATGTCCATCAGGCCATTTTCTAAATGATTTATTAAAGCAAGTACGCTTAGGAGAATTAAATTGGAAAATGTTCAGTCTAATTTGGCAACGTTCAGGAAAGCACACCTATCAGCCATTAACTAAAAAGCAAAAAACAGCATTGTCACTCCTTCCTACTTTTGTTCTCGATAGCAATAATCAAACTGAGTTTCGTTTGCACATTATCTTGGCATGTAACAGTAAGAATGCTCAACTGATCACTCGCGTTTTTAGGACTCATCAATGGCACTGGTTATCCCTTGATTTTGAATTAGTCTGCAATCGAAAGACCAACATTCAAAGACAAGAAGCGCTGCTTAAAGAACAATTTATGATTAAAGGCGACACCTATCGCTGCATTAAACAATCAACTGGAAATAGTCATTTAATCATTACTTTTAAATTGAAGTTAAACACTAAAAATAAGGCAAAGTCCCAGCCCTCGCTAGACCGAGGTATTTATCAGCATTTACATCAGTTTTTAACAAACTTCCAATCACTTCAGTAGAAGAGGTATTTATGAATGAGCTCGTCATCCCACACACGCTATTTCGCTCTTTTGAAGCGATTAGTAAACAACTGCAAGCCAAAAAAGCGGATTACGGCGTCAGTGTTTTCATTTCACCAAAAGATGCAACGGTAACCTGGGTTGGCGGTAGCAACCCTAACTACTCGCTCATCGTTCAACCTTTAGAAAAAGGCCATGGACTTAAACAGGCTAAGTTTTACATTCCAGGTGACTTTTTTAAACACTCACTTAAATCAGTAATTGCGTTCAATAGAAAAAGCACTGGTTCCCTACTTTTGCCACTCATATTTGAATTGGAATACAAGAATGGGAAATACATAAATGCCACTCATGTTGAAATACCCGATATATCGATACCGTCACTCAATCCTATCTATCCGTCTTGTCGTAAATTTGACCTGTTAGCTGCTTTTAAAAAGCATGTTGAGTATATTGATACGCTGCCACAACGTGCGGTTGTTGAGTTTTCGATCGCTGATTTAGATAAGCTAGATATGAATGTAAATCCATTAGGCAACTTTGAATATTTACAGCTCGAATCCAACTCACATAACCTACGCTTTCAGCGTGGAGGAAACGTTGGAATAGAAACGTTATCAAGCAATATCCCACTGCCAGTAACTCTAACAATTAATAATGAAACCTATCAACAATTGCGCCATATTTGCCAAGAAACGCAATCACAAACGGTGGCTATTGCGCAAGAAGGTGAATTAATTACCATCCGTAGCCCTGAAAAAACAGTGACACGCTCAATTGCAGGGCTCACTGCATTTATAGAAACACAACAAAACCAATCAACGATTGAAGTCACTCTCATAGCAGATATTCAATCCTTTAAAGGTGAAATCGAATCTCACGCCGATTATAAATCGGAAAAAAAAGCCGACCAATGTTACTTCTTAATCGACGATAACAAAATATATATGTCCTCGACGATTAGTGCTGACGGCTTATCAAAAGCTGTTTATGCTAAATCGATAAAATCCGAACAAACCCGTTTGTACCGTTTTCACCCAAAAGAGCTAATAAACACTCACATAAATGACCTTATTAGCATGGCGCAAGTGAAAATTTGTATCGTCATCAATGAAAATCATGAACGCTTTTTTGAGTTTTATAGCAGCACAAAAGAAGGAAGCCTACCCTATGTACAAATTCCTGTAGAAACCATTGATACAAGCGTAAGCGATATAAATAAAATCAAAAATGGCTGTATAACAAAGACTGTCCAGGAAATACTTGAAACAACACTGCAAGAAAGTGGGTTAGATCAGAACGAACAATTGGAGTTAATCGGTTTTTAGCAATGAGATTATAAAAGCAGATATCAGATAATTAACCACTGGACAAATAAACAGTATTAGTTATAGTAATAGATGTCTTTTTAACCAATAGTACTCAATAAAATGCTATCGGGACAAAATACAAAATGAGAAGAGCAGACAAGATAAGAAGTAAGAGTAGAAGTAGGCAGTAATGGGTTAACTTGCGCGTTTTAAAAGCCCTGTTAACCTAAAGAAACCTAAAAAGAAGCAGTTGGGGCAGAGTGGCGGCAACCACTCTACCCCGTACCGGCTGCACTAGCTATTAACCCAACCCAGCCGATGGGCAAATTCTAACGAATTCCATTGGTAAGGGACAGATCTATTTAACGATCTGAAATCAATGGAGGCCACTATGGCTCATATTCGCATACGTCCAAACGGGCGCATTCAGTTCGACATGCATCTTTATGGCTGCCGTTTTCGTGAAGGCACCAAACTGATGGCAACCCCTAAAAACCTCACCCAAGCTAAAGCGATGCTCAAAAAAATGAACGCTGAGATTGATTTAGGCAGCTTTCAATATCGTGACTATTTTCCAAAAAGTAAAAAAGTCGCTAAATTTGAGCAATTACAGCGCGACAAACATCCTGACCGTGAATATCCATTTTTCAATGACTTTGCTAACCAATGGTTTGACCGAAAAAAGTCTACGTGGAAAAACAGTTACACGAGCACCATGCGCAGCACGCTTGATAAATACCTTATCCCTGAATTTGGCAATACCTTGGTGAATGAAATCACCTTGTCGCAAATTGATTATTTTCGTCAAGAACTTATGGAAATAATGAAAGACAGTGATAAACGCCAATTATCCAATCGCCGTATTAATTTTTTACTTTGGCCTGTAATTGCCATCATTAGCCTTGCAGCAGAAGAGTATAAGTTTGAATACCCACTAAGACGCTACAAAGCGCTGAAGGAAGAAAAAGCAGAGTCGCACCCTATGACGATTGAGGAGGTGCGCAAGTTTTTAAACAAGGTGCCACAAGAGTGGAAGGATTACTTTATTATCCGATTTTGGACTGGGATACGTAGCTGCGAGATACACGGCCTCGAATGGCAGCATATTGATTTTGAACACCGTTTAATTCGTATTCGTCAGAACTGGGTAAATGGTGAAGTGTGTGATGTAAAAACACCTAAATCACGTCGAGACTTAAAGATGTGCGATACCATCTATGAAGCCTTTAAACGCATTAAAGATTCAAGTGAGTCAGGGTATGCCCCCTATTCTGACTTTGTGTTTACCGGTAAATCTGGTGCACCACTGGATACACATTATGTCAGTAAAGCTTTATGGTACCCCACATTAATCAAAGCAGGACTTAAGCGCAGACGCGCTTACGAGACGCGCCATACAGCAGCGGTGCTACATATAGCAGCCCTTGAGAATCCATTGTACATTTCGCAAATGCTTGGTCACAGCGATACCCGCTTATTGTTTGACGTATACGCCCCTTATGTAGCGAATGCATCCCGTACTGATGGAAATGCATTTGATACGCTGATGCGTAATGAAGGCTTTTCTTAAAGGTGTAGACGTTTTAATAAAATCCCCATTTTATAATTTCTGCTATAAAGCAAAAAACCAACTCATTGTGAGTTGGTTTTATTGGTAATGCATAAGTAATCTAGTCTAGAGCAAGGTTTTAATTGCTTTAGCAAAATCATCACCGAGCTTTTTGTCGCGCAGGCCATATTCAACAAAGGCTTTCATGTAACCTAATTTGTCGCCGCAATCATGTGATTTACCGGTCATATTGAACGCTTCAACAGTATCTTGTTCAATTAGCATATCAATCGCATCTGTTAACTGAATTTCGTCACCCGCGCCCGCTGGTGTTTTAGCTAATAGATTCCAGATTTTTTCTGATAGCACATAACGACCAACAACAGCTAAGTTTGATGGAGCAGTCCCAATGGCAGGCTTTTCAACCATAGCTTTGATTTTAGCTGAATCACCTGGGGCGATTTCATCACCATTACAATCTGCAATACCGTATTTATTCACTTCATTATCTGGTACTGGCGCAACCATAATTTGGCTAGCAAAGCTAGTATGGTAACGTGCCATCATCGCAGCTAAGTTTTCAGTTTTTTGGTTTGCTGTATATTCATCCAAAATAACATCAGGTAGTACCACAGCAAAAGGTTCATTACCGATACAAGGTTTAGCACACAACACTGCATGCCCTAGGCCTTTAGCCTCACCTTGACGCACATGCATGATGGTTACATCTTTAGGGCAGATAGACTGAACTTCTTCTAAAAGCTGACGTTTAACTCGTTTTTCAAGCGTTGATTCAAGCTCGTAAGATTTATCAAAGTGGTTTTCAATGGCATTTTTACTGGCATGGGTAACCAGTACAATTTCTTTAACACCAGCAGCTACACACTCATTAACGATATATTGAATAAGCGGCTTGTCAACGATAGGAAGCATTTCTTTTGGAATCGCTTTAGTTGCAGGAAGCATACGTGTGCCAAGGCCTGCTACGGGAATAACAACTTTCATGAATCATCCTTATAAAAATCTGATATTTAGATATCTTTAAAAATTAAGCTAATTTGATGACATTTTTGTGTGCTTGTGAATTTTTTTCAGTTTGCTGAAATAATAAATCACAAATACCATCAGTAGGCGCAAAACCTGTAGGAGTTTTTAGCAAAATATCTCGAATAGTTTCGTGGTCAAAAGCATGGCAAGCAGCATCTAAACGCTCAAGAATTTTAGAATACTCTGCCCATGAAAGATGAACCTCATTGGCCGTCATTATTCTTTCATGCTCGGTACCCGTGACATCATCACCAATCAATAGTTCTTCATAGAGCTTCTCACCAGGGCGTAATCCACTATATTCAATCGCTATTTCGCCTTCGGGGTTAAACTCATCACGGACATCAAAACCACTCAGTCGGATCATTTTACTGGCTAAATCGATAATTTTGACTGATTTCCCCATATCCAATACAAATACATCACCGCCTTTACCCATTGCACCAGCCTGAATAACAAGCTGCGAAGCTTCTGGTATCGTCATAAAGAAACGGGTGATTTCTGGGTGAGTCACAGTGACTGGCCCGCCATTGGCAATTTGCGTTCTAAAAAGCGGCACTACTGAGCCTGATGACCCCAAAACATTACCAAATCGAACCATACAAAAACGAGTTTGATGCTTCTCTTTTGAAAAAGCTTGTAACACCAGCTCTGCCATACGCTTGGTTGTGCCCATAACGTTAGTTGGACGTACCGCTTTATCTGTTGAAACTAAAACAAAGGTTTCGACTTTGGCTGCAATAGCCGCTCTTGCGGTATACAGGGTGCCAAAAACGTTATTTCGAACCCCTTCAACAACATTGTGCTCAACCAGTGGCACATGCTTATAAGCCGCTGCGTGATAAACCGTTTGAACACCAAAAGATTCCATAATCGCTTGGACACGATTCTCACGTTGAACCGAGCCCATCATCGGCAAAATGCGTACATTGAGGCCAAGCTCTTTTGCTGTTGCTGATAACTCTCTTTCAATGGCATAAAGCGAATATTCAGACAGTTCGAATAACACTAATTTTTTTGGTGATTTTTTTAAAATTTGACGACATAATTCTGAGCCGATAGAGCCGCCAGCACCAGTCACCATAACCACTTTATCGGTAATATTGGCAGTTAATAAATCTTGTCTAGGCGCGACCGAATCACGCCCTAATAAATCATCAATTTCAACTTCTTTAATATCACTATAAAGTTTATTACCACTTACCAGATCGGCCATTGCAGGAATGGTTAACACCTGAGTAGATAACGACTCTAAACGATTAAGAATGTCTTTACGTTTGGCTCTGGTTGCACTGGGTATTGCAAGCAACACTTTGGTTGCTGCTTTTTGAGTGATGAGTTTACGTATGATTGAGGGTGAATGAACGTGAACACCTTGGATTACACTGCCATGTAGCGCTTCATCATCATCGACGAAAGCGTAAGGATAATATTCATGGCTTAGCACCAAAGAGTTCAGTAATTGACGACCACTGACCCCTGCACCATAAATAATCACTGGCTCACCGTGACGTTTAATACCTGAGCCAACTAAAGAACGAACAAGTGCACGCGTTCCCCCTACAAACACCAAAGCGAACATGGCATATATGATAGGAACAGTGCGAGGCAGATGCGCTTCAGTAAAATAAGAGACGAACACTAAAGTGACAGTTGACGCGACAATACCAAGTAAAATAGCCGTTATTGCTTGTAAGCTCATATAACGCAATACCGCGCGGTACAAACCAAGCTTGGCGAACGCTAAAATGCTGAAAGGAATACTTGTAGCAACTAAAGCCCAGTAATGCCCATTAAGCAACACACTGACATCATCAACTCTGACTAATAACGCAGCCCAAAAGGCAATGCTTAGAAAAACAGTGTCAATTGCGATACTCACTAAACGTTTTTGACTACGCTCTAAACGAAACAACTTTTGCAAAAAATCCATTTTCCGCTCCATCAACTTAAAAATCATAGTGTATTACTTCTTTAAATACGAACGCCTCACCACTATACCATTTACAGGGTAATATGAGTAATGCGTACAACTAGCTTAGGATATTATATGTGAGAGCATGAAAGAACACGAAGAAAAAACTTAACTTGTGCACTACTCTGGAATTGTAGGAATAAATGTGAACAAAAAACCGATGAGACACATTTTTATCGACTTTTTTGATAATGAGACAGAAAAAATTAGCGCTATTATAAGTAAATCAATATTCTAGCGCTAAAATCATAATAGATATAACTATTTATTATAAAACTCGCGGTACCATTTTACAAACTCAGCAACGCCTTCTTTGACACCTACTCGAGGTTTATAGCCAGTTGCTTCAAATAAATCTTCAACATCGGCATAAGTTTGGTAAACATCACCCGGCTGCATTTCTCTAAAGTTTTTCTTAGCTTCAATGCCTAACTCATCTTCAATAGCTTTGACAAAGCCCATCAGATTAATCGGTGAACCATGCCCTATATTATAAACTGAATATGGCGCAGAGCTAGTCGCTGGTGAACCATTTTCGACAGTCCAAGATTTATCCCGACTTGGTATGACATCAGCAACTCGAACAACACCTTCAACGATGTCATCGACGTGAGTAAAATCACGCCACATATCACCATTGTTATTAATATCTATTGTCTCACCGTCTAAAATCTTTTTAGTAAAAATAAACGGCGCCATATCAGGACGACCCCAGCTACCATATACGGTGAAAAATCTAAGACCTGTGGTTGGAATATCATACAAATGTGAATAGCTATGGGCCATCAACTCATTGGACTTTTTGGTTGCAGCATAAAGTGAAACTGGATGATCGACGCTGTCAGATGTTGCAAATGGGGTTTTAGCATTTAAGCCATATACAGAGCTTGAGGATGCATACACTAGATGTTTCACTTCAGTGCGACGACACCCTTCTAAAATGTTCAAATGCCCAACAAGATTGGAATCGGCATAGGCTAGTGGATTTTCAATCGAATATCGAACGCCTGCCTGTGCCGCTAAATGAATAACCCGATCAAACTGCTCATGTTCAAATAACTGTTTAACCGCTTCTCTGTCTGCAATATCCAGTTTAATTAATCGAAAATTATCATGTACGATACGCTTTAAACGTGCATATTTTAAATTAACATCATAGTAATCATTGATATTATCAACACCAATAATTTCATGACCCGCTGTGATTAACTTTTCGACTACAGCACTGCCTATGAAGCCTGCTGCGCCAGTGACTAAATATTTCATAACACTTCTCGAACTTATTTAAAGTACTAATCTGAACCAAAAAGGTCACGAGTATACACTTTATCACTTACATCGCGTATTTCATCAACCATGCGGTTTGAAACTATCACATCGCAAGACGCTTTAAACTCTTCTAAATTCTTAATAACTTTTGAATGAAAGAATTCATCTTGTTCAAGCACAGGCTCATAAACGACAACATCGATACCTTTAGCTTTCAATCGTTTCATAATGCCTTGGATACTTGATGCTCTAAAATTGTCAGAACCTGACTTCATGATCAAACGATAAATGCCAACACGCTTTGGATCACGCTTTAAAATACTGTTAGCAATAAAGTCTTTTCGAGTTGTATTCGCATCAACAATTGCACCGATGATACTGTTAGGGACATCCGCATAATTTGCACGAAGCTGTTTTGTATCTTTGGGTAAACAGTAACCACCATAACCAAAAGACGGGTTATTGTAGTGAGAGCCAATACGGGGATCTAAACCAACACCTTCAATAATTTGTCGCGCATCCAAACCATGACTTTCTGCATACGTATCAAGTTCATTAAAATATGCAACCCGAAGAGCAAGGTAGGTGTTTGAAAACAACTTTACAGCCTCAGCTTCTGTCGAGTCGGTAAACAAAACTTCAATGTTATCTTTTACAGCGCCTTCGACTAAAAGTTTAGCGAAAACTTCAGCTCGTTCACTACGTTCACCCACAATGATCCGCGAAGGATGTAAATTATCAAAAAGAGCTCGACCTTCGCGTAAGAACTCAGGTGAGAATAATAAATTATCACAACCTAGTTCTTCCTTGATACGTGCTGTATATCCGACAGGAACTGTAGATTTAATAACCATCACTGCATTCGGATTGATTGTCATTACTTCTTTAATTACAGATTCAACTGTAGATGTATTGAAATAATTTGTTTCAGGATCATAATCTGTTGGAGTAGCTATAATCACAAAATCAGCATTAACATACGCAATTTGCTTATCGAGTGTAGCTGTAAAATTAAGTGCTTTATTAGTTAAAAAATCTTCAATTTCAACATCGATAATAGGTGATTTTTTTTCATTGAGCATTTTTACTTTTTCAGGAATTATATCAACAGCAATAACTTCATGGTTTTGAGCAAGAAGCATTGCATTTGATAAACCTACATAACCTGTACCAAGGACTGCAATTTTCATTATATTTCTCTTTTATTTTACTGCATCACCACGACCACGACCAGTAACTGTCATGATAATATATTGAAAGTATTTTTTTAATGTTAGTGTGTCAATCATTTCTCTATCAGTTCTAGCTAATAATTTTGGCATTGACATATCGATATTATTAACTTGTGAAAGACCGGTAATTCCTGGCTTTACAGAGTATACCCCATATGAATCTCTCTCTTTAATCAGTTCAACTTGGTTAAATAAGTTTGGCCTAGGACCAACCAAACTCATATCACCTTTAAAAACATTCCAAAGTTGGGGTAGCTCATCAAGTTTGGTCTTTCTCAAGAATGAACCAAACTTAGTAATTGAAGATGTGTTAGTTAGATGACTAGCTACAGAAATAGTATCTATGTTCATAGTTCTAAACTTAATTAAAATGAAAGGTTTTTTATCACGACCTACTCGCTCTTGTATAAAAATTGGTGAGCCTGTATCGAACAAACCAATAATTAACAAGAGTAGGAAAACAGGTAAAAAAAACAACAACCCAATAAAAGAAAATGATAAATCTAAGAATCTAAGAAATAAATTTAACATTGGCGTACCTTATTTATTATGTTCATTTAAAGATTCCTTCATAGTTTCTATAGGTTTCCAGCCAAGTAATTCTTTTGCCTTACTATTATCAACTTGTAAATTATTAAGTAATTGAACAGACAAACCTCTCATACCTAGCAAAAGAAAAGAAAAATTAAGTACACTTCTGGGAATTGGAACTAAAAAGAACTTCAGCCCAAGCGAAGTTCTCAAATTGATTAGCAACTCTTTTGTCGATAAAAATCCATCATCTGCAATGAGAAAAACCTCGTTAGCTGCTTTAGGGTGAATAATACATAGTGAAATAAAACTTGCTAAATTATCAACAGATATATAGCTTCTTGAATTATTAATCATACCAAAAGGAAGAGGTAAATTCATTTTAGTCATTCTTATTAACTTTCTAAAATTGCCAGGTGCATTTTTACCATAAACGAGTGGAGGTCGAATAATCACAAGTTCAAAATTTAATTTATTAGCAAGACTAATCAACCCTTTTTCAGCCTCTAACTTAGAAATAGTATAGGGGTTTTGAGGATTAGTGGGTGATAACTCATTAAAAGTTTCATTATCCTTTGTACAAGAACCTAATACACCAATAGAGCTAATGAAAATAAACCGCCGCATACCTTGAGCCGCCAATGATTCAGCTAAAAGTAGAGTCAAATTATTGTTTACTTGATCATATTCGAAATGTTCATTCCCATGAACATTAGCAGCTAAATGTATAATAGTTTGAAAATTACCAGTTATTTGTATACCATTCGCTAATTCATTTAAATCGAACTGTTTCCAACATATGTTACGATAATCAACTTGATGACGTCGAGTTAAGGCTGTGACATTATAATCACCCAAATAGTTTAACAACCTACTTCCAATAAAACCGCTGGCACCTGTAATCAATATAGAGTTCAAACCTACATCCTAGAAATTTTATAAAATAAATAGATTATTTTTTGGGGGAATAACCTAGGTATAGATCGCTTAATAAAATAGTATAAGGATTTGCAAGTACTATTGTTTATCAAGGCAATCTTCTTTTTAGTAATTAACCATTCACTTTTTATATATTCAAAACCCGATCTCCTTGTTAGCATAGATTCACCAGTTCTTGCTTTTACTAAACAAACAGGAATATTTAAACCTTCAAAACCTGAATTTACAAGCCTCAGCCAAAGATACCAATCTTCCATAAATGGTAGATGTTTATAGTTACCAACTTGGATTATATGCTTTTTATTGTACATAACTGTCATATGATTAAAAGGGTTAGACTTTAGGATTTGTTTATAGATATCTTTATTACTCAAAGGAACCTTTCGGACACTTATACATTCTAATGTAAAAGGATCTACCTCAGTTATATAGCTACCACAAATTGATAAATCTGGATTCAGCTTGAAGGCTTCTATTTGTTTTTCAAAACGGTTTAGCTCACAAATATCATCTGTATCCATACGCGCAACTAAATTGTTTACACATTTACCTAGACCAAAATGTAGAGCTTTACCAAGTCCTACATTATTAGGTAAAGGAAAAACTTTTACATTCATGACTTCCTGCCACTTATGAATAATTAAAATCAGTTCATCTGTAATCTCACCATCTATTACAAGAACTATTTCATCGGGATTAACCGTCTGTAAATGAAGGCTTTTAAAGCAATCATCTAAAAACTCAGGTTTTTCTTTTATGTAAAGTGACATTAATACTGAAAATTTCATAATATACCAACAAACATCATATAGCTTTATTTTCTTGAATCAACTTCAAGAGTTCATCCCTTAAAGAAACATTTTTTCTGAAATCAAATTTCCTTGCGAAAAAGTCTGATGTGTTAATGAGATCATCTACATCTGATATAAATAAAGGGCTATTACTGCCCTGTACCCAGTTAATAGTTCTAAGATTATTATTGACCCAAGTACCTGACAAATCACTATTTATCAACTTTGACTGAAAATAAATCTCATCAACACACTTACTGTACTTTAACTTATCTAAATCTGACTCACTACTAATTAACAAATTCACAAAATTATTATTTAAAGTGAACCAAGATGAACCTTTGTAAATATTTACAAAAGAAGAAAACCTAGAATTAACACCAATAAAGCTTAAAGACTTACCTAAAGAACCTATTACAAAACGAAAAACTGGACTACTTCTATAAATAGAGGTATCAACAAATAAATGATAATTATTTACACGAGAAGTACAAATATTCTTTTTTGCCTCAATAAAATTTTTTCCATGTGAATTTGACAAGAACAACAAAAAATCAGTCAAAGGTTTTATAGGAAAACATTCCCCACTAAGTAATGTATAAAAATTATAACTGTTCATTTTCTTAGCAGACTTTAGTAACGAAAATGTAGCTTTAACTTGTGATACATGTCCCCAAAAAACATTGACACGCTCATCCGTAAACTGAACCTTATGGATAAAATCGCAACTATTGACAAATAAAGATAGAGATTTGAATGCACAATCATGCTTTTTATCCACATGAATACAAATGTCACACACATCTGAAAGGATTTTAATTAACAGCCTTAACTGTTCGGTATCTTTATGAACTTGAATTAAAAATATGTTTTCCATGCCACCCTCTAAGTAAAAGGATATAGTTTATTTAAAACAATTTTAGGTAAGAATATTAAGGTCAAAGCCTTAATATTGGGCTTACAAAAAAAAGACTTTAATGAGTAAATCAGCGTTGTTTTATAACAATACTTCTTACTGGATAAAGCGCACCTCAAATATAATTGTGATTTAAATTTATTATATAAACCGTAACTAGTTATATCTTCATTATACTTATTAAGGAGGTACTTACCGGCACAAATATACTTATCATAGTTTGAGCTTATTTGGTTACCATTGTTATGTATTGTGTATAAAACATTGCAACCAAAATCATGAGCAACCTTTGAAATTTTTGAAATTCTAATCCACAAATCGTAATCTTGTAAGCAAGATAATTTTTCATCAAACTTGCCAGCTTTAATAAAGATATGCTTTCTTAGAGCAACTCTGGAAGTTGAACCGATAATATTACCTTTACTAAGTAAATCAAAATGAACGTTTTTACTTGAAACAGGCTTAACCTCCCTCAATACCATGTCCAAATTATTACTTGCAACGATCTTAATACCAGTATAAACCAAACCCACACTTGGATCAGACATTAGGATATCAAGACGACGTTTTAAAGAATACTCATTTAAGGCATCATCATCATCAAGTAAGAAAACTATATCTGCAGAACTCTTTAAAACGCCTAAGTTACGAGAATAATTAGCGCCTTTACTTTCTAAATTTGAAAGCAATTGAAAATCTACTTTCTTAAAATCGATAGAAGAAAAATCTGGTGTTTTGCCACCATCATTAACAACTATAATTTCCCGAGGAAGTATACTATTCTTCAAAATAGTCTTTAAACATCTTAATAAAAATTCTTGACGGTCTTTGGTCGTTATAACTATTGAAAACAAAATTTCACCATAAAATTATTCATTAATACACCTTTATCTGAAAGTATTTTCTGTTTTTACACTTCTTAGCGAAATAAAAACAAGAATAAATGTAAAAGGAATATGTAGAGAATTTAAACTAAAAGAAGTATTCCACTGAAGGAAAAGAAACAAACTTAAAGAAGCTGATATAACCCTCCAAGAATTCAACTTTTTAGCACTAAAAGTTTCAGTTAAATTTATAAGATACAAAATTAGGAAAGGTAGAGTTATCATTAGTAATAATACTCCACCATTAAGTAGCAAATCTAGGAATATGTTATGAGGATAGCCTCCTCCCATCATAACAAAAGGCGAACCAAGACCATAGCCGTGAAGTGGTGAGTCGACAATCCAAGAAAGAACTTGTTCATATATTCTAACTCTTGGTTCTTCTGACATATTCGTTATTGTTCTTTCTATTCGGTCTAGCTGTCTAAATTCAGATATCAAATCAAAATTGTTACTTAGATAGAATAATGCAAAAAAAACAAAAAGTAGCAAAAAAAATAAAGAAGACTTATTGGATCTCCAATTTTTAAAAAAGAAAAATAAAGTAATAGAAAAAGATATAAGTATCGGAAAAATAATTGCAGAACGACTTAATAAAGAGCTTAATGCTAATAAAACCACTAATAAACAGCAAAAATATGACAACTTAGCTAAAATTGACAATTTAAATATCAATAACATTGTCAGTAAAACTGTCAAAAATGCACCTAATGGTACTGACAAAGTTAAATAACTTTGCCCCATAGATGGGTTAAAAGTAATACCTATAAAAATATGATATATTGATAAAAACAAAGCCCATACACAATATAATTTAACAACAAGTTCAGCTGTATTATAATTTAAGACTAATGAAACAAGTAAAACACAAAGTATTGAAAACAATATTTTGTATGTATCTACATTTACCTGCGCTCCAGCAACAAATGCCATGCAGATACAACAAATTAAAATAATCAAAACTGAAAATACAGCTTCTTTTTTTTCAGTAGTCTCAAAATATAATTTTTCTTTTAAAAGAAAACTAATAATGAGCATAACAAAACATACAACATTTAACACTGCTGAAGAAAAAAACAACTTGATAGATGGCAGATTTGTCAATATAAAAATCGCTACTGCAGTGTTACAATCTATGGCCTTAATTTTTTTAATTTTCATTCGATAATTATTTTTGAATAAAGATTATAATACTTATCAGAGATATTTTGAACAGAATACAACCTTTTGGAATCATTTATTATTTCTTCACGACAAAACTTCGAATTTATAAATAAATTTAATTTCTCTTTGAGATCTGCTTCTTCAGCTAACCTGAAAATCAGCCCGTTTTTTTTGTTGATCATATCCTCATGAACTTTAATATTAGATGCAAGAACAGGTTTACCTAAACTGAACGCTTCTAATACAACATTAGGCATCCCTTCAGAATATGAAGGAAGTATTAAACCATCTGAGCTAGCCAAGATTTGGTCTACATTTGTTATCTTCCCCAAATATTCAATAGACACATTTTGATTCGATTTATTAATAGTGTTTAATTGGCCATTTAAGTCTAATATTTCACCATAATCTGGACCAGCCAATACGACGTGTAACATTATATTTTCTGTATCGAAGCTTAATAAACAATCTAGAAGCTCTTGAATCCCTTTCCTTTTACAGATAGCACCAACAAAAGTCAATTTAAACATTCCATTTTGGGAATGTAAATCTTTATATTCATGTTCTTTAAAAAGCACTGAGTTTGCAACTTTTACTATTGAAGATTTATCTACCCCCCAAAAAATCAAATCGTCTTCTATTTCTGAACTAATGGCTATAATTTTATTTGCTTTTTTTACACAACCAATCCTAATCTTTCTAAAAAAACTACTTTTATTAGCTTTTTTCATTTCGTCTTGAGCAACTTTTATAATAACTTTTTTATTAAATATCTTTGAAAAAACAACAGGAATTATACACTCAGGCCCAGCCTTCACTACATGGATAACATCAGCTTTAAAATAAAGTTTAAAAAACTTTAAAAAATTAAATAATGCATAAATGTAAAAAAAATATTTTTCATTTTTTACTGAAAGTCTAGAATAATCATAAAAAGAATGAATGTTGTAATTGTTCTTTAGTTTTTTTTTAGCTTTATAAGCTGTAATAACATCTATATTAATTATAGGGTGTTTACTTAACAAATCACAATTAACTGTATTTAACTGCTTTCCATATCCTGAAAAAGATGGAGGAAATGCATAACAAATTTGAAGAATGTTCAATTATTGCTCCTGATTTAACAGTAGTTTTTCTTTCATAAGATTAGTAACTAAAACATCAATTCTTCTTGATCGTTCAATTAACTCTTTAGGAATAATAACTTTTTCTGAATTACTACAATATGTTATATGTTTAATAACTTTACTCTCATCACTAAAATCATCTAAAAACACATCGGCTCGTCCAAATGACTCGTATAATCTTTTAACTTTAGCATGGTATGGTAAGGAGCAGACCCTTTTATTCAATGCAGAAGCGACAATACCAACATGCAACTTACTCGTTATAATAAAATCTAAAGAGTTAATATCACAAATAAACTTATCCACATCTACATAGTTGACAATTTTGTTTAAAAATAGCTTTTTTATCTCAGGAAAGGTAACACAAACCAAATCAAATTCACCTACGTGATCTTCTATAAAGTAAAATTCATCAGTTTTATTACTTTCTATATACTTCAAAATAGCTGGAATAACTGACATACCATTATTAGTTATATGCACACCAACTTTTCTAATAGGATTCACGATCGTCTGCAAAGTAACCTTATCTCTCAATGATAGTACATAATCTGAAACTAACTCTAACTCTAAATCTTTGTTTAAATCTCTTATTGCAAGAATTGATTCTACATCACGCAAAGCAATTACATCAGCCTTAGCGATGACATGTTTTACCATAAGTTTGGCTATATTTGAATTAATAGGCCCAGCTCCAACGCCTATAATCGAATATGGAATATTGAGTAGCCTACAATAAGTGGCCATATGAAATAATGCTTTATACCTTGATAATGCCCATTTATAGCTATTACCTGGTGGTTCGGAAAAATAACCACCACCGCAAAAAAATAAATAATCAATATTTTTGAGACTTTTTTCAAAACCTTCTGATTTTAATTCCTTTATAACTTGATCACTTGCATTAGGAAAAAAAACATTAAAATTTAGATTTTCTAACCTGTCTTTTAATAATTTAGCTAATAACACATCCCCAAAATTTGAAGTCCATAAAGCGCCCACAATAGCGATATTTTTCATATTATCTACCTACTAAATTATTGTATATTGCCTTTAATTTTAATGACAAATTAGTTACTGAAAAAACTGATCTAGCTTGTTCCGCTATAGCATAATGGTCAAATTCTTGATAGTTATCATAAATATAATTCATTTTATCAACTAATTCTGTTCTAGAGTCACAACTTATTGTAAAACCATTAAAATAATCTTTAATAAAATTCTCAGGACCACCACATCTTGTAGTAATAACCGGCTTTCCTAAACAGAGTGCTTCACTTGCTGGAATGCCAAATGTTTCATGATCGCTAGGTAAAATACACAAATGGCATTGATTTGCTAATTGAAAAATTTTATCTCTATTTTGCTGGCCTAGTAAAGTCACTTTATTTTGAAGTGAATGTCTTGATATATATTCGATGATGTTTTTTTCAATCAATTCATCTGGTATAGGACCTGCAATTAATAAATTCACATTATTCTTATCTGCCGAGAAAGCATCAAAAGCTTCGACTAACAAATCTAACCTTTTAATATCACGCCAATTAGTCCAAGCAGCTATTTTAAAAATAGAAAAATCATCGTCAGAAATAACTTTACTTGTTAAGTATTTATCTTGTAAAACTAATGGTATATCGAACACCTTAGTTTTTGTATATTTCTCAATATATTTTGTATGAGATGGAGTTAATGAAAGAACAACTTTAGCATTATCCAAACTAACCTTTTGACTTCTAGGCAATCTAATTGCATCTCTTTGAAATATTGTCCTATGTTCATTTATAACATACTCTATATTAAAGAACTTATTGATTAAATATGCTAAAACATTTGAATTACCTGTCATTGCATAAGAAAAAACTAATTTAATTTCATTTCTTAATTTAGTTTTTTTAATAATAAAGAGTATAAACAAGAACCACAGATATTGAGTAAAACGATTATTAGTAAATGATAAAAGTTTCATTAACTTTATTTCAAAATTATTTAAATAACAAAGCAGTTCTTCACAGTAACTTGGTGTTGCAGTTATAGTTACAACGTCAAAACCTATATTTTTATGAGCTATTTTTAAAGTGTTTATAGCATCCTCTTTTCTCCCTTCTGCACCTTTTTTTGCATCAAATGGAAGGATTAAAATCATTTTATTCATTTAAATTTAGCCTTTATGTATTGGTATATATATTTTATTTCAGGTACTTTAAATATAACTAGGCATATAAGGTATAAGCTAATATAGATTATTGTTGACAAAATAAACTCAAAAATAAAGTACAAATCAAAATCTTCAATTAATGCCATTACTAATACAAAAGCAACTAAGGCAGAAATAAGATACTTAGAGACATCAGAAGCTTGTTGATAAATTGTATATGTCGAATAAATAGAAGTTATTTTAGCTACAATAAGCCAATTACAAATTGTTGATAGCGTTTGAGCTAATACTAACCCCTTTATGCCCCAATTTAAGCCTACAAATAAAAAAGTAATAACAGAAATACATTCAGTAATTCTTAGTTTTAGGATTAAATCTGTTCTTCCTATAACTTTCAAGAAAGTTAAATTTGAAGATTGTAGAAATCTAAAGCCACCAGAAATAATCAGTATCTTTAGCAAATCACTAACTTGGATCCACCCAGAACCAAAAATTATTTTTATAATGCTATCAGAATTAATAAATACAATAGCTAAAATAGGGTATATTAAGAGCGCAAAAATTTTATTCGATTTACGAAAGTATGGGATCAAACTACCTGACTTACGATTTAACTCAGATAATAATGGGAAAGTAACTTTCTCAATAACATTAACAATTGTTTGAATTATTAAAACTTGAAGATTATTGGCTCTAGAGTAAATACCAGCGGTTCCTACACCCGAACTAGAAGCAATTAGCAGTGTATTCATTTCTTTAGAAGTTGTATTCAAAGTTGTCGCTAACTGCAGTTTCCAACCATAATGATAAAGGTACGTAATTTGTTCTTTATTTATGTGATTCACTTCAAATTTAGAATTTGAATTTTTTTTAATATAAAAAAATAAAATAAAAATTTTATAAATAATCTGTTGTATAACTAGAGCCCAATAGTCCTCGTAAGACCATGCATACAAAACTGCGAATAATGAACTAATAATAAAAACAGGAATATTAATTTTAGTAATCACATCAAATTGTAATTTTTTTTCTAGCTTTGCCTTAATAGCATAACTTATTGAATCAAAGATCAGTAAGAACGCTAAAACAGTGACAACTAGACCAATTCTTTCATCCCCATAAAACTGACTAATTGTAGAGGAAAGACATATGAGGATTAATGAAGCGATAACTCCAACTATAAAGTTTAAAAATATTAAATTTGAAAATAATCGTTCCTCTGACTCACCTTTGTCATCAGCATTGATATAAGCGTGTGTAAATCCTGCAGAAATAAAGCTTTCTGCGATTAAAACAAAAAATAGGACTATTGCTACTAAGCCAAAGTCTTCTGGTGTCAGTAATCTAGCTAAGATAACAATGACTAAGAACTTAGAAAGTTGATTAAGGATTTTTTCAATAGCTGTCCATTTAGCACCTTTAGCTAAATTTCTTATAAAAATACTCATGAATTAAATCTTTTAAAATATTCTAACTATTAAATGTAACAGTTAGTTTTTCAACTGCTTACCTATAATAATTGAAAAAATAAACTTGGAATAAATTACTATTTTTACTGTTAATAAAAAAGAGAATAAAATGTAATTCAAAGAATTGTATAACTATGAAGCACAGGCTTAAAAACTAAACATTAAGCTTTTACTAAAGAATACGCTAAAAGTGCTGAAGACTTAAAACAATTTTGGTAGATTCAAGAAAAACTGTTAAGGCAAGCCTTAATCCCGAAAATCTCATGAACATCCGCACGACACCTGGGCTGCTAGAACTTTACTTAAGTAGTTATTATCCATTGCGCACATCATCCACTTCCTTTTTATTCCCCCTCCTTAAAGCTTGTTTCATTATTTGAGAGGTTTAATCAGGCCAGTCTGATCCGCCAAAAGCTTCTACGCGATCGTCAACTCTTATACGACAAGCATATTCATTGAGACCCATATCAAGTTGCCAATGCATCACTTCAACACACCGACGAGCATGCGTTGCATTATCTCTTCTGCACTCAAATCCTTTGAGCTTATATAATAGCGGTTCGAAACTTCATTTTCGTATCCGATATCATATTTTTGTCGAATACAAACAATTATACCCATCGATTTTAACTCAGGTCATTCCTGAGTAAAATCGCCAAGAACCGATAGATCTTTGTTTGCCAGAGCACATAGAGTCTCGTTTCTATCATGTGAAGTTGCCTGGGTTGAATAACTATCACCATCAAATGACTACAGCATAGCTGGGCGATAATAATCATCAAAAGCTCTTTCTAGTAGTTTTTGATTTCCTTTTATACCCAGTAAATAATCTGCACTTTTGTCCACAATTTTCTGAGATATTTTACGCTGACAATCCATCACATCAATGGTGATTAAAGAACCTTCAATAATTTCCAAAACCTTACGGATTTCGGTTATCTCATTAGTCTTCTGGTGCACCTTAGATTGAGCTAGACACACCATTTGTTAACTTATGATAATCGTTCAACAAATCAATAAATACCCTTTGCAATATTTTGGTATTAATCATACACATTACTCTGTCGATGGTGTCAGGTGAAGGAGCACCATAGGTAAAATCTAAACGGCTATTACCGAAGTCGCTAATACCTTCCCAAGAGTCCTGAGTGGATAAAGCACCATAAATAGTCAATAAAATAATATCTGATAATTTATGATTAACTTGCCTTTTTGTCCGAAGTCTTTGATACTAAAGGTACATAAATGGCTTGTTAGTTTTGACATAATCTTACTCCTAGAAAAGCATAGGGTTTTAAAAGAACACTCAAAACGATCTACAACTCGATCCCATTTTTATTTTCAGTTCGTTCTTTTTTCAGTTCATTATTTTACCGAACCAATTCCCAAATCAGATATAATCCATCTGCTTTCAGCTTTTTAAAAATGCAGGCTTTCATGTCCTTTTCATCGATGTCACTACCAAAATCGATGAATTTAACCACAATAATTCGTTATCTTAGAGTGACAAATACTGAAGGGTTTCACTTCTGCAACTCAACCTTTAAAACCAAGCTGAGACACTTTTTATTCATTTTGAGACAGCAACATTGCCGCTATCTCCTATAAAGCTTAGGTTTCATGCTTTTTATCAAAACAGTCCCAATAGGCTCTTTTTTTTTCTTTTTTCTTTTCTTTGTTTAATCTTCTTTTCTAACGAAATGCCTGATTAAAACAATCATTACCGCTAACATGCCGCCTAGCATTGTGCCTAATACACAAATCAAGGCTCGTTTAGGACCTGCTTTTTCTTCTGGGACTAATGCTGGGTCAATGGTTTTAAATACGTATTCTTCACGTACTTCAGCAAACATAATAGTTTTAGTTTGCTCTTCAATTAGCTGGTAAAGTATCGTGCGAATATCTGCAACATTAGTTTGGGCTATCTGAGTTTCTAGAAATGCGGTACTGCGCTGAGCTTCTGCCACATCGCGCTGTTTCATTTCTAAGTTGATATCTTCTACTAACCATTTAACCCACTGTTGGGCAACTGATGGTGATAAATGCTCTACCGACACTTTCACCATGCCGGTTTCTTTATCACTATTAATAGCGATAGCTTTATTAAATTCTTTGTAGGCTTCCTGCATTGAAGGTTCAGGCTTAAATGGGGCTTTAACCTCACGAATCCATTTGTTGTTTTTAGCATCAAACATTTCAGCATCATACACTAGTGTATCTGATGCCATGTCCCATTTTTCAGCCGCCATGAGGTCGGTAAGAATATTATGCTTTTGAATAAACTCACTGGTAAATTGACGTGATTTAACCACTTCTATCGCCATTTGAGTTTTGTCAACACCACCGCCACCACCAAGGTTGATGCCAGCCATACTTGCAAGACCGCCAAACTGTCCAGCAAGTGCGGCTAAACCACCGCCACCTTGTTCCCCGTCTGCCGGTGAAAGTAGCGCTTCTGATTTATAAGTATTTGGTTGACTAAGTGCAAACAAAACAGAACCAACAGCGAAGACAGCAGTTACTGCAATGATCAACCATTTGCCTTTCCAAATTACTGAAAATAGCTCTCGTAAATCGATTTCATCATCTGCAACAACTTGCGGAGTCGAAGTAAAATTAGCATCTGTGTAATTTTTTGGTATTTGGTTTTTCATGTTTGTTATTAATAAATTTACAGCGATGCTTACTTTGTATTAGCTTAGGCTGTAAATCTAGTTTTTATCCCTGTAATTAATTGGTTGACGCGGTTTAGGATTTTAAAACAAAATTTTACAAGCCTGAAATCGTTGCCAATGCAACCGCAGAGTTATAGACAATTTGTGTCACTTGAGTCCAAAGGGTTAAGTTATCTTTGTACTCAGTATCAAGCGGTACAATAACAGTATCTCCGGCACTTAAAGCGGCCTTGCTGCTAAACCAGAAGCTTTGTTTTGGCATCATTACCGAGCCGTCTGCTTTAATGATATAGGTTCTACCGTCATCAGCACGTTCTCTTGGGCCACCTGACATAGATAAGTATTGGTCTAAAGTCGTGCCTTCTTTAAATCTATGAGTTGACGGGTGCTGTACTTCGCCCATAACAGACACGATTTGTTTCGTGGTAGGCACATACAAAATATCTTTATCTTCAAGTTGTATATCTGCTTGCTCTATTCCCACTTGAATTGCATTTAGATCTACAACTAAACGGCCAACTGCTTGAATATTTTCTAAGTCCGTAAGCATTAGCTGTGCTTCAGAGTAATTAACTACCGTGCCGTCTTTCGACACACCACGGGTTGCAATATCACGACGTAATTGGTCAGCAAGCTTCTTAATTTCAAGTTGCTCTTGTTGCTTTACTGATTCTCTAACAAAAACCGCAGCAGTAGGGAAAGCGAAGTCAGTAAACCCACCTGCGCGTTGCATAACATCGGCAAGCGTTTCGCCTCTACGAATGTTATACATCCCAGGAAATTTCACTTCACCTCGGATTTCAATCGATTTACGCTCTTGCCATTCTGGAGTTGTTAGTACGACCAACATATCACGGCCTTCTAATAACAAATCATCAGATGGAAGGTGATTTATGGCATTATTAATATTGACGTGTATATGGTTGATGTCTGAAAGCGAATCAGAATTTTCAGTTCGGGTTAATTCAGCTCTATTTGTATAAGCACCTTCAACTAAACCACCTGCAGCAACAAGTAAATCACTGACTTTTGCATTAGTTGCTAATGGGTATATACCGCCATTTTTAACTTTGCCAGAAATGGCAACTACTTGAGCTTTTTCTAAAGGGCTACTTTGCTGTGATAACTTGCTAATAATAGGAAATAACAACTCTTCACGACTCATTGAGCCACTTAATTTAATTAAGTCTCTGTCATCAAATAAATTAGATAACATTTTACTGACTTCATCACCGATAAGTTGTTCTTGCTCATTTAGTTCCTTATCAGAACCAGGAATAACTATTCCACCGATTGAAGCTTTATGCATCATTGAACCAGCAGCATCAATATTCATTGACTTAAAACCAGCTTTAAATAAGTCGTTGCCAATAAGTGAGTCACTGCTTAATGATTGGATTTTTTCAGCTCGCTCTTGAACTAATTTATTTAATTCGTAACGATTTATCGATGAATCATCATAATTAAACAAAATGACTTTATCTCTTGGACTTAAAGCAATATTTTCTGACTGAACCTGCTGCGAAATGGCTTTACCTGGTGAAAATTGTAGTACTTCAATTTTACCAAACTTGTTCACTTCACGAATGATTAATGCGTAGTTCAAATCGGCAGATATGGCTAAATCCCCCCAAATGGTAGGTAACAGATCGTTAACCTTCTGTCCCTGATACCACTGGTACTTACCAGGTCGTACAACCGCACCAACAAGGGTTACTGCATCTTCATATTGCATAGAAGCACTTTTTACACGAATAAAATCACCCGCTTTCGCTAGCTTGCTAGCTGCTTTTGCTGATGTTAAGTCAACATTGACGATGGTTTTTAAACCGTTGTGATTATATTGCTCAATGCTGCTTCGCTTGGGATATGCACCGGGGTTAACACCTGCAGCCATTTTGACCACATCATCAATAGTTTCATTGCTCTTAATTTCATAAATGGCCGGACGTCTAATTTCACCGGTAATACTTACTCGTCCACCGACTGATGGAATGAAAACTACATCACCAGAACGTAAATTAATATCTTTTGATGCATCACCTTTTAGCAGCAGATCATATAAATCAAAGCTACCAACTAACTGCCCCTGACGTTTTACTTGAATATTACGTAAACTACCTATTTCATTTACGCCACCAGCTGCAAACAGAGCTTGTGTAATGGTAGATAAACTAGAGACAGTATACGAACCAGGTTTATAGGCATCACCAGCGATAAAAATGCGAATAGAACGTAATTCACCTAGGGTAATATTTGATTCAATACCGATCATTTGTTTTTGAATTCGCTCGCCTAGATACTCGCGTAATTCAGAAAACGTTAGCCCCACAACCGATATAGGCCCCAATTCTGGGAATTGAATATTGCCATCACGACCTATTGTTAAGGCGTATTCACGATTATCTTTACCATAAAGTTGCACATTTAGTGTATCGCCAGGCCCAACCATATAATCACTGGGGACCGGAATATCTGAAATAGGCGAAAATGTCATTGGCTCGCCAGCAAACATGTCATAACCAAAAAATGTTAATTCATCTTTTTTACTATCTTCTTCAAAGTTCAGGTTATTTTTTTCGTTTTCTTTAGCACTTAATTGCTCTTTGCTACTGGTATAGCGTTCAGGCATTTCGGTTGCTTGTTGAAACTGGTTGGATTGACCGCTTTGCCCCGATAACACTGAAGGGCTAATACCATACTGCTTAGCAAGTCTTTGCTGTTCAGAAGCTGGCAAGGATTTAAACTGCTCTATCATTTGTGGAGAGGGGGTTACAGCTTGAATAGGTGCGCTGATAACTAAAGTCGCACTCAGTGCCGCTATTGCGAATATTTTAATCTTCTGTAACACCATGTATCTCCAAGTAAATAATAGCAAATGAATTTTTGAGCTAAAAATTAATTATAAAAAAATAATCTTATATGTGTTATTTGTTTTGATGTTTGCATTTTTTGCTAATTAGACTGATTGCAATCATGCTCAATTCTAATTCGGGCACGCTACCGATCCGCGTGGCGGGCATTGCCCTGATTCAGTACATCCTGTACTTCACCCTTCGGGCCAGCTGAAGCTGTTAATCATTGTTCCCGACAATGATTTTCGGCTTATAGCTAAACGAATGAAACTGTTCATTCGATGCCCTTCAGACACGCTACCGATCCGCGTGGCGGGCATTGCCCTGATTCAGTACATCCTGTACTTCACCCTTCGGGCCAGCTGAAGCT
>NZ_JAUORL010000011.1:0-131357 GCF_030548015.1 Shewanella sp. 4_MG-2023
TATGGTGTTTCTCATAGCCCAGGTGGTCATCCATTTCGGCATTAAGAGCGGCTTCGACCGTTATCTTTTTGAGCATCAGACTGAATTGATTTAAGTCTTCTGGTGTTTTAATGCTTTTAACAGCTTCTTTAGCAAAAGCTTCAATATCTTTTTTGTTCATGAGTATTTGCCTATCCTTGACTCTCTATAGAGTACGTGTTGATAAGCAGTTACACAAAATTAGTTACAGTCTCTTAGCGGCAAATTGCGCTAATATCGCACCTTTTTCCTGTCGATTTAGAGTCCTTATCAAAGGCTATTTTAAGTTTTACCATTGAGTGTGTTACTGCTGCAGATAAGTTCACATTTTCAATCACGAAACAGCCTTTCGACTCGCATCTTTTATCAAAACCTATGTGTTCATCACCATGGGATCCTATTCCGTAGCTGTCAATAACGATAAAGGCGGGCGCGTTAAGTAGAATTTGCTCAATAGCATCACTGGTTAGCGCAGTATTCATAACGCCATAGTTTGGCGTGCCGTAACCATTTTGCTCAATGTTTGCGGTAAAAAGTACCAATGCTTTGTCTGCTAACGCTAAAGGCTCTAAATCATCCACTGACGGCATTTCGTGAGTACAATTTATAACAACGACATCGACTTCATACTGTGCTTCTAATGGCTCCGAATCGTAACAATCAATATGAGTACCTATGTGACCAAAAGCGCCGACGGCGTCAGACTGCTTTTTTGCCCATTCATAGGCAGGGTGGCCGCTTTCAATAACAAGGCTTAGCTTTTGTTCATGCATATGTCATCTCTTTAGGATTCATCGCCAACGAGTATTGGGCGGGGGCAACTAATGGGCAATATATAGATTATTATATGATTATATAAGCAGTAGTGTCCTAACTTATGTGTCCTAACTTATGTGTACTAACTTAGAGTTTATGGCTATGCATTGATTACTCTGTTGCAAGCGCCAATGATAAGCAAACTTTAAATTAGACAATAAAAAGCCCCTTAGAATATTAATCCTAAAGGGCCGATTATTGCTCTATGTTGCAAGAGCTGTTTTGCGCTAACAAAACATCAAGGGTAAACGTCCAACGGATTTAGCAAGCAATTGCATACTTAATGCGTCTTTAGTTTTATTGCTGCTAACACTCACCTAAATTGTAGGTATTGATGCTAGCAACAACATAATAGCGTTTAGTACGATTTGTGCATTTCAACAAAGATACGTTTGTAGCTGTTGATTACGCGATCAAATAATTTAGTCATCTTTTAAATCTCCACTCAGTAATAATTTCAAATTAGTAGAGTTGGGGATGTAACTTGAAATCCATTCTGTTCAAGTCCAATCGACCTTCTCTCAACACGGGGCGAATATTAAAGCCTGCCGATGTTTTTCTCAAACGAGTTAAATTAATCTAACGCATTAGTAAAACTAATGAGTGAGATGTGGCTGTCTGCTTTGTTTTTGAACTATTATTTTTATTTGTTATTTATATTCAATAGTTTAATTATTTAAATTAAAGCTGTAAGGGTTAAAATATATATCCCATGGTTTTGTTTTGATCTAATTTTGTTACTTAGGTTAAATTCATTAGCAAAACATGGATTAGGGAACACTATTTTAAAAAAATGTAAAAAAATCCCTAGCAATATTTGGAGTATTGGTCAATACATAAAAGTTGGTAGTTTGCGCTATTGCCCAAAACCCACAGAAAACCCATTAAGGGTGGCAAGTTTGATTGATTTGAATCAAATTTAGATGATATAAAATAGAGGTGTGCACCATTAATTATTTTTATAAGTAACTGTTTTTGCTGATTTTATGATTTTGGTGGGCTTGGTTTATTTGCGCTGTGTCACCCTTTGCTATCTTGGTGTGACAAACGTCTCACTATTGTGGTGCTAAGGCGAAATAAACTAAAAACGAAATTGAGTTACGGTAGTCTTAAAATAACAATTCATTAACCTGTTTTTTTGGGTGCTGCTTTAGATTAATAAATTTATTTCCTGCAATAACACTTTTGTTTTTGAGGAAGTCGACATGACATTTGGATGTACTGGGTAAGGAGTCGCCAATGATTATTGAAGAGGTTGTTGAACTGTCACGGTTACAGTTCGCGCTAACAGCCATGTACCACTTTATATTTGTACCTTTAACCTTAGGTCTAGCGTTTATTTTGGCTATTATGGAATCCGTTTACGTGATGACTAATAACCAAATCTACAAAGACATGACTAAGTTTTGGGGTAAGTTATTCGGAATTAACTTTGCTTTAGGTGTTACCACCGGTTTAGCAATGGAATTCCAGTTCGGTACTAACTGGGCGTATTTCTCACATTATGTGGGTGATATTTTTGGTGCTCCACTGGCGATTGAAGGCTTAATGGCTTTCTTCTTAGAATCTACCTTAGTGGGTATGTTCTTCTTCGGTTGGGATCGCTTTAGTAAGCGTCAACATTTAGCGGTTACTTGGTTAGTTGCTATCGGCTCTAACATGTCAGCTTTATGGATCCTGATTGCTAATGGTTGGATGCAAAACCCAGTAGGGTCAGTGTTTAACTATGAAACAATGCGTATGGAAATGACCAGCTTCGCTGAAGTACTGTTCAACCCTGTTGCGCAAGTTAAGTTTGTTCATACAGTCGCATCAGGTTATGTTGCCGGCGCGATGTTCGTCTTGGCAATTAGTTCTTACTTTATCCTTAAAGGTCGTGATTTACCGTTTGCCCGTCGCTCGTTTGCGATTGCTGCAAGTTTTGGTATGGCGTCAATCCTATCGGTAATGGTACTAGGCGATGAGTCTGGCTATGAAGTAGGTGAAGTACAGCGCGTTAAATTAGCGGCAATTGAAGCGGAATGGCACACTGAGCCAGCACCAGCGGCCTTTACTGCAGTGGGTTTCCCAAATCAAGAAACCATGCACACTGACTACGCGATTAAGATCCCATACGTAATGGGGATCATTGCAACGCGTTCTTTAGATGAGCAAGTGACTGGTATTATCGACTTAATCGACGAGCATGAAATTCGTATCCGTAACGGTATGATTGCTTACTCTTTACTAGAACAACTTCGCGCAGGTAATGAAACAGAGCAAATTCGTGCTGATTTTGAAATGACCAAAGGCGATTTAGGCTATGGTCTACTGCTAAAACGTTACACAGAAAATGTAGTCGATGCGACAGAAGAGCAAATTAAAGCTGCCGCTAAAGACTCTATTCCTAACGTTGCCCCTATGTTCTGGTCATTCCGTATCATGGTTGCGTGTGGCGTGATTATGCTATTGGTATTTGCTGCGGCATTCTGGCAAAGCACCCGTCATAAAATTGAAGAAAAACCATGGGTATTACGTGCAGCGCTATACAGCTTGCCACTACCTTGGATTGCAATTGAATGTGGTTGGTTTGTGGCAGAGTATGGTCGTCAACCTTGGACCATTTCAGAAGTCTTACCGACCTTTATGTCAGCATCAACGCTAACGCCAGGTGATATATGGTTCAGTATCATTTCAATCACTGTGTTCTACTCAATACTATTAGTGATCGAAATGTTCTTAATGTTTAAGTTTGCTCGTCTTGGCCCATCATGCCTTAAGACAGGTAGATATCATTTTGAAAACCAAGATGCTTAATCTGAGGACCTGATTATGTTTGATTATGAAATGCTAAGATTTATCTGGTGGGCTCTGGTTGGCGTATTGCTAGTTGGGTTTGCTGTGACAGATGGTTTTGATATGGGTGTGGGTGCGTTATTACCAATTATTGGTAAAGACGACACTGAGCGCCGTATCATGATTAACTCGATTGCCCCTCATTGGGATGGTAACCAAGTTTGGTTAATTACTGCAGGTGGTGCGTTATTTGCTGCTTGGCCAACAGTATATGCCGTGTCGTTCTCGGGTTTTTATGTGGCAATGATGTTGGTGTTATTCGCCTTATTCCTGCGCCCTGTTGGTTTTGATTACCGCTCAAAAATTGAAGATCCAAAATGGCGTAAGTCGTGGGATTGGGCCTTGTTTGTCGGTGGTTTTGTACCTCCATTAGTTATCGGTGTTGCTTTTGGTAACTTATTACAAGGTGTACCGTTTGAGTTCGATGAATACCTACGTGCAACTTATCAAGGTGGCTTACTAGGCCTACTAAACCCATTTGGTTTATTAGCTGGCTTAATCAGTGCACTTATGATGATGATGCAAGGTGCTTCATGGTTACAAATGAAAACCGAAGGTGAGCTACGTGTTCGCGCTGCTAAAGCATCACAAGTGTGTGGTTTGTTAGTGACAGTGTTGTTTGCTGCTGCGGGTGTTTGGTTAGTAAATGGTATTGACGGTTATGTGGTTACTTCAGTAATCGATACTGCTGGTCCTTCTAATCCAACGGCTAAAACTGTTGCTATAGAAGCAGGCGCATGGTTAGTTAACTATGACAAGTATCCTCTGACTATGCTGTTCCCAGCATTAGGTTTGTTGATGCCAATCTTGGTGATTCTAGCAAGTCGCTTTAACCGAAGTGGTTTTGCATTCTTATTTAGCTCACTAGCTATTGCAGGCATTATCGTGACATGTGGCGCATCAATGTTCCCATTCGTCATGCCTTCATCGCTTGATCCAAATGTGAGCTTAACGATGTGGGATGCAACCGCAAGTGAAATGACCCTTAATGTGATGACTTGGGCGGCGATTATTTTCGTACCGACAGTATTAAGTTACACCATTTGGACTTACTACAAGATGTTTGGTCGCTTAAACCGCGACTTCATTGAAAAGAACAAAGCATCACTTTATTAATTAAGGAGCCATTATGTGGTATTTCGCTTGGATTTTAGGTGTATTACTGGCCTGTGCTTTTGGCATCATTAATGCGCTTTGGCTTGAAAACACTGAAAACTTAGACCGTATTAGCGAGTCTGAAGCTAAAAATAAGTAAGTGTTTTAAGTTGTAAAATATCAAACCCTGCCTAGTGCAGGGTTTTTTATTGTTTAAAATTAGCTGATGGGTGAAATAAGGGAAGCAAGCTTACAAAGGTTGAATGAGTTATCGTTTTTAAAGCGCTTAAATAGACTGGTACTGGGCTGCGGTAATAAACTGACCAAAGCTTTCACACCAAATAATGATGGTGTTGTAAGTTGCGATATCCACCTCTTTTGGTATTGGCACTAAGAAATTGTTGAAGTTTTTGATGTCGGCAACTTGCACCATCGTTGATTTTAAACGGTTAAAATCCGCTTCTGTTTCTACAAACTCTTTGGCCAAATACACTTTAAAGTCAGGACCTGGTGACAGCTTGCCATTCAGTGCAATAAATTCATCGCCTAGGGTCACTTTGCCTTCGCCCCAATGCAATGCGTCGCTATCTTTGAGGTTACGGCTGAATTGACCTGTAAAGCGTTGCACTGAGTCAATTGACTGCACTTGCTCGCGACTTGGTGCATCTGGTGCAGTAAGAATAGGCAAAGCATAAATACCCGCGCCAAAGCCAATGGCGAGTACGAGTGCATGGGTTGAAAGCAGTGCGATAACGGTGCGTTTTTTCATTCTGTACCTGTTCTGTCATTAAAGTGGTAGTTAATCGTAACCTCATTATCAAATAAAGGGGCATGAACTTTACCGTTCATGCCCCTTATAACGACCTGAGTTAACAATCTTTTATTACAAACAAATGATTAAATTTTAAAGAAGTTAATCTTGGTTTTTAGCTCTCCTGCTAGCGCTGTTAGCCCGTCAGCGACTTCAACGGTTTCTCCGGCGCGCTCTTGCCCTTCATTGGCAAGGGACGACATCTGATGCAAGTTGCGGGTGATTTCATCAGCAACGGCGCTTTGCTGCTCTGTGGCGCTAGCGATACTGCTAGAGAAAGTGGCAAGTTCACCAATACTGGCTGTGATTTGACTTAACTGCTCACTGGTTTGCATTCCCTGTTTGGCTGAAACACCTTGTCTTTCTCGCTATCAGAAATACCTGGGCCGTTATCACTAATGATAAAACCGTTGGCGGTTAGCTCAACGTTAATGGCGGCATTAACGCCTGCGTATTTAGTGGCGTTTTCTAATAGATTATATATGGCCCGAAACAGCAGTGTGGCATCCCTTTGAATAGACAAGCGCAGGTTTTTTTATTGTTTTTTCCTTGTTCTAAATTAGTAGGCTGCTGATTCTCATTATTTCCCCAATAAGGCCCATAACCCACTAGGTGACAGAGGGACTTTTTATTACAATAGTTATTTCGCTACCAGAGAGTTGATATGTCCAATAATGCCGGTGCCGAGATTGCGCTAATCCATTTGTTTGTGCATTTAGTCAATGCGGGTAGTTTTACTCAAGTGGCCAAAGAGCTGCAAATGCCTGTGGCTACCGTAAGCCGCAAAATTTCGAAGCTTGAAGCCCACCTTAATACGCAGCTGATTATGCGTAGTACTCGGCGAATTCGCTTAACAGAAGAAGGCGGGGCATTGTTTGAACGCTATCAAGGGGTGATAGCGCAACTTGATGTGCTAAACCATCCATCGAAAGCGAAGCCCGAAGGTACCCTGCGTTTAGCTACGCCAATTTCTATTACCTCGATGTTGCTGATGGAAGCGATAACCGAGTTTTCTATCGCGTATCCTGATATTCAATTGCACATTAGCCAAAATAACCAGACCATTGATTTAATTGATGAAGGTGTTGATGTCGCCATTGTAGGCGGAGCGCAGCCAGATTCATCTTGGGTGTCTAAGTTATTTGGGGTGCTGCATTATGGTTTGTTTGCCGCGCCTAGTTATTTAGACAAAGCGGCAGCAGTGAGCCATCCTAAGCAGCTAGTTGAGCATAATTTAGTAAAAATGTGGCCGCTGTTTAATTGGGTTTTAATTCATAAACAGTTGGGGGAGTTTTACTATGAGGGCCCGGCAAAACTGACCTTATCGGATATTCACGGCGCGGTGAAAGCAACTGTAGCAGGAGCGGGGATCATGTATGGTCCCACTAAGTTTGTTGAGCAAGAAGTGGCATCTGGGGCGTTAGTGCCAGTGCTACCTCAGTGGCAGGGTGAGACCCGGCGTATTTCGCTGTTATACCATCAGCGCAGTCATCAGCCACTAAAAGTACAATTGTTTTTAGATTTTATGTTGTCAAAGTCAGCCTCTATATTTGGCTAGCAACTGAACTGTTGCTAGCCAAAAACAGGGTGTAGTTTGTCGATAGATACTTAAACTAAGTAAACATCTAAACTACAAGCCCCATGGGCACCGACGACTAAGGCTTGCTCAATATCGGCTGTCTTTGAAGGGCCTGCAATAAACACCCCAAATGACGGTACAGCACTATTAATTAACTTCATCGCTTGATGCATGTCTTGTACTATGTCATCGGCAGCAATGGTGATAATCAGGTTTTCACAGATAAACGGCGTCACTCGATGGCTTTGGGGTAACGATACCCAAATTGCGCCATTTTCAGCTACTGCTATCTCGCCTTTCAGTACGGTAAAGTCAATGTCTTGCATCGCATGGGCAGTGTCAGGCTGCTGACGGTTGCCGCTGACGCCATCAACCATTGATAACACTTGTTTACCTTGGCTGATCAGCTCATGGGTATAGCTGTTTAAGGCAGCAATACCACCTTGTTGAATCAGTTTACCGGCAACGGCGCTGAGGTTAGTGTTAAATGCACTGACTAAGTCCATATCTCGTAATGGGATATCGATAACTGGCATAGTGGCTGTTGCCACGGCAGATTTTTGCAATGCTGCCAAAATGGTATTTTTACTGGACATATTATTGGCCTCTATTACGTTTAAACCAAGCTTCAAAGCTCGACTTTGGTGCCTGTGGTAATTCGCGGTATTTACCCCAAGCGCCAGAAAATGGCTTTAATAAGCTATGGGGTAAAATACGTAATGATGTTCTTGCCGCGCTCATTGAGCAGTTCATCGCTGTGGTACTACTCATAAATTTACCGACTAATGGCATGTAATGCTTTTTGCCATAAGGTAAGCGGTTTTGCTCGGCTTTAATGCGGCGGTGGCGGGCAATAATTTTATCCAGCGGCACTTGTGTTGGGCAGACAAAGCTACAACTGCCACAGAGAGTACATCCCCAAGGCATAGAGTCCGTTTTGTCGTGCTGCGCGCCTACTGCAATCCCAATAGGGCCAGGGATGGTGTAGTTATAGCTATAACCACCAGAGCGGCGATACACAGGGCAGGTATTTAAACAGCCACCACAACGAATACACTTCAGTGACTCGGCTAAAATACTGTCTTGCATCATTGCGCTGCGGCCATTATCAACAATAATAATGTGCATCTCACCATCTGGCTTTGGCGCGTTGTAGAAAGACGAATAAGAGGTAATAGGTTGGCCAATGGCATTTCTAGCTAAGGTTCTTAATAGTACCCCAGCACTGTCTAAATTGGGCACGACTTTATCAATGCCCATAGAATGCAATTGCAGCGCAGGTAAGTTTGCCCCCATATCAGCATTGCCTTCATTGGTGCACACCATGACGCCACCTTGATCGGCAATGGCCATGTTGACCCCTGTCATTGCCGCATCAGCAGATAAAAATTGCGCTCTTAAATGGGCGCGAGCTGCGCGGGTCAGGTAAGTGGGATCAGACTCACCAGCAGTGGTGCCAAGCTTGTGGTGAAATAGTTCACCCACTTCTTCTTTTTTCATGTGAATAGCAGGCACCACAATATGTGATGGCGGCATACCGGCAAGCTGAATAATGCGCTCACCTAAATCGGTATCAATAACTTCAATGCCGCGCTCTTCAAGGTACGGGTTTAAATGACACTCTTCAGTGAGCATTGACTTTGATTTGACCAGCTTTTTGACATTGTGCTTTGCCAAAATACGATGGGCAATTTCATTATGCTCAGCGGCATCTTTAGCCCAATGAACCTGCACGCCATTTTCAAGGCATTTAGCTTCAAATTGCTCAAGATATTGGCCAAGGTTACTTAAGGTATGCAGTTTAATTTCAGAACCTAATTGGCGTAATTTTTCCCACTCAGGAATTTGCTTTGCAGCGCGATCGCGCTTTTCTCTGAGTAACCATAAGGCTTTTGAATGCCAATCGACGCGAGACTCATCGCGGCAAAAAATGTCGGCCTTTCTAGCGTGAGTCGCTTCAGATGAATGATTGTTTGACATAGCAAAGCCTCCTATAGAACTGAGTTAATGATTTGCGCGATATGGCGAGTTTGGATCGGTAATTGTTGGCGGCGGATCATGCCATCAAGGTGCATTAAACATGATGGGTCAAACCCCACAACAAATTCAGCTTGGGTGGCTGCGTGGGCTTGGGCTTTATCTTTGCCCATTTTTGCCGATACTGCGCCTTCGTCTACGGCAAAGGTGCCGCCAAAGCCGCAGCACTCATCACGGCGATCGGGATAGACAATGGTTAAGCCGTCAATATTTTGCAGCACTGCTTCGACTTTATTAAATTGTCTGCCCATGCTTTCGCTTGGAGTGGCAAGACTCAGCATTCTGATCCCGTGACAGCTCATTTGTAGGCTAACCTTGGTATTCAGAGGTTTCGAAAATTGCTTAATTGGGGCAATGTCATGTAAAAATTCGGTCAGTTCATACAGCTTGCTGATAACCTTTTGGGCTTCTGGGCTATTGTCAAACTCATGGAAATTTTCTTTTGCAGCCACTAAGCAAGATGCAGCAGGGCAAACAATGGCATCACACTCAACATTTTTAAAAGCGTTAAGTAGCTTCATGGTGGTGTTTCTTGCTTCGTTAAAGCAGCCTGAGTTGGTCATCGGTTGGCCGCAGCAAGTTTGACCTGAAGGCAATATCACTTCATGGCCAAGCTTTTCTAATAATTCAAGCGTAGCAACGGCGACTTCTGGCAGCATTTGATTGACGAGACAAGGTATAAACAGTGCAATTTTCATAGCATATTCTCTGTTAAGAATAAGAGTAACTGATAGGTCACAGCGCTAATTAAGGTCATAAAAATAGCGCTGTGACATTTAGGAGGATTAATGTACTGTTTTAAATTTGCAAAAAGTAGAGGTAAAAAAGCAAATGTGCGGGTTTACTTTCTCAAAAATGCAATAAGTAATCGATGAGGGTTAGGGCATTGCTAATTAAGTAATTGGTTTATAGTCGCTTTGCCAAATACCTGATGATTTTACTCTATGATCATTTCTGTTTGGTTTTAACAAGATGACTGTTGTTTAAGTGTCAAAAGTCACTTGCCTTGGTTCATGTGTGCGATTTTGTGTTTATCGCTTATGCTCTTAAGGTATCAACTTGGGATCTTGCTATGAACTACGATGTCTCTTTGCTCGACATAAAACTGTTTTTAATGACGCACCAGTTTGGCAATTTTTCTGAAGTTGCTCGCAGGCTAGATATGACGCCGTCTTCAGTGTCACGCAAAATGAATCAATTAGAAGAGAAGGTCGGTACTAAGTTACTGCACCGTCATACGCGGGCTATTTCATTAACTGAAGAAGGTATTGCTTTTGCTAAGCACAGTGCTGAGATTATCCGTCAGTATGATTTAGTATCTCAGCGGATAGAGCAAAAAGCTGATAGCCCCCGCGGCACTGTTAAAATTAGCGCGCCAGTGGCTTTTGCTCGGTTACATATTTCTCCTTTTTTATCCGAGCTGTTAGAGCTGTATCCACTCTTGAATCTGGAAATACATCAAACCGACAGTTTTATGGACCCCGCCCAAGAGGCCATTGATTTACTGGTGCGCATTTACTGGTACGTATTTACTGGTACGTATTAGGGGGGTGCCGCAAAACTCATCAATGCGGATGAAACAATTTGCCACCCTAAACTATGTCATGGCAGCAAGCCCAAGTCATTTTAAAATTACATTGTGAACCGAAATCCTAGAACAATTAAACATAAAAAACGGCGCTTAATAGCGCCGTTTTGTTATAGGTATAACCGCCTTTATATTAGACGCTTATTGGCTCAAGGCTTGGTTGCTGCAAGGCTTTTTTCTTCATTAATAATAGGTACATAGTTGGCACCCAAATTAACGATAACAAGGTGGTGAGTATGGTGCCGCCAGCAATCGCTATTGCAAAGGGAGGCCAGAAACCGCCGCCTGCGATAATCAGTGGCAAGAAGCCGCCAATGGTGGTGATGGTGGTTGAGCCAATATGTCTGCCGCAGCCGCTAACAATGTTGATGATGGTTTCAAGGTTGCCAAGTCTTGCCTCTGGCATGTCTTCAAGTTCTGCCAAAATAACGATAGCGGCATTAATGGCCAGCCCCATTAGGCCTAATAAGCCGATAATCACGGTAAAGCCAAACGGAAACCCAAACACATACACTGCCAGCAGACCAAGTCCTGCTGATTGAAATGCGCTTAATAAGATAATCGCAGTTAATCTAAATGAGTTAAAAGACAGCACCACTGTTGCCAGTAATAAGGTCACCACCACTACGATGTTTGACAGTAAATTGCCCACCGCTTCATTGCGTTTGGCGCTTTCACCGCCGATCTCGATATGGTAACCCGCTGGCAACTCAATTTGGGCGAGTTTATCTTTAACATCATTTAAAACTTTTCCGGGTAATACGCCACTGACAATGTAGGTTTCAATGGTGTTAACCCGCTCGCCATTGCGTCTTGGGATCCCGCCGCGACTGACATTGATTTCATTGTGGGAAATGGCTGACAGCGGAATAATATTGCCATTATTAGACAGTAAATTAAGCTCAGATAAACGAGTGGCTTGCTCTCTTGAGCTATCAGCTAACCGTACTCTTACTGGCAGCGATTCAGTTTGCTCTAAAATACTGCCGCCAATGATACCTGTGGTAGACATTTCAATTTGTTTGGCGATATCAGTTAAGCTTAAGCCGCTCATTAAGCTGGCATCTTCATTGATTTGCATCCACACCTTTGGTGAACCTGCACTTAAGGTGGCGCGGGTATGGATCACATCTTTGGTTTGCATAAACAAGCCGCGGGCCTGTTCACCTAGCTGAGTTAATACATCTAATGATGGCCCGTAAATGCGTAATTCAACTGGGGCGTTAAATGGTGGGCCCTGTTCTAGTTTTCTCACTAAAATTTGCGCTTGGGGAAAAGCATCATCAAACTCAGCTTGTAGCGATAAAATCAGTCGATTCGCCGCATCAAAGTCGGTCACTTTGACCATGGCTTGGGCGTAGTTAGCCGCCCCTTGTTGGCGCTGGGTCAGGTTGTAATAAAACGATGGCGTATTGCCGCCAATGACCCAAGTGCTCATTTCAACATCTTCAAGCGCCCGTAAACGCTGATCAATTTGTTCAACTTGCTGACGGGTATTGGCTAAGCTCACATATGGCGCTAAATAGACTTCAATTTGAAACATATCCCGATCCGATGGCGGGAAAAACTGCTCGGTCATTTTAGTTGAAGCAACAAAACCGACAACCGGCAAAATACCAATCAGCACAGCGGTGATCACGGGTCTTTTTAAGCCAATGCGTAAACTGGTTTGAAAAGCATGACTAAGACGCGGGAAGGCCATGCCTTTTTGATACCACGCCATAGACGCATTATCTTGGCTAAAACGCCCCGCCAAACCAGCAATGATGGTGTGTGAAATTAAGTATGAGCCCAGTAGAGCAAACATCACTGAAATGGCGATACCACCAACAAACTCACCTGCTGCGCCGGGCATTAAAACTATCGGAGCAAAGGCCAACATGGTGGTAATGGTTGAGCCCGCAAGCGGCAGCCATAAGTGGTGCAAGGTTTTACTCACGGCTTCAAGTTTATTTAAGCCTTGTTTGCGGCGCTGGGCAATAGCATCAACAATTACAATGGCGTTATCCACCATAATCCCCAGTGCCACCACTAAACCAGTGACTGACATTTGGTGGATGGGCAGTCCGGTGTACTTCATACAGGCGAGGGTAAACAAGGCCGTTAGCGGCAGTGATAATGCCACAATCAGCGCATTTCTTAGCCCAAGGGTGAGCATCAGTACCAGTAAAATAATCACAAAGCCTTGGATTAAATTAATGACTAAATCCCCTAGGCGCACACTGGTATAGCCTTGTTGATCAAACAGCCATTGCACTTGAATGTTAGCCGGTAAGTTAGCGCTAAAGTCATCGACCACTTGGCTTACTTGCGCTTGCCATTGATCAACTCGGTTATCGTCAAGCATTCGGGCCGACACCAATACCCCTTCAGCGCCATTAATCAGCGCAATGCTGGTGGCAGGTGTTTTAGGTTGACGGCTAATATTGGCGACATCACCTAGGCGAATGATCTGACCATTAGTATCAATTTTTAACGGCACTTGGCCCACGCGAGTGATTGAATCAAGCTCGCCTGATACTTCTATCAGCGCTTTAAAGGTAGCGTTATGGATTTCACCAGCTGATATTTTACTGTCTGCATTAGACAAAATAGCGGCAATAGCAGCGGGAGTTAATTTAAGTTGACTGATTTTATTGCCATCAAGCTCAACCAGAATTTCTTCATCTGGGGTGCCAGACAAGTTGACGAAGTCAGTGCCATTAAGTACCCGTAACTTGCTTTGCAGCTCTTTAGCATAACGCTTGAGTACGTCAGTTCGAATTGGGCTGTCGTTTTGCCACACTAAGCCTAAAATCGCGGTGTTGGCGTAACCTGTTTGGTCATCCAAAATGCTGTTTTGCGCCGGTAGCGGCAGTGTAGATTTACTGTCGGCGACTAAATCACGGGCTCGAGACCAAACCGGAGCTGTGTCAGTTACCGTGTCTTTAAGCTCTAACTGGATAACGGAAATGCCCGGGCGCGAGGTAGATTGCACTAGCTTTAATTCTTCTAAGCGGCGCAGTTGATTTTCTAACACTTCAGTGACCAAAGCTTCCACTCGCTCAGCCGATGCGCCGGGGTAATGAGTCACCACCGAAGCAAAGCGGTTGGTAATGTTAGGGTCTTCAGTGCGGGGTAAACTGCTAATGGCGCCTAACCCCGCCACCAATAGCAGGGCAATCATTAAACTTGCTAGCCTGCCATTTTCAACAAAGGCCTTAATCATAATGACCTCGCAACAGCTTGTGAGCTTGGGCTAACAATTTGGCCAACCACCAATTTATGTAAGCCCTGAGTGACTATGACATCATTTTTATCAATCGCGCCATTAATAAAGGCTTGTTGCTGGTTGGTGTAAATAATATCAACGTCGCGGCGCTCTAGTTGGGCTTGTCCGTCAGCATTTTTGGTGACCACAAACACATTCCATAAGCCTCGCATACCATCAGTGAGTGCGGAAATGGGCACCCAGTAACCGGCGCTATTGACCTGTTGTTGGTATTCAAGATAAGCGATTTCACCATTGATCATGCGGCTGTTATTGGGTAAGTCTACCCGCAGCTGCACAGTGCGAGTGACCGCATCGATTTCTGCGCTGATCCCGGCAATGGTGCCAGTGTAGGTTTGATTGCCAACAGTGATGTTGACGCTTTGATTGGTTTGCATGGTCATAGCGACCGTGTTTGGCACCCCAATATAAGCCTGCTGCTGGTTGTTACCAATTAAGGTAAACACCGGACTACCCAAGGCGATAACTTCGCCGATATTATGGTGACGCTTACTGATGTTGCCATCAAAAGGCGCCACTAATGTGGATTTTGCTAGCTTTAATTCGGTGGCATGAAGCGAGGCTTGTAGGCGTTTTTGATTGGCTTGCAGGCTGGCGACTTGCTGCTGGCTTTCATCAAACTGCTGCTGGGATACATACTGCTTTTTCTTCAGCTTAACGGAGCGATTAAAATTACTTTGCGCTAAATCTAAATCGGCTTGGGTTTGCAGTAGTGACGCCGCTAATTGTTGCTGCTCAGCCTGAAGTAATTGGGTATTAAGCTTGGCCAGTTGTTGCCCTTTAATGACGCTATCGCCACTATCAACAACAATGTCGCTTAATTTGCCCGCCAGTTCAAAGCCTATGGCGGTGGTATCGCTTGAGCGCACAATACCCGTGTATCGCTGCTGCTGAAGGTAACTGCTACTGGCATTAAGTGGCTGGGTCATCACATTAGGAATAGTCACTGTTGCCGTATTGGATATTGCGGCCTCATTACAGGCCGTTAACAAAATCAAACTGATGATAATGCCAAGCTTATTGACGCGACGCTGTACGGTGACTTTATTCATGGTGAACATTCCTATTGCTATTGCAACTTCCTTAATTTCAATAAAACCAAAGCTTAATAGCATTGACCAATTGAATACATCATGTGATGCTGGGCTAATAATGAACTAGACTGTCTAGTCTATTTGGGTTTTAGTTTATTTCTATAAAACTAGACTGTCCAGTCTAATTTGTGATTAAATGTTATTTATTGTTAAGGCGTGGTTGCGCTTATGGCGAAAACAAACATAAATACAAGAAGATGTGATTATGATAAATGAGGCAAACTCAGCACCGTGCAATCATGGTGCGGTGAAAACTCGTAGCGAACAAAAACGAATGCGGATTTTAGATGCAGCCATTGAGCTTTTTTGCGTGCAAGGTTTTCCTAATACCAGTATGGATTTGGTCGCGAAAAAAGCTGAAGTCTCTAAGCAAACGGTGTATTCACACTTTGGTTCTAAAGATGAGTTATTTGTCGCGGCGATAGAATCTAAGTGTGTGGTGCATCAACTGACCGGCAACTTATTAAGTGACTCACTCAATGCTGAGCAAACAATAGTTACCTTTGCGAAACAGTTTAGTGATTTGGTTGTGAGTGAAGAAGTATTAGCAGTTTTCAAAACTTGTCTTGCTCATGCTGATAGCCATCCTGAGTTATCAAAGCTGTATTTTGATGCCGGCCCTAAGCATATTTTAGCCTTGCTGGCGGATTACTTTACCGCGGTGAATCAGCACGGTGAGTATTATTTCCCCCAGCCCCATGACAGCGCCGTTCGCTTAAGTTTAATGCTTTTTGGTGAGCTGAAGCTGCGTTTAGAGCTGCGCCTAGATGCCACAGACTTAATGCCTAAACGGGCGCAATATATTGAAGATACCACGCAGATGTTTTTAAAAGCCCATCGAGTGTAGCAGCGGTAAGCTGGGTTATCGCAAACTGGCTTAGATAACATGGTTTTCAGCGCTGAAAAGTGTCATAAAATATTGAAATAGTGATCCAATTTAAAAGCGTTCCAGTATAGACGTTATGATTTATACCTGATAATTTCGATCGATATAATAATGAGAAAGGAAGCGATTAATGAAAACGATTTCAAGTTTGTCCCTCGTGCCAGAGCAAACTGCCTTTGAAGTTAAAAAGCGTTATTCAAAAAGGCTTTCTATTCCCTATGTTGCCAAGCTAGCAGCAGTGTCTAGCTTAGCGTTTAGCGCAACCGCTTCTGCCTACGATTACTCACCGTTTAAGTTTCATGTATCGCGCACTTCAACTGAAGCGGCTCAAGTCGGCAGCTCAGATACCGAACTGCAACGTGATGTATGGCGCATGAAGCTGTCGGCATCGATGCCTATTGGCAAAGAGTGGTCTATCGGCGCCAATGTCGGTTATGACAACCTCGATTATGGTTTTAAAAATGTTGGCGCAGGCCTACTGCAAGGTAACGTTACCCCTTGGAGTTCCATCAATAAATACAGTGCCGGTTTATCATTAAGTTATCGCCCTAATGCCCAGTGGATGTTTTTATTCGCACCGAAATTACAATATTCCTATGCTAATACGGCATCGTCTTCAGATGCGCAAAGTTATGGGGTTGTGGCTTCAGGTATGTACCGCTTTAAGTCAGGTAACATGCTTGGGGTTGGGGTGGCGTACTTAAATGATATCTCTGAAGTAAAAACCATTCCTTACCTAGCGGTAAAATGGAACATAACCGACAAACTGTCGTTAAGTAATCCATTCCAAGCAGGCTTTAGTGGCCCAGCAGGTTTGGAGCTATCTTATAAACTTGATGACAAATGGAATTTTGGTTTAGGGGCTTCAAGACGTACCGAGCGCTTTCTAGTGACTGATGCTGAGCAAACTATTGAAGTAGAAGAGTGGGTTAGTTTTATTCGTGCGGGCTGGAATATCAGCAAGAAAGTATCGATTAATGCCTATGGTGGTTACTTCTTTGCTGGTGAAATGGAGCTAAGTCAACCTAAGGTGTCTGATGATATTGAAAATCAAGCGGCAGCAGGTTTAGCCATTGATATTAAGTTTTAAGCTTTATTAACTAGCCTTTTGGCAAAGGTGTTACATAAAACTAGCTATAAAAGCGACCATCAGGTCGCTTTTTTGTGGCTGTGGATTAAGCGCTATTAACAGCGTTTATTTTGCCAACATGTTTTTGCGTAAGCTTTTTTGAGCAGGCTCATCGCCTAGCCAAATCTTGATTAACGCTTGTCTAAACGCTTCATTGGCAATTGTGGCTTGTTCTTGACCATTTTTAAAGCTGGTTACCCCAGCGTCTTTATGGGTGACAAAGGTAAATTGATCGCCTTTGCTGACTTCTTCGTTAAATAGTCCCATAAACGCATCAATACTGCTTTGAATGGATGCGCTATCGCCATTGGTGGCTGCATCAAAACCTTCGACAATGGCATCAGTCATTTTATCTGCGGTGATCATTCCAGAAGTGATATTGAGCCTAATCACTGATATCGGCTGGGCGATAACCGCATCTACATTGGTTGCAGGTGTTGCTAAGTACAAGCTGCCAACATATAAGTCCATAAAGAACTTGCTGCGCACCCCTGCGCCATTAAGGGCAAGCTGTTGCTCTGCAATCGTCATATTATCCGCCAGCTCAACACCTGAAACGGTTTTAGCTTCAGCCATTTGTGGTAACACTAACGCAGCGGTGAGGGCAATTATTGAAAGTCGTTTCATGGGCAACTCATTTTATAAAGTGTGATTTATACGGGCTGTATGCTGATTTTGCACAACAAGACTACGAACGCGTTCCTAGCTTATATTGGCCACTTTGCTCGAACATAATGGCTTGTTTCTTTTTCGGGGCGATCAAAATTGGACCATCATCGAAAAACAAAAAGGCTTTCCAGTTTTGAGCAAACACTGCCCAGGTGGTTTCGATGATTTGGTATTTTTCATAACAGAAAAATACTTGGGTATCGTCACTCCAGTCAATAAACTCAGCAATCGGTTCTGGCAGGGTATTATCTTCAGAGTCCCATGCCGCTTGCCAGTGCTCGGTTTGCTTCCAAGCATCTTGCTTAGCGGCCCAGTCACCCTTAGAAAATAATTCAGCACGATTACACTTATTACTTATCCATTGATTCCAAACCATCATGGCACTTTTGTCCGTTAACGGTTTGATTAATGCTTTGTCTTCATCAGCAACAGGCAAATCTTTATGGTTAAAAATCCACTTGCGCTTATACACATCTAGCGGGATGTAAGTGTGTGCCAAAAATAGCTCCTAGGGTTTAAAGGGTAATTAAGTGGCCAATTATAACTTTTCGCTATAAATAGTGCTAGCTATTGCCTAGCTTTGGGATAAGAACACAGAGAAGGGCTTTATTGAGGCTGGCTTGTTTTGGGAACAGCCTGTATTGCATCGCTTGATATTGAAACAGGCAGATTGAAGCAGGCTCATTACACAAGCTTGCCAAGAGGGGTATCATGACTTCAGTGCGCCCAATACAGCGCACTGAGATCAGTTTTCCCTATAGCGGCTTATAATTTAAAACGGCGAATAAGAGAGTGAAATACCTTGATGGTTTTTTCTAACTCTTCACTGGCATTGAGTGACTTATTGGCCGCAGAGCCCGTATCTGTTGCCCCATCAGCAATTTCAATAATTTGCTGGTTAATGTGCTCTGCAACAGCGCTTTGCTCTTCAACTGCTGAGGACATTTGAAAGGTCATATCGGTAATATTCGTCACCGCACCTTTTATTTTTTCCAGTGATGAGCGAGTTTTCTCAACTACTTCAAGGCCATTTTTAGTGGCAATTTCACCTTGGTGTGACATATCAACAGCGGCATTAGTACGAGCCGACAACTGCTTAATGACACTGTGGATTTGGTCGGTTGATTCACGGGTTTTTAAGGCAAGGGCGCGCACTTCATCGGCGACAACACTGAAGCCACGGCCTTGCTCTCCAGCCCGAGCCGCTTCAATGGCAGCATTGAGAGCCAGTAAGTTGGTTTGTTCAGCAATGGAGGAAATTAAATTGGCCGCTTGACCGATTTCTTCAGTTGAGGTGGCTAACTCTTTAATCGTAATAGCAATGCTGTCAACCGCATGACTTAGCTGGTGGATTGAGCTTAGGGACTCATCGGCCAGCGCTGCGCCAGAATCAACAAAGCTAATGGCATTTTCTGCACTGTGAGAGTTTTCTTCAATTTTTTGGGCGACTTCTTGAATAGCTTGGGACATCTGGGTGATAGCTGAGGCAATTTGTTGAGTCGCTACGCCTTGATGCTCTACCGCTGCTTGAGTCACTGACACTTGAGTTTTACTGATATTGGAAATTTTGTCTAAGCCACTAACTGACTCATCGATACGAGTTAATGCTGTGCGGCAGCGGGCTATTTCACTAATGAAAGCCATTTTAGCTTGGGCGCTGGTGCCAGTATCATCAAAGTAGGTTTGGGCAACAGTTTCATTGGCAAATGATTTAGGGCTAATTAATAGTAGTTTATTCCACTGACTAGCTTGTTGCTGCAAACTCCAGCCAAGGCTTACTAGTCCAGCGATTAAGCTGGCTGTAGCCGCGACGCTGTTACCTTGCCAAGCAAGCATTAAGGTGAGTATTAGTGAGGGCAGTATAATTGGTAATGCTTTAGTGAAGCCCAATTTTAGGCGACTGCGCAGCGATGATGCTGACTTGCCAGCATTGATGCGCGCATAAGCACTGCTCGCACGTAGTTTTTCATCGGGTTCAGCTTGCACACGTACCGACTCATAGCCCACCAGTTTATTACCATCATAAACTGGAGTGACAAAAGCACTCACCCAGTAATAGTCTCCATTTTTGCGGCGATTTTTTACCAGCCCCATCCATACCTTGCCAGACTTTAATGTCTGCCACATAGTTTCAAATACCGCTTTGGGCATATCTGGGTGGCGAACAAGGTTATGCGGCTGACCAATTAGCTCTTCTCGGCTATAGCCACTGGTGTCGATGAATGCTTGGTTACAGTGGGTAATAACCCCTTGTGGATCAGTGCTGGAAATTAATGCTTTATCAGGTGAGAACAGATATTCTTTATTACTTGTTATACGTGCTGTCATATTTTTTCTTATTATTTTGTGACTAAGATCAAGTAAACTTGGGTGGTGTGATTCTGACCTCACTTTAAGGTAAATGCAATTTAAGCAACAAATAATAACAGTGTAAATTCCGTAAGTTACGACGCTAAAATCGAGAAGGGATTTAAGGTGTATTAAAAGCAGCCATTAAAACAAGCGTTTAAATATTTTGATAACATTCAACGCGCGATTCAAATTGTTACATTTAACGTGGTAATATTTGGATTTTTTTAGCATTAGTTGCTGATTTTAAATACCTTACCTATCCCCAAAAATCATATTGTGAAGACAAAAAAGCCCTGATGTCGCGAGCTACATCAGGGCTTTGTTACTGTGTTATCAATAAATCAGCGGGTTGGTATTACAAACCGTTGATGTACTGATCAACCGTTGACTCTGGCACCATAGTGGCAAGCTCTGATTTAACGTTTTGATTGCCTTGTAGCAATTGCTCAAACTGTTTTATCAATGCCAGCTTGTCAGGTGAGACTCTATCGCCTGCCCCAATGTTGGTTAAATCAATCATGAAGCCGTCAAATAAATCAGCTAAATCGTCAACGATATCCATGTTCAAGAATTGGTCTTGATTATAAATACTTGGGTAGCCAGCTTTTTGCTTATCAATGGCAAAAGAGTCACCTTTTAAGTTTTTAATGCTGGTGGATTTATCACAAGACAGCATACAGCCATTATCAATACGTGGTTTTTCACAGCCAACACTTTGTTGGAAGAAGCATTGTCTGCTGGCCATTAACAAAATTGGATGATAAATGCTGTAAAGCATTTTAAAGTCTTTAGGTCGGGCTAATTGCTTCATTTGTTGGCGGTTAATTTCATTTGAAATAAACGCACCGCTACAATCAAAGCCTTCTTTTAAGGCTAATAAAGCGTATGAGTTGGTGGTATTTAAAAATGGTCCAGCAATCCATTTAACACCTAGCTTTTGGGCGTGATAAGCAATACCTGTATTGTTAGTTACGATAAGCTCAGGTTTTACTTGTTGTAAAATATTAAGCGCTGCATCGTAATCTTTACCAATCAATACTGGCGGGAACCATGGAATTAAGCGTGGGTTTTGCTTGAAGAATTCCACATATTTAGTGCAGCCACGTTTATAGGCATCTGGCAGTTTGAAATAAATATCAGCATCGGTTGCTTGGGCTAGTGCCACATCCGCTTCATCACAAATCAAAATAGATAACTGTGGCTGGGCTGTTTCAGCGTCAGCTTTTACTGCCACTTTAGGGTGGCGTTCAAGTTTTGGTAACTCAACCGTTGGGATCACTTCAATGCCATCGTTTAAATAAGCTAACAGCTGATTTTTAAGGGTGGTGATCTCGCGATATGGAATACTTAAGCCATCTGCTAAACCACTGCAATCTAAGCTGATTAATTCATAATTGGCGTTATTGATATTTTTAAAACGCTTTTCAATGGCTTCTTGGTCAACACTGAGTTTTTCGCTTGGCAGCATACTACTGCTTGAATGCAGCACTAAGGTTTGCTGCTCTGCCGAGGCCAGTTTACTGCTCATTTGTTCAGTGGTAACAGTCAGGCTTAAGGGCTGACCTTGTTCACTGGCAAAGGCCAATGATAGCTTGATTTTCTCAATACTTAAGTGGGCAATTTTATCATCCACAGAGGCATTAATTTGCTGCTTATCGATTTGCAATTGCTGCTGGGCATCGTGGATTTGCACCACTGAAATCGACTCACCTTTTTCTGCTTTTAATTGGTCAACCAAATGATTTTTAGAGTTATCCCGTGGGTTATCAATAAACATTGATTGGTTTAAATCGCCGCGTAAAAAGGCGTTGGTAAAGTCGCGGTTAAATACTTTATATAAGCGCTCGCCATCTTGGGTCAATTCACCTGTTTCAACATAGCCATCAATTTGCTTACGGAAACTATCAATCACAGTATGTACGTAACTGGCACCTTTAATACGGCCTTCAACTTTAAATGAATACACTCCAGCTTCAATTAACGCCGGTAGGTCAAAAAAGGCGGAGTTATCTTTAATGTTTAGCGGAAAATTATTACCTGATTCAGTGGTTTCATACTCTTCACGACAAGCTTGGCTACAGCGGCCTCGGTTACCTGAGTTACCCGCGCTGGCTGAGGTTGAGTAACATAAACCTGAAAACGCCACACATAATGAGCCATGGACAAACACTTCAAGGAGCATGTCATGTTCGCGGCCAACTTCAGCAAGAGTGGTGATTTCACGTAGGTTTAGTTCACGGGATAAATTCACCCGCTCTGCGCCTAAATGCTTTAAAAACGGGATTTGGCCTGCATTGTGGGTGGTTAACTGGGTTGAAGCGTGAATAGCTAAAGTCGGAAAATGTTTTCTCAGTACATACAGTAAGCCCAAATCTTGCACAATAACGCCGTCTAAGGTGGTATTTACCAACTTATTAAGTAACTTCATTAAGGTTTTAAATTCTTGCTCAAGAATAACGATATTCAAGGTTAAGAAGATTTCGCAGTCGTACTGATGGGCAAGTCGAATGATCCCAACCAATTGGTCAAAAGAAATATTAGCAGCGCGATTACGAGCGTTAAAGGTATCTAAGCCGCAATAAACAGCATCTGCACCAGCAATAATTGCGGCTTTAATCGCCTCGACATCACCGCCAGGGGCTAATAATTCAATCTTAGGTTTCATGTTTTAGACTTGCTCCGTTAATTTTAATGCAGGGATGTTACCCGTATATTTTACTAATGAATATGGTTAAAGTAGATAATTAATTAGCCAGTGTGCATATATGTAGTTGGGATTAACATATAACAATGAATAAAATCATAGACTTACCTGTACTCTATTCTCTAAGGAATTGCCCCTTTGCCATGCGAGCAAGAATTGCCATTTATAAGTCAAATCAGCCTATTTGGCTTAGAGATATTGTATTAAGTGACAAACCCGCTGAAATGTTAGCTGCTTCCCCTAAGGCCACAGTGCCGGTGATCGTGACCCCAAAAGGGCAGGTGATAGAAGAAAGTTATGAAGTGATGTTGTGGGCATTAAGCCAAAGCGATCCTGATGATTTACTGTTTGCCACTGACGCCGCTAAATTTGATTCGATGCTTGCGCTTATCTATCGTTTTGATAGTGAATTTAAGTCCTGCCTTGAAAACTACAAATGCGCCAAACGCTATAGCGAATCAAATATTGTGGAATGTCGTCTGGCCTGTGAAGTCTACGTACAACAACTTGAGCTGTTGTTATCCGAGCATGAATTTTTGTTTGCGGATCGTGAGAGTTTAGCTGATATCGCATTGTTACCTTTTATCAGGCAATTTGCCCGAGTAGAGCGGCAATGGTATTTGCAGTCGCCATATCCACATGTAAGAGCATGGCTTAATGCTTATCTGCAAAGTAAAATGTTCAGTAAAGTGATGACTAAATATCCTCTATGGCTTGAAAGCCGACAAGATGTAATATTTCCTGATTAACACTTTTAGCTGCTATTGAGCGCATAGTTAAAAACAAAAAGTTAAAACAAAAAGCCCGCAAATGCGGGCTTTATCTGTAGTTAACACAAGTGCTTAAAGCACTCATGTTAAACCAGTTGAGCTAATATAAGTGCTAATTAAAGCTCTACGTTAATCCACACTAAACGGTGATCAGAAGAAACAGACTTTCCACCGCCGCCATATTCACCAACGCGCTCATCATTCATCATTAAACGACCTTCTTCAAATGTCGCCGGCCAGAACACCCCTGAATCAGTGACATTCAAGTCACTTGAAGGGATAACGTGGTCTAAGCGTAAACCTGAAGTACTGGTTACCACGTCAGGGTACTTAGTGCCCCAGTTTGCTTCTTTACATTCGCCGTTAGACAAACACTCTGGTCCGCCTAAGCTACTTGGTGCGTAAATTCCGTGAGTAGCAAGTTGGTTAACTTGATCGCTATACATTAAGTCTTTAATGGTATCTAAATAGCCGTCACCGCTTTCTGGATCGGCATTTAGATCACCTAAGATAACGAATGAGGCGTCATCTTTAAGGCCACCTTTTTCGCCTTCGTCATCATAAATGTAACTACCATCTCCAGAGGTGTAATCGTCCCAGAACTTAATCTCAGCGCGGTTAAGTGATTTATTGTTATCCGTCAGCGTATCAAAAATAGGTGGTGTTGGGTGCGACATTAATAAGTGAATCACTTTATCGCCATCTGCTGTAGGAATAATAATAGGTGCATCAACATGGTTTTTAGATGACATTGGTCTTTCTGCCCAAGCTTCAGCAGTGTACCACTCATCGCCACAAGCCATTCCTTCCGGAATTGGATTGTTTTCATCGTCACAATTAATAATTGTTGGGTTAGTTTCACCAGGCATATCCTTCCATTTAAAATCTTGGAATGTGCGGATATTATCTGTATCAATTGGGTACTGAGACAATAAGCTGAATGCATATTGACCGTGGTAGAAACCGAAGCCCCAGGCGTCATCAGGTAGCGCCACTTTGCCATCACGGTTTAAATCGTGACCACTTAATAGGCCTGTATTAGTGGCGAAGTTTTCAAAATAACCAAACTGGATTGGCTCAAGGGCTTTAAATTCTTCAGACGTTGAACCTAAAGCATTTTGTGGCACAGTTAGGTAGTTTAAACGGAAACCTTGGATTGCTTGTTGGTTTTCTGCTGTACCATCGTTATTGAATTCACCCATCCATAAGATTGCAGGTCGTTCAGTTTGGATAATTGCTGCAACGTTACGAATTTGAATAACCTTTTCTGCCACAGCGAGTTCTTCGTCGCTAAGTGACTCATCGAACCATTTATTCATTAATTCATCTTGCTCAGCGACGGTTAACGCCATTTCAGCGACAAGATCTTCATAAGTAAAACGATCGAAAGACAAGTTATAAGCACCGATGCGTACATCAGTTGTTTCAGGTGCTGGTTCACCTGGATAGTAATTATTAGTTTCGTCATTGCAACCAGCAAGTAAAGCAACACTCACTGCCATGGCAGCAGCTGTTTTTAACACTTTCATTTTTAACCCCATTATTATAAATATATGCCTCCTTTCTTGGAAGCTAAGGGATTTTAAACACCTGAAAAGCTGGCTAACAAGTATAAATTGAAGCTGTGACTAGCTTGTTGCCACAGGGCTTTTTATTTTAAAGTTACGTTTCGCGCTTGGTGTTATTGTGTTTTTGTTTGGTTGTATTTGTTGGGGTTTATCAGCAGTAACTAAACTGATACATACTGACATTAGCTTTTAGTATGCTAGCGTATAAGCGAAACAAAGCGCTTTAATGAAAACTACTTTCACTTTTAGATGCTGACTTTAAAACCCAATGAGCTGCTAATTAATATTTTTTAGCTTATGTGACAATAAATAATGTAAATTTCCGGCTGCTTATTCAGCAGCGCGAACGATTTAATTAATGATTTTAGGTTGCACCATCAAGTGCCTGTCATTTCCCTATTTTGTAAAACATATAAAGAGGTAAATCATGAGTCGCTTGTTTTCTTCTGATAGCAAACAACATCAGAGCCAGCTAGATAGTAAGTTGCCAGATGCTAGTAACAAAGTGCCTTTAGGGAAAAAGATCTTCGGCTGGTTAAAGCAAATCGTCATACTGATTGTGTTCGTGATGGTCATTACGGGTTTAATGGATTTATGGCGCGGCAAAGACATTCAGCATGATAACTTACCTGAATTACAGGGAGTAACCCTTAAAGGTGAAAGGGTCGATGTATTGGCGATTAGCCAAGATAAGCCGGTGTTGGTGTATTTTTGGGGAAGCTGGTGCCCAATATGCCGCACAGTAAGCCCAGCCGTTGAAACCATGTCGGCTTATTATCCGGTGATCAGCGTGGCAATGGCGTCAGGCAACAATCATGAAATACAAGCTTACCTTGATGATAAAGGCTATAGCTTTGAAGTGATAAACGATCAGCAAAGTGAACTCAGTAATGACTGGTCGGTACAAGTCGCGCCAACCATTATGGTATTTAATAAAGGTAAACTCACATCCTATACAACAGGGATGACTAGCGTAGTGGGCCTGTGGTGGCGCATGCTGCTGGCATAATTTAGTTGTTGATAGCTAATCAGTTGTAGATAGTTAATCGGTTGTAAATAGTAAAAGCTCCCAAAGCAAAAGGTTCGAGAGCTTTTATTATGATATTTAAAACGAGTTAACAGAGATCTTTTATGGTGGTAGAGCTACCATTATCCATCACTGAACGAATACCATTATCTCGTGATGCGACACTGGCATACATCTGACTGGTACCAATAATTTGATGATTAGCCGCTTTAAGGTTGAAATAGGGCTTATCATTTTTAGCGGTTTCTTTAGTGAATTTATCTTCGCTTTGAGAATTGACTTGCACCGAGGCGATACCATTATTAGCGCCACTTTTAGCGGCATATAGCTCACTGGTCAGTATCACCTCGCCATTGCCAGCCTTTAATGCAAACTTGAACTGACCATTATTGCCTTTGCTTAACTCGAACCATCCAGACATAACACGCTCCTAATTACAGTGCACATAGTACATATAGTTAGTGCATACCAAAAATAGTATGCACATATGTTTTATGAAATTAAGTCTAGTAAAAAGAACGTTTAGCGGTAGCAACTTTAGTTGGAGTTTCAGCTATAAAATGGAAGGTGCTTGAGCGTTACAAACTTGAACTGAAAATCCGAAGGATAGCGAACGATCAATAAAAAATATGGTCTCCCCACAAGGACTCGAACCCTGATCGATCGCTTAGGAGGCGACTGCTCTATCCTGTTGAGCTATAGGGAGACTAAGCGCAATTATACAAGTTTTAATCTTGATTAAAAGGCTTTAAATTTAGTTGCTTAAATCTTAATCACGATATCTTGTATTTGAATATTCCCTGTTGCGTCTATGCCTTGTAATACTGCGGTGGCACTTTCTTCTGATACTTGATCAATGGTGACTGTTGCGCGGTTTGGTGTGGCAACGGCGCGCATTAAATTCACTCTGTCAGGGATGTTTTGTTGCAATACAATTTGAAAGCTATCACCGGCTCTCACATGGTGCTTACGGCCTAAGTTAATAATTATTCTATTGCCTTGTTTAGCCACAATTTGTCCCAGCAGTGGGCGACAATTTAGCAAATTATCAATGTCAGCAGTGCTTTGCTGCATAAGCTGGTTAACCGTTTGGCCATAGCTTGAGCGCCAAAAACGTTTAGTGGTGGGTGATACGGTTTCGTCACGTTCAAACTCCCACTGCGCCTGTGCTGAGTAATCTTTACTCCAGACTTTTTCACCGCTAATAGCGTGATACAAAGTTAACTTAAAGCTGATTTGTCTTTGTGGATAGCTTGTAAATAAGCCAAATAAAAGGCTAGAGCTGGGCTCGGTAGAGATATCAAGAATATCAGGTTGCAATATGTATTGGCTGTCGGTGATTTCGCCTAACCAACTTGGGATGCGATTACCTTTAAAATTGATTAACTCATTGCTGTGATCGAGTGCTTCATCGGCGTGAATGCGGGCAAAGCTATTATGGGAGTGACTATTTAGTAGCACGCCATACTGTTGTGATAGTGCTTGAGTAAAGTTTAATAACTGACCATAACGTAATTGAGCGCGATCTTGAATACTGGCCTGAGGCACCATTATTGCCGCTCTTAATTGCTGACCTCGGCATTGCTGAGCTGAGTCGTCTTGAAGATCTAATCTTAGTAATACAGTAATGTCAGTGCTGGTGAGCATTTCAGATACCAGTTCAATATTATTGTCTTGTCCTATATGACTAAACTGAAATGCATCTTGGCTTAACTGCCCCTGACCCGAGATGTATTGACTATTAACGTTAACACCAACCCCAGCTTGCATGCTGGCATAGCTTAGCGCTTGGCTGATCGCCACTTCACGCGCCTTATCTACATTGCCATTAATGATATTCGCATGGCCTGTTACTTCAATAATTTCAGCTTTTAACGGCAGACTCAAGATACTGACAAACAGCAATATGGCTGCGGAGTAGAGTCGCTGGGTTGTTTTACTGCATATTTTCATATTAATCACTTGCTTAAAGATAACGATGAACGACTAATACAGTGCCAAGTTTATGGCGTTAAAGTACTAGGAGCGATTGTTTGAGAATAAATGCAAAGAATGTGCCTGTTATTGGTTTTCAATATATAAGTCGTTAAGCCAATGCTGAAAGGGATTAATTATCTAAAGTTTTTATCCTGATTGCCGATAGTGTTTTTAGAATTCATTTTTAACCTTTAGGCCTCAAACGCCTTAGCCCATAGCAATGCTTGAGTTAAATACAGGAATGCAATATGCGCCGAATTGGTTTACTTCCAATCATGATGTTGATGACAGCTTGTGCTGGCTCACAACCGACAGAGTATGATGATTTATCTTATGTCAATGAAGGCTATGAGATGAATTTTTGGTATGAGTCTGAGCCCAAAACGGATCATGTTATTCACTACGATATTCAGCAGTCAGGCATAGCGCCCAAAGCTGGGGTTAACCGCTTGGCGGAAAAAATTGTCAATGAATTAGTGCTACAAAACGACAGCTTACGAGCTGATCAACCACTGCTGATCACCACACCTGTCATGCTTGATGATTACGGACAAACTAATTTGCTGGGGCAGCAATTGCAGCAAGGCATGTTGACTGCATTTCATGCCAATGAATTTAATCTTGTTGATATGAATGTGGCTAGTTCACTTCGCGCCACTGCGGAGGGTGAGTTTATTTTAAGCCGCGACTGGAAGCAGCTTGCCACAGATTTAGCGGTATCCCATGTGGTCGTAGCCACCATGGGCACTACCTCAGAGGGGGTGGTGGTCAATGCCAGAATTGTCAATACTAGCAATAATCGAGTAGTGTCAGCGGTACAAACCTTTGTTAAAACCCACAGCCTGCCAGGCTATTTAACACCTGCCAATAAGGTGATTTCAAAAGACGGCATCTTGTATCGAAACGAGCATGCAGGTATGGCAAGCGTGACTATTTTAGGAGATAACCAATGAAGGCAATACTGTTTGCAGCCCTGACAGCAGCACTCACCTTGTCCGGGTGTGCGGTAAACGACAAGTATGTGCAATGGGAAACCGAGGCGCCTAAACAATTTCCTAAACTAACCGCTATTGGTTATGCGCCGTTAACAACGCAACCGGCAACAGAGCAATCTCACAAGGTGTTAATGGCGATGCAAGCGTCTAAAATTGCCGCTTATCGTGAACTGGCTGAGCAAGTGTATGGCCAGCAGATTGATGCCAGTAGCCAGGTCGATGATTGGTTGCTGAATAAGCAAACCGTTACCGCCAGTGTCTCGGGCATGATTAAAGGCGCTAAAGTGGTCAAAAGCTATCCGGCTGGTGATATGTATGTGACTGAGTTAGAACTGGATTTTTCACAGGTATGGAGCCTATATCAGCAGCAAAATAGGCCTAGAACGATTAAGCATGTGACTTACTTTTAGTTAAATTTAATTATTTAAATCCAGTCATTTAAATCCAGTCATTTAAATTAACTTAACTGAAGAACAAAAAAAACCGCTCTTTGAGCGGTTTTTTGGTTTTTAAAACACAATCTAGCAACTCGCAGGGCAGTTAATTACCGCCTCGATTATGCTTTAAGGTTTTGCCCTAAAGAGGAAATCGTTGAAGTTCGGCCTTTGTCATTATAGGTCAGGCTTGATGCATTACGGCTCATTTGCAGCGCTTGAGAGAAGCGATTAAGGCTGGCTATATTAAGCTCAATTAAGCTGGCATTTTGACTATTGATGGCCTTGCACTCGTCTAGAATCGCTTTGGCTTCTTCGACTTTAACAATGAGTTCTGGCTCAGCGTTTAATAATGCTTTTTCTGGGTGAGAGGCTAACTTTTCATCATTAAGTTTGAGGTTGTTTAGGCAGTCAACCTTGTCTTTTGCCAGTGACAGTAGTTTATCTGCGTCACGTTCAGTAAGGGCTAATTTTTCTTCAGATACAAGTAATTTCAGCGACGACAAGGTGTCGTGCTGAAAAGATAACAGCTGTAGTAATTCAGTCATAAGTTACTCTTTATTAAAACCCACATTACCCGTTAAGTAATGTGTGGCCGATAATATCAAGAGTAACGATGAGGTTACTCTTGGTCGAAATTTAATCCGTCAAGATCAGCTTCAAAGCTAGCAATGTTAGCAGCTAACTTTTCAGGATCGACTTTGTAGCGACCTTCTGAAATTGCTAATTTAATTGCATCAACTTTGCTTTGGTCAACTTCTGGTAAAGATGCCATATTACTCTGCACTCCCTGCAGCTGCTGCGCTTGTGCAGTAATACTGACCGAATCCGTTTTTACTGGGGCAGCCGTGGTCTTAGCCGCTGAGTCAGCTGTTTGCGTTGTTGCTCCTGCGTCGCGATTGGTGCGCAACTGAGCATGAGAAGCTGTTTTTAGATGGTTAATATCAATTGCCATGTGAGGCTCCAGCGTAATGTTAGGGTTTTCCAAACAGGTTATCGGCCTTGTCAGAAAAAACTTTAGAATATTTTACATTCTAACTTCAACTTCGCCAACGCCTGTGACAATGACATCTAATCGCCTGTTAGAATTGCTATTTCTGACTCTAATAGCATCGCCAATATTACCATCTCTTAGTGCTTCTCCGGCAGTTTTTATTTCAAATGCGTTTGTTTTAGCATAAATAGATACCGAATCTCCTTTGCAAACAAAGCATAAATTATTGTTTAGCAAAGGCGCTTTAGCTGACACACGCCTTTTTGAGCGGGTACCGAGTAATTGTGAGATCTCAGAAAAAAACTGCCCGCGGATACTGTGTTGGTCAACATAGTTAATTGCCACATTATCTGCTGTGATTAACTCACCTTTTTCAATAATTCCCAATGCTGTCACCACTGGATACATAACCTCAACTTTAACCGAGATAAACATTTGCCATGGGTAGTCATAGTCAGGGCTGATACAGCTAATTTTGACTGTGTTGGTGCGGCTAATTTCGCGGTCACTGGCCATTTCAACACTAATGGGTGGCAAACATCTTGGCGGTGTTAATCGGCCATCAAGATTTTGCGGGCTAATGTTGATCACCGCATTGGGCTTTTTAGCAATTTTTTTTGCTACTACCTCTTTAGCTAATTCAGTAATGGTCGATAGAGAGTAAGTTATGGTGGCATCTTCACTGGCGTTAACCGGTAAAGATAAAAAAATAATGATCAATAGTAGAATGTTTTTCTTCATAATATTCTAACTAGCTTGATTGGCCAGGTTACCTCTAAACTTCAATTTTAATTAGCAATGATAAGGCTAAACATTCTCAATGTTATCTTTGTCAGAAGTTTGACTTTTTTCATTGAAATCGTCGCTTAAATGCGATGTGACCACAATCAAGCAAAAACTATGCCTATAGCTAAATTTAAGCGCTAAACCAGCAAATTGGCATAAATTACTGTGTTACAATTTGCGAAAATGGTTTTACTGTCGCTTTAAAACACTGATTAACAGTGAACTCTAATAATAAATCCCACTAGGGAAAGCATTCATAAAACAAGGCAGGGTTATGTCGAGCATTCTTGATTCAGTTAATAAACGTACCCAACTGGTAGGCCAAAATAGACTGGAGTTACTGCTTTTTAAACTTAATGGTCGCCAACGTTTCGGTATCAACGTTTTTAAAGTAAAAGAAGTATTACAGTGTCCTCCACTGACAAAGTTACCCCGTTTAAGCCCAATGATTAAAGGCATTGCTCACATTCGGGGCTCGACTATTTCAGTGATTGATTTAAGTGCGGCAACTGGTGGCCGTCCGTTGGCATCGACTGAAAATTGCTTCATCATTATTGCTGAGTATAACCGCAGTATTCAGGGCTTTTTGGTTAGCTCAGTAGAGCGCATTATTAATATGAATTGGGAATCAATTATGCCACCGCCACAAGGGGCTGGGCGCAACTCTTATTTAACTGCAGTAACCGAAATCGAAGGTGAATTGGTTGAGATTTTAGATGTTGAAAAAATTCTTGATGAAATATCACCAGTAAAAACGGAATTAAGCCAAGCTGCCAGTGATGCTATTACCATTGATAAAGAGCAGCATTACCATATTATGGTGATTGATGACTCTGCAGTTGCTCGTAAGCAAATTATCCGTTCATTATCGTCATTGAACCTGCAAATTGACACCGCTATTGATGGTAAAGATGCCTTAGAGAAATTAAAAGCGATTGCCACTGAGATGGATAATGTTGCCGATGAAATTCCACTGATTATTTCAGACATTGAAATGCCAGAAATGGATGGCTATACCTTAACGGCGGAAATTCGCGACGATCCAAAACTTAAAGATATTAAAGTGGTGCTGCATACTTCATTAAGTGGCGTGTTTAATCAGGCCATGGTTGAAAAGGTCGGCGCAAACGACTTTATCGCTAAGTTTAATCCCGATGAGTTAGCGTCAGCGGTCAACAAACATCTCATTTTATAATAATTCAATCGAAAACCTAGGGCTGATGATTCACCATAGGTTGTAGATTTCACGTTTGTTACCAAGCGCTCGGTAACCAAACAAAGCGGCGGCTTTAGATTGCAAACAATGTAAAGCGCCTCTTTAAAATAGGATGTAAAAGTGCCGAACAAATCACTTGCTGAAGCAGAATATAATCAGTTTAAGCTTTTTTTAGAGCAACACAGTGGCATTGTATTAGGTGACAACAAGCAATATTTAGTAAAAAGTCGCTTAGCGCCTTTAATGGGCAAGCATGATTTGCCCTCATTATCGGAAGTGGTTAAGCGCTCAATGAAGCCAATGGAGCGGCATTTACGGGCGGAAGTGATTGACGCTATGACCACAAATGAAACTCTGTGGTTTAGAGACAAATACCCGTTTGAATTACTTCATGATGCTTTATTACCTGAATATAGCCGCTTAGGTCGGCCGTTAAAAATATGGTCAGCCGCTTGCTCGTCAGGGCAGGAGCCCTATTCATTGGCAATGACTATTTTAGAGTATCAGCAGCGTAAGCCGGGGGCATTGCCTGGTAGCGCGACGATCCAAGCCACCGATTTATCACCTTCAATGCTAGCGCGTTGTAAAAAGGCCGAATATGACAGCTTAGCCTTAGCCCGTGGGCTATCAGATGAGCGAAAGCGACAATTTTTTGATCCAATGCCGTCAGGTCATATGAAAGTGAAAGATAATGTTCAGCGGTTAGTGAATTTTAGAAGTCATAACCTGCTTGAAAGTTATAGCTTATTGGGTAAGTTCGATATTATCTTTTGTCGTAATGTGTTGATTTATTTTTCTCCAGAGGCAAAAGCTAAAATTTTGCGGCAATTTGCTGCCGCCCTTAATCCCAATGGGATTTTATTTTTAGGGGCGTCAGAATCTATCTCAGGTTTAAGTGATGAATTTACGATGGTGCGTTGTAACCCAGGGATTTACTATCAAAAGAAAAATATATTGTAAGTTTATGAATTAATATGTTTTTAGTTAATAAAATGCCGACTTACGTCGGCATTTTTCATTTTTATCCTTTCTCATCTTAAAACCGCAATATTTTGGCATAAGGTTTGCTTTGTTAGTGACAGTTAGCTGATGGAGGCAATTTTATGGCGATTAATTTTGAAAATGGTTTAGGGGTACATCAATACTCGTTGGGCATACGTGCTCAAAGGGCTGAAGTGCTATCTAGTAATATCGCCAATGCCAATACCCCGGGTTACAAAGCTCGTGATGTAGACTTTGCCTCTGCCATGAATAGCGCCCGCTCTCATCAGCAAGGGCTGCAAATGAGTCAAACAACTGACAAGCACTTTGACCTTAAAGCGTTAAGCCAAGAGCATGTGCAGTTTCGGGTGCCAAATCAGCCAGACACAGGTGACGGTAATACGGTGGATATGCAAGAAGAGCAATCTGCATTTATGCAAAACTCTTTGGAATATCAAATGTCACTGGGCTTTCTTGAAAGTAAGTTTTCTGGCATGCGTAAAGCCATTAGAGGTGATTAATTATGAGTCTTTTTAATATTTTTAATGTGTCAGGCTCGGGTATGTCTGCGCAATCGGTGCGCTTAAATACCACCGCCAGTAATATTGCTAATGCCAACACAGTATCAAGCAGTGTCGGTGAGACCTATAGAGCTCGTCATCCTATTTTTGAGGCTGAAATGGCCAAAGCCAGTCATCAGCAAAATAGTTCTCATAGTGTCAGTGTTAAAGGCGTTGTAGAAAGCGATAAACCGTTATTAAAAGAATTCTCACCTAATCATCCAATGGCTGATAACGATGGGTTTATTTATAAACCCAATGTCAATGTGATGGAAGAAATGGCCGATATGATTTCTGCTTCTCGGTCATATCAAATGAATGTTCAAGTGGCTGATGCCGCCAAATCAATGTTGCAGCAAACGCTTCGTATGGGTAAGTAATATGAATTTAGTTGGAGGTAAACAATGAGCCTCGTTAATCCTTACAGTAGTCAGTCATTACCGCAGTTGCAGACGTCTACCACGGCTTCCACCGTCTCCACTAATTCAGTGGCGACAAACTCACAAACTACACAGGTATCAGACAGTAGCTTTTTAGATAGCCTAACTGCTGCGCAATCAGCTAGCACCACCGAAACTGGTGAAGCTAAAAGCCAAGAGCTAACCCAATCGGATTTCTTTGCGCTTTTGAGTCAACAGCTGTCAATGCAGGACCCGTTTAAACCTGTTGAAAACGATCAGATGATCGCACAAATGGCGTCCTTCGCGACCGTTGATGGTATTGCCAACTTAAATGCTGAAATTTTGAATTTGAACAGTGTGATGAGCTCAAGTCAGGCATTACAAGCCTCGGGCTTAGTGGGGCAAAAGGTGCTCATTCCATCAGATATTGGCCATGTCTCAGAAGAAAACCCAGTCATTAACGGTGTCATTAGTACGCCACAGCCAATCGATACCATTACCGTCACCATTGAAGACGAGTCAGGCCAAGTGATTAAAACCTTTGAGGTTGATGGCTCTGCAGGCGGCAACATTGATGTCAGCTGGGATGGCCTTGATAAAGATGGCGAACCCGTAGAAGAAGGCATGTATGCCATTAAAGCTAACGGTAAAGTTGATGGCAACGCCGAAGATTTAGCGGTTTCAACTTATGCCCATGTCACTAGTGTGTCTTTAGGCAGTGTCGCCAGCGGTCCGATCCTTAACCTCAGAGGCCTAGGTGGTATTCAATTGTCTGATGTACTGGCAGTGGCAGAAAGTTAATAACACAAACAATAATAAGCTGCCAGAAATCTGGCAGCCACACAGAACCTAATTTAAAGCGCTAAGAGGTGATTTATGTCGTTTAATATTGCATTGAGTGGTATCGCAGCTGCTCAAAAAGATCTCAACACCACGGCTAATAACATTGCCAACGTCAATACCATTGGTTTTAAAGAGTCTCGCGCTGAATTTGCCGATGTTTATGCTAATTCAATTTTTTCAAATGGTAATACCGCAGTGGGCGGCGGCGCAACCACAACTCACGTAGCGCAACAGTTTCAGCAAGGTAGCTTACTGTTTACCAACAACTCCTTAGATATGGCTATTAGTGGCGGTGGTTTCTTTGTTACTTCATCTGAAGCGGGCAGCCAAGATCATGCATTCACCCGTGCAGGTGCATTTAAAGTAAACTCAGAAAGTTTTATGACAGATTCAGCCGGTAACTATTTACAGGGTTTCCCTGTGGATGCTGATGGTAATTCGACTTCAGTGAGTTTAACCACCACCCAACCGATTAAAATCCCCGATACTGCAGGTAGCCCAGTGAAAACCGGTAACGTTGGTTTTCAAATGAACCTCAATGTTGGTGATGAAGAACTTGATCCAGCAAACTTTGATCCAGATGACGCAGATACTTACAATAACTCAACCTCAGTAACGATTTATGATTCACTTGGTGAGGCTCATATCTTGACCACTTATTTTGTTAAACCAGAAGGTGGTTCCCATACTGGTGAGAATAACTGGGTTGCCTTTTATGCTGTTGATGGCAAGCAAGTGGATATTGATGCGCCAACGGGTGGTTCATTCCCAACAGATACTACTGGTGATGGTATTGCTGATTCAACTGGTACCGCTGAAAACGCATCCGGCTGGAAAGGCTCAGTACTTACATTTAATGATGCCGGAACTTATACAGGATCTGATCCAGCGGTAGTGTCTACGGTTGAACTAGGTAGTAATGGCGCAGGTGTTATCGGCACCGGCGCTGACGGCTCGCAAAAGGTGAACATCGATTTTAATAATCCTACTCAATACGCCTCACCGTTTGAAGTGACAGAGTTAACCCAAGATGGCACCACAGTCGGGCGCTTAACCAATGTCGGTGTCGGCGATGACGGTTTAGTAACAGCCAGTTACAGTAACGGTTCAACCGTGCCATTAGCTCGGGTAGCATTAGTACGCTTTTCTAATGAGCAAGGCTTAACTCAAGTAGGTAATACCTCTTGGAAAGCCAGCTTAGACTCAGGCCCAGCACTAGCAGGTGAGGCCAATAGCGGCACTTTTGGTAGTATTCGCTCGTCAGCACTTGAGCAATCAAATGTTGATTTAACCACCGAGCTGGTGGATTTGATTTCAGCTCAACGTAACTTCCAAGCCAACTCACGTACCCTTGAAGTGAACAATACCCTTAACCAAACGGTATTGCAGATCCGCTAATTAATCTCGCGCTTTAGTAAACTCGCGCTTTAGTAAACTCGCGCTTTAGTAAAGAGTTGCCGCCATGGCAACTCTTTGCCTTATTGTTCACCTCATTCTTCACCTCGTTACCACAGCCATTAACCTGCCCAATATTGCTTATCTTGTAAATTTCCCCGCTGTTTATAACTGCAAATTTCATCTAAAACTCAAACCCTTAATTTTTTGGCACGTTGATTGCTAGTTCTGTGTATATCTTTTGTTATGAAGAAAGTTTGACGGAGCGGTAAATGGACAAATTACTTTATGTTGCCATGAGCGGCGCTAAGCAGAATATGAATGCTTTGGCGGTGCGAGCCAACAATTTAGCTAATGTGAATACTGACGGCTTTAGAGCTGATTTGGTTCAAGCACGCTCTATGCAAGCTTTTGGCGAAGGTTTACCGACTCGTGTTTTTGCAATGACAGAAAGCCCCGGGCATAACTTTGACTCAGGCCCACTTAAAACCACAGGTCGTGATTTAGATATTGCCGTTAAAGATAAAGGCTGGATAGCTGTGCAAGCTGCTGATGGCGGTGAAGCCTATACCCGTTCAGGCAGTCTAAATTTTGACACTACCGGCTTACTCACTAATGCGCGTGGCAATCCGATTATGGGGGAGGCTGGGCCAATTGTGCTGCCACTGCCGGTTGAAAAAGTGCAAATCTCCCCTGACGGTATTATCTCGGTTAGACCCCAAGGCGCCACAGCCGACATAGTCGAAGAAGTTGCGCGGATTAAATTGGTTAACCCCAACAACGCCGACATGATGCGCGGTGAGGATGGCTTGTTTCGTTTAACCACAGGGCAAAACATCCCTAATGATCCCAATGTTCAAGTTGAAAGTGGCGCAGTTGAAGGCAGTAATGTCAATGCGGTATCTGAAATGGTGGCGCTAATTGATATTCAGCGCCAATACGAAATGCAAGTGAAGATGATGAAAAACGCCGAAGATCTTGATCGCGCCTCGTCAGCTTTAATGAGAATTAGTTAGGAGTAATTATTATGCATCCTGCTTTATGGATCAGTAAAACCGGCCTAGATGCCCAACAAACCGACATTTCGGTTATTTCTAACAACGTGGCCAACGCCAGTACCATTGGCTATAAAAAAAGCCGCGCAGTGTTTGAAGATTTGCTTTATCAAACCGTTAACCAAGCGGGCGGCGTCAGTGCTGATAACACCAAACTACCTAATGGCTTAAACCTCGGTGCGGGTACCAAAGTGGTTGCCACGCAAAAGATGTTTACCCAAGGCAATATGTTAACCACAGACAATGCCTTAGATCTAATGATTGAAGGTCCAGGCTTTTTTGAAGTTGAAATGCCAGATGGCACCGCAGCTTATACCCGTAACGGCCAATTTAGCCTAGATGAAAATGGCCAAATTGTGACCCCAGGTTCGGGTTATGTCATCCAGCCTGCCATCACCATTCCTGATGATGCCACTTCAATCACAGTGTCATCTGAAGGTGAAGTTTCAGTGAAACTTTCAGGTGCTACAGAAAATACCGTCATTGGTCAGTTAGCCATGAGCGACTTTATTAATCCATCAGGGTTAGACCCACTAGGGCAAAACCTTTACACCGAAACCGGTGCCAGTGGCACGCCGATTCAGGGCACGGCTTCATTGGATGGTTTAGGGGCTATTCGTCAAGGGGCGCTTGAAACGTCAAACGTTAACGTGACTGAAGAACTGGTTAACTTGATCCAAAGTCAACGTAATTACGAAATGAACTCGAAAGTGATATCAGCTGTTGATCAGATGATGTCTTACGTAACACAGAACTTATAAGCTTTGATGATAAGAGAGGGGATGATGAATAAGGTTTTAGTCTTAGCATCAGCATTTGTGATGCTGGGTTGCAGCTCAACTCAGCAAAAACCCATAGCCGATGATCCATTTTATGCGCCTGTTTACCCAGAAGCGCCGCCAACCCAAATGGTGTCAACGGGTTCAATTTACATGGATCATCAATCATCCAGTTTGTACTCGGATATTCGTGCCCACAAAGTGGGTGACATTATTACCGTATTGCTTAATGAGTCGACCCAAGCGAAGAAAAGTGCCAATAACGAAATTAAAAGAGGCTCTGATTTAAGCGTCGATCCGGTTTATGCCGGTGGCAGCAATCTGTCGATTAAAGGAATTCCGCTAGATTTTCGTTATTCAGATGACATGAATACCAAGCGTGAGTCAGATGCCGATCAGTCAAACAGTTTAGACGGCAGCATCTCAGCCAATGTCATGCAAGTGCTTAACAATGGCAATTTAATTATTCGCGGCGAAAAGTGGATTTCAATTAATAATGGTGATGAGTTTATTCGCGTTACTGGCATGGTACGTAGTCAAGATATCACTCCTGATAATACCGTTGAATCCACCCGTGTTGCCAATGCTCGGATTCAATATAGCGGTACCGGCACTTTTGCCGATGTCCAAAAAGTGGGTTGGTTAAGCTCCTTCTTTATGGGCCAATGGTGGCCTTTCTAAGGAGTTAACCATGAAAATCAAATCCCTCATTTTATTATTGCTCAGCATGGTGTTGCTGTCACAGCCAATTCAAGCCCAGCGCATTAAAGATATTGCCAATGTCCAAGGGGTGCGAAGTAACCAATTAATTGGTTATGGCTTAGTGGTGGGGTTACCCGGCACAGGTGAAAAAACCCGTTATACCGAACAAACCTTTAGAACCATGCTAAAAAACTTCGGCATTAATTTAGCCGATAATGTTAACCCTAAAACCAAAAATGCCGCTGTGGTAGCCGTGCATGCAGAAATGCCTGCCTTTATTAAGCCCGGTCAAAATCTTGACATCACGGTATCAAGTATTGGTGAAGCAAAAAGCTTACGTGGCGGCACCTTGCTGCAAACCTTCTTAAAAGGGGTTGATGGTAATGTTTACGCCATTGCCCAAGGCACCTTGGTGGTCAGTGGCTTTAGCGCAGAAGGTCAAGACGGTTCACGGGTGATACAAAATACTCCTACCGTTGGGCGTATTCCTAGCGGCGCTATTGTGGAGCGCAGCGTGATGTCACCTTTTGCCAGTGGCGATCACCTCACCTTTAACTTGCGCCGTGCAGATTTTTCAACCGCCAAAAACATGGAACAAGCCATTAATGATTTGCTTGGCCCCGGTATGGCAAGGGCGCTTGATGCTACCTCGGTGCAAGTGAGTGCGCCTCGTGATGCATCCCAAAGAGTGTCATTTTTATCGACCCTTGAAAACATTCAAGTTGATATGGCCGATGAGTCAGCCAAAGTGATAGTCAATTCGCGTACGGGCACCATAGTGGTGGGGCAAAATGTACGCTTAATGCCAGCAGCTGTGACCCATGGTGGCTTAACCGTCACCATTGCTGAAGCGACCCAAGTATCACAACCTAATCCGTTTTCGGATGGTCAAACGGTTGTTACAACCGATAGCACCATAGATGTTGCCCAAGACGATAGCCGAATGTTTTTATTTGACCCTGGCACCTCGCTCGATGAGCTAGTCAGAGCGGTAAATTTGGTGGGCGCTGCCCCTTCAGATGTACTGGCAATATTAGAAGCGTTAAAGATGGCAGGCGCTTTGCATGGAGAGCTTATCATCATCTAAAAATTGTCGGTATGACTATGGAAAAGCTGTCAAATTCATCGAACTATCTGGATCTAGGGGGACTAGATTCATTACGTTCCAAGGCCCAGAAAGACGAGAAGGCGGCATTACAAGAAGTCGCCAAACAGTTTGAAGGGATATTTATTCAAATGCTGATGAAAAGTATGCGTGAAGCTAACGCAGTCTTTAAATCAGACAGCCCGATGAACAGTGAAACCACCGAATTTTTTGAAAACATGCGCGATCAACAAATGTCGGTGGATTTATCAAACAAAGGTATGTTGGGCATCGCAGACATGATGGTGCAGCAACTTTCTCCCCAAGAAAGCGGTTTTACCCCAGCCTCAGTGCTGCGCGGTAATATTGACGCTAACAGTACACAGTCATTAGTTAACTCTACGAATAAGCCGGTAGATTTTCTTAGCACAGTGGTGAGTGCAAATTCTGCCCCTGAGCGCTCAGAGGCTGATCAGTCAATGTTTAACCACACAATGCCTAATCACTCAATGTCTGATCACTCAACTGTTAATATCTCAACTGCGAACGCTGCAATGGCTAAGCCGATAATTGATAGCCAAGAATTAGATCAAGTTTTGGCTGGTGATCGTGTTGCCACTAGTGGCAATAGCTTGCCGCAATCGATGGCACCAACGCCGAATCAGTTTGACAGCCCGCAACATTTTGTCTCAGTGCTTTATCCCCATGCTGAAAAGGCCGCGAAACAGCTTGGCACCACCCCTGAAGTATTACTGGCGCAATCGGCATTAGAAACTGGCTGGGGTCAAAAAATGATCCGTCGTGATGACGGCACAGCCAGCAACAACTTGTTTAATATCAAAGCCGACAGACGCTGGGACGGCGATAAAACCTCAGTCAACACCTTAGAGTTTGAGCAAGGGGTGGCAGTAAAACAACAAGCAGACTTCAGAATGTACGACAACGTTGAACAAAGCTTTAATGACTTTGTGTCATTCATCTCCAATGGCGAGCGCTACCAAGAAGCCAAAAAAGTGGCAGCACAGCCCGCCAAATTTATTCATGCCCTACAACAAGCAGGTTACGCAACTGATCCTCAATACGCCAATAAAGTGTTGAAAGTCATGGAGTCAGTAACCAATGGACTTAAGTCCGTATTACCAAAAGAGACTAACTAATGGCTATCGATTTATTAAACATTGCCCGTTCAGGTGTTATGGCAGCCCAATCGCAAATGGGCGTCACCAGTAATAACATTGCCAATGCCAATACCGTGGGCTATCACCGCCAAGTTGCAGAGCAATCGTCATTAGGGTCCCAACAAATCGGTAGTAGCTTTTATGGTACAGGTACTTACGTATCTGATGTGAAAAGGGTTTATAACGAATATGCCGCAAGAGAGCTGCGCATTGGCCAAACCTCCATGAGTGGTGCTGAAACCCGTTACAGCAAAATGAACGAAATGGATCAGCTGTTCTCGCAAATTGGCGCCATGGTGCCAGCCAGTTTAAATGACTTTTTTACCAGCATTAATAATGTTGGCGATTTACCGACAGATCTCGGTATGCGTAACAACATGCTTAGCTCTGCCGGGCAAGTGGCTAACAGCCTTAATCAAATGCAAAGCCACCTTGACTCGCAAATGAAGCAAACCAATGCGCAAATCGGCGCGGTTGCTGATCGCATTAATGAGATCAGTACTGAGCTTGCCAACATCAACCTCGAGATCATGAAGTCGCCAGGGGCTGACAGCCAATTATTAGACCGACAAGATGCGCTGATTTTAGAGCTAAGCGAATATTCTGAAGTTAATGTTATCCCGCTAGATAATGGCGCTAAAAGCGTCATGCTCGGCGGCTCAGTGATGCTAGTGTCCGGTGAAGTGGCGATGCAAGTCGGCACCACTACAGGCGATCCCTTTTCGAATGAGCCAAGGCTAACCACATCAACCGGTAATAGCACGTTAGTGATTGACGGCTCTAAATTAGGTGGCCAATTAGGCGAGTTATTTAACTTTCGTGATCAAACCTTAATTCCAGCCTCTCAAGAGCTAGGGCAACTGGCCTTAGGCGTGGCAGATGCCTTTAACCAAATGCAGCAAAATGGTTTTGACCTAGACGGCAATATTGGCAGCAATATTTTTACTGATATTAACGACCCCAGCATGGCCGCAGGTCGAGTCGGTGCCTACAGTACCAACACTGGTGACGCCAATCTGAAAGTTAATATTGACGATGTAGGCCAATTAACCGGCAGCGCATACGAATTATCTTTCACTGCGCCAAACACCTATGAGCTTAAAGACACCCAAACAGGCAAAGTTGAGCCACTAACCCTTAATGGCAATCAGCTTGAAGGCGGCAATGGTTTTAGTATTGAAATTGATGCTGGCAGTTTTGCTGATGGCGACCGTTTTGAAATTAGACCTAATGCGGGCGCTGCAGCAGGGCTCAATGTGGCAATGACAGATCCAAGAGGCATAGCTGCAGCAGGGCCTAATATCTCAGCTGACTCAGGCAACTCAGGTAACACCAGTGTAAAGCTCACAGACATTGACCGAACTCATGCCAGCTTCCCTGAAACGGGTAGTGAGCTTACCGTTAAAATTGATACCGCTAAAAATACTTTTCAAGTACTGGATGCCAACGGAACTATCGTTGGGCCATCAGCGCCGTTTACCCCGCCGCAAATTGACACCGGCTTTGGTTTTAGTTTTGAAATTAACGACTCATCTTCAGCAGGTGTCACTGACAGCTATAGCTTTGATTTGTCCTTTGCCGAAGGCGACAACAGTAATGCGGTTGCTATGGCGCAATTGGCCGATGCCAACATTATGAATAATGGCTCAACCACCTTAACCGGGGTGTTTGAAGGCACCAAACTGGATATCGGCAGCAAAACGCAAGCTGCAGCGGTGAGCTTGGCCTCAAATGATGCCATGTATCAGCAAGCCTATAACCGAGTGCAAAGTGAGTCTGGGGTAAATTTAGATGAAGAAGCGGCCAATTTAATGCGCTTTCAGCAATCGTATCAAGCTTCAGCTCGCATCATGACAACTGCCCAGCAGATGTTTGACTCATTACTTAGCTCAGTTCGCTAGGAGAATTAATTATGCGAATTTCAACGGCGCAAATGTTTCAGCAAAACAGCTACAGCATAGCCAAAGGCCAATCTGAGACCAGTAAAATCCTTGAGCAATTAGCCACAGGCAAAAAAATTAATACCGCCGGTGATGACCCCGTGGCCGCCATTGGTATCGATAAGTTAAACCAGCAAAATAACTTAGTTGATCAGTATTTAAGAAATATTGATTACGGTGAAAACCACCTTAATCAAACAGAAACCTTACTGGGGGATTTAGATAATTTAGCTGGCAGCATGAAAGAGCAATTATTGCGTGGCTCAAACGGCAGCATGACCGACAACGAGCGGCAAACTATTGCCGATGAAATGCAAAAAACGCTCGATCAAATGTTGGCCATTGCCAACAAAAAAGATGAGTCAGGCAATTACTTATTTGCTGGCAATAAAACTGGCAGCGCACCATTTGAGTTTGATGCCAATGGTCAAATTATTTACAACGGCGACTCAGGCACCCGCGAAAGCATTATTGCCTCAGGGGTACTCACTGATACCAATATGCCCGGTGATGCTGTTTTTATGAACGCGCTCAATGCCATGGGCGATTATAGCGCCAATTATATGGCAGGCCAGCAAGGTGAGTTTAGCGTCGATAGCGCCAAAATTACCGATAGTGCAGCACATATTGCAGATACTTATCAGTTTGCTTTTATCGACAATGGCGCAGGTGGGGTGGATGTTGAAGTCAGAGATAGCGCCAATAACGTACTGACAACAGTGGCAGATTTTGATAGTTCAATGCCAATTAAGATAAATGGCATGGAAGTAAAGCTAGATGGCGAGCCGATGGCGGGCGACAGTTTTACCCTTGAGCCTATGGCTGAGGTCAGTATTTTAGACAGTTTTAGCCAGGCAATTAGCTTGCTGCAAAGTGGCGACAAGATACAAACCCCACAAGGTAAAGCGGAGTTGGCACAGTTGTTGAATAATATCGATAGTGGTGTCAATCAAATGAGCGCTAAGCGCGGTGAGGTTGGCAACAGCTTAAAAGTAATGGACCAGTACAAATCGAATCACACCGACGAGAAGGTGATCAACGCATCAGCCTTGTCGATGTTAGAAGATTTAGATTATGCCGAAGCCATTATTGAGTTTGAAAAACAGCAGTTAGCACTTAATGCCGTATCAAGTGTTTTCAGCAAGGTGGGTTCAACGAGCTTGTTTGATTACATTTAACAAGCGCGATGAAACTGCAATGTCAGTCATTGGGTAAGGGTGTTTTATAGGCTGATATAACTAATCGTTTTATCAATAAAAGCCCAAATAAAATAGCAACCAATACCCAAAAGCTAACAACAACTTTTAATGTTAATTTATTCATTTAATTTTGTTTAAAGGTTATTGAGTCAACCGTTTTCAGCCGCAAATCAATAGGGATAGAGCGGCTGGGTCAATAACTTTATTAACAAGTTTAGCCAAGCGCTTAGCCTTGGCAATGCTACTAAAAAAGGAAAGTATCATGGCTATTTCAGTTAATACCAACGTCACCGCAATGAAAGCGCAAAACAGTTTAAATGGCGCTAATGGCAACCTGCAAACCTCAATGGAGCGTTTATCATCTGGCCTGCGCATTAACAGCGCTAAAGATGATGCAGCAGGCCTGCAAATTTCAAACCGTATGACCAGCCAAATCAATGGTATCGGGGTGGCAATGCGTAATGCCAATGACGGTATCTCAATTGCGCAAACCGCTGAAGGCGCGATGCAAGAATCCACCAACATCTTGCAACGTATGCGTGATTTGTCACTGCAATCAGCCAATGGCTCAAATTCATCAGCTGATCGTGATGCAATGCAAAAAGAATTAGGTGCATTGCAAACAGAGTTAACCCGTATTGCTGATACCACTTCTTTTGGTGGCCAGAAATTATTGAATGGTAATTACGGCACACAATCATTCCAAGTGGGTTCAAATGCCAATGAAACCATTTCAGTAAGCCTTAGTGATATCTCTGCTGATGCAATTGGAAAGGAAGGTAAGAGTGTTGTTGGTACTTATGATGCTACAGAAACTACAGCAGTCATTGCTGATACAACTTTTTCTTTTGCATATAAAGTAAATACTACTGCTGCAACTGAAGATTTAGCCGTTGACTTTTCGAAAGTAACAGATGCGGCTGGTGCGGTCGACGCAATTAATAATGCTTTAAATGGAGCGTCACAGGCTACAGGAGTGTTTGCGGAGCTTGATGCTGCAGGTACTGGATTCAGTATGAAAGGTATTTTAAATAATGAAAGTACATTAGCTTTGACTGAAGCTACGGCCCCTTCAGCAGCCTTTACTATCGGTGCAGCGGATTCTGGTAATACTGCCGTAAATGACATTGATATTACATCTTATGCGGGTTCACAAAATGCGGTCACAGTTATTGATGCTGCCATTTCTGAAATTGATGGCCAACGTGCCGATTTAGGTGCGGTGCAAAATCGGATGAACTTCACCATTAATAACTTAAGCAATATTCAAGCTAACGTAACTGATGCCCGCAGTCGTATTCAAGATGTGGATTTTGCTTCAGAAACGGCGCAGTTAACTAAGCAGCAAATTCTGTCACAAACCTCATCAGCGATGTTGACTCAGGCAAACCAGTTGCCACAAACTGCCTTGTCATTGCTAGGTTAATAACTATTTAGCTAGCGAGTTAAGGAATAACTATAAGCGCAGTGTAATCGCTTTAATTAATTTGCTGAGCTTAAAATCAAAGCAGCCTTTATAGGCTGCTTTTTTGCATTTAAGCTTTTTAAATGCTGTTGCTAAAATAGTCGTTTAAGCGAGTTTATTGCGCGTTAAATCGCCTTTTTTAATTGAATTTAATAAAAAGTTTTAATTTTTTGCTAAAGCTTTTTTAGTCGCCGCCGTTACAGTATTTGTCGAAGATAAGTATCGTCTGACCTGAGTGGCAGGCACTATTAAATATAAGAGAGGCAATACATGGCTATTTCAGTTAATACTAACGTCACTTCAATGAAGGCTCAGAACTCATTAAACGGTGCCAATGGCGGTCTGCAAACCTCAATGGAGCGTTTATCATCAGGTTTGCGCATTAACAGCGCTAAAGATGACGCCGCCGGTTTACAAATTTCAAACCGTATGACTAGTCAGGTTAACGGTATTGGTGTCGCAATGCGTAACGCCAATGACGGTATCTCAATTGCGCAAACTGCTGAAGGCGCTATGAGCGAGTCAACCAATATTTTACAGCGTATGCGTGATTTATCATTGCAATCGGCTAACGGTTCAAACTCTGCTGCTGACCGCGAAGCAATGCAAAAAGAAGTAAGCTCACTGCAAACTGAATTAACCCGTATTGCTGATACCACTTCTTTTGGTGGCCAGAAATTATTGAATGGTAATTACGGTACGCAATCATTCCAGGTTGGCTCAAATGCCAATGAAACCATTTCTGTGACTTTGGGTGATATCTCTGCAGATGCATTAACAACAAGCCAAGACGCAGTCAACTCAACGGCTTCAGTTGTTACTGATACCAATTTAGTGACTATTTTTAATTCTGGAACTCCACTAACAACTGAAAAATTCACTTATACAGATAAAGATGGTAATACAACTGACATGACTGTGGATTTTTCTAAGATGGCAAGTGAAACTGATGCGGCAGCAGCTGCTGATGCATATAACCAAGCTTTGAATGGTTTTTCTGAACCTTTAGGGGTATACGCAAGAGTTAATGATGCTGGTGACGGGGTAGTGTTTGAGGGCGCGTTAAACATGGACCCTTCAGATACAACAGATTTGGCTTTAGCCGGTACAGGAGCTTTTGCACTTACAGGTACTTCTGATGATGTGAGTGTAAACGACATTGATATTTCTGATTATGCAGGCTCGCAGAATGCTATCGCTGTTATTGATTCGGCACTAGCAACCATCGATAGTCAACGTGCCGACTTAGGTGCGGTGCAAAATCGGATGAACTTCACCATTAATAACTTAGGCAATATTCAAGCTAACGTAACTGATGCCCGCAGTCGTATTCAAGATGTGGATTTTGCTTCAGAAACGGCGCAGTTAACTAAGCAGCAAATTCTGTCACAAACGTCTTCAGCGATGCTGTCGCAAGCTAACCAGTTACCGCAAACGGCATTGTCTCTTTTATAATGACATCGAAGCGTTAATTAACATCGCGCTAATAACGCACTAGCATTACGCTAAGATTAGAATTAAAGGGAGACTCGGCAACGATTCTCCCTTTGTGCTTTTTAGCAAAGTGAATGATTGGTCACTTGTTTGGGTGACTGTTTATGTGTGGCAATTATCGCATTGGTAACTAAGTTAAATCGATTGTGGTTTTTCTACTTGTTGCCTTTTATCGCCACCCTCTTGGTTGGCACATTAATTGCTTGAGTTATTGAGTTTGTTGAGGTGCATCATGGATGTCAATATCACCAATGTGGCCAATGCTGCAGTGCGTAAAGATAGTTTAGCAACCCTTGCGGAAAAAAATGCCGCCCAAGCATCAACCGCACTGGCTGAAGAGGGCATTCAAAAAGCCGGCGATGTGGCGCGCACCACAGATAAAGTCAATGAAACGGCTAAAGCCGACGCTGAACAATTACAGCAAGCAGTTGATGATATTAATCAGCAATTATCGCTAATGCAAAAAAGCTTAGCCTTTAATATTGATGAAGAGTCAGGGTTGGCGGTGGTTAAAGTTATTGACGTTAAAACTGGTGATTTAATTCGTCAAATTCCCAATGAAGAAGCATTAAAAATGGCGAGCAAGCTCACAGACATTGCCAGTATTTTTATGGAAACTGCAGTGTAGTCATTGTTTTAAAACAATAATCATAAAAGTTATGATTATTCCAAATTAGATAGCAGATATTGCATTAAAGAGGTCGCAATGGGGTTAACATCAGTTGGTATTGGTTCTGGTATGGATATCGCAGGTATTGTTACTGCGCTTGTTGATGCTGAAAGTGCCGGTAAAATTGCCACCTTCAATGCAACTGAAGGCAAACTAAATGCGCAAATATCCGGTATTGGGTTACTAAAAAGCTCACTGTCAGAGTTCCAAACATCACTTAAAGTGCTGACAGAATCTGCAACCTTTGACAGCCATAAAGTGTCGCAATCCAATAGCGATTATTTTAACGCCACGGTAGATGAAAGTGCAGTACCGGGTAAATATCAAGTCATTGTCGAGCAATTAGCCCAGAGTCAAAAAGTTGGCTCAGCTGCTGTTGTAGATGCTGATAGCCCCATAGGTGAAGGTTCGTTAAGCATTGGTGTCGGCAGTGACAGCTTTGATATTGAGGTCGGCGCTGAAGACAGCTTAACTGACATCATGGAAAAGATTAACGCATCTGAAGATAATGACGGGGTCACCGCCACCATTATTAACGGTGATAATGGCCCGCAGCTTATTCTAGGTGCTAAAAATACTGGCACTGACAATTTAATTACCGTTACCGCAACTGACACCGATGGCGGCACCGGCCTAGCTGATGCCTTTACCATGACTGAGCTTACCCCAGCCCAAGATGCTGTATTAACCGTTGATGGCGTTACGATTACTTCTACTTCAAATGATGTCAGTGATGTGATAACGGGTGTCAGCCTTGAGTTAACCGATGCTGATATTGGCAAAACCACCACCATTACCGTGGATGAAGATACCGATAAAGCTACCACTGCCATTAATGATTTTGTGGAAAGTTATAATGCCTTAATGACCACGATGCAGGATTTGTCTCGTTATGATCCTGCTACTGAAGAGTCCGGTATTTTACAGGGTGATCCGTTAACTCGTACATTACAAAGTCAGTTAAGAAATATTATTTCCAGTAGTTTTGAAACCAGCTCAGGTAGCGGTTCACAAATGCTAATGAATATTGGCATTACCACCACTCGTGAAGGCTTGCTAGAAATTGATGATGATAAATTATCAGAGGCCATTGAAGCCGATAAAGGCGGCATTAAAGAGATGTTTATTACTGAGGATACTGGCCTAGCGTCACGCTTAGATACCTTTGTTGAAAGCTATTTAGAAACAGGTGGCATTATTGATGGCCGCGATGAAACAGTTAATAATCAGTTGTCTCGCCTTGAAGATAGTCGTGAAGCGTTAAATCTAAGGATGGAGTCATTAAGTGATCGCTTATATAAACAATTTAATGCGATGGATTTAGTGGTGGCAAGCCTTAACTCCCAGTCGAGCTCTTTGTTTAATGCCTTAGATTCAATGCCTGGTGTGGTGAAGAATACTTAATACAAATTCAATAGGGCTACTTTGGCGATGCTTTGACGATGTAACTCGCTTTTGAGCCCTAAATACTGCTTAACATTATTTCCCCTACGTTGGAGTACTCAGTGAATCCCATCCTTAGTGAACTTGAACAACTCAATTCAGCAGCGTTTTCCGCTATTACGCAAATAGAACAGGCTAAACCGGAAGATGAACAAGTTGATGAGTTGGTATCACAATTGCAGGTACTTATTCAGCGGCGTGAAATTGTCATTCAAGCGTTAGTTAACGATGATAGCGTTACTGATAGAGCAGTACTTGAAAGTCAGTTTGATTACACTCAATCTTTATTTATAAAGGCTACGAGAGTGTTAGAGCATCGCAAGCTATTACTTCAGGCTGGCAATGCGGCTAAGCGCCAAATAAACGTATATAAATCTATAGATGCAAATAGGTAGGTAATTATGAGAGGTTCACTGCAGACATATCGCAAGGTATCAATCGAAAGTGGCATGGCAGTGGCGTCGCCACACCGAATTATACAAATGTTATTAGCAGGTGCACTTGAAAGACTTGCTCAAGCAAAATATGCCATTGATCAAGGTGATATCGCCAGCCGTGGTGAGTTATTGGGTAAGGCTATTGGCATTGTGTCTGGGCTTAATGGCAGTTTAAATATGGAAGCCGATGGTGATGTCGCCGGAAATTTAACTCAGTTATATGACTTTATGTTGCGCAGATTATCAGATGCCAACATCAATAATGATGCTGAAGCCATTGATGAAGTAGCGGGGTTGTTACGAACCATTAAAGAAGGTTGGGATGCTATCCCAGAAGAAATGCACCAAGTAACCTCTGAAGCTAGTTAAGTGTTGATTAACAAAAGGCGCTTTTAGCGCCTTTTGTCGGTTTTCAATGCCGTAAAGCCGGTAACAGTTTGTTTGCATCTGTTTACTAAATCATCTGTTAATTTATTAAATCAATGAGATGCTGTAATTTTGTGGTTTGTCACTTGATTCTCACTGGCTGATAATACAATATTCATTTTATAAAAACGTTTAAACTATATTGCGCAGATGTCCGTGTTTACACTATGTGTAACCAAAGCGTATAGGTAGGATGTTGTATTAATGTATTTGTGGTAAGTTTGTCACCAAATATTTATCCATATTGCATATAATAATCACAATCAAGTCGCACTTCCGTTTTATCTCGTATAGCGTGATAATGGCTGTGAAATAATAATAACTCGAGCTTTGGCCTTCTTAATGATGCAAATAGAACAACGAATATTAATTGTTGCTGACCCTTCTGAGCGTGTCTCTCGTCTTTGTTGTATTTTTGATTTTTTAGATGAAAAGTATCATCTAATTACTAAAGACGATCTTGCCTCATTAACCGCAGACTGTCGTTATCGGGCGTTAGTGCTTGATACCCAGTCAGTCACGGCTGAGTTTATTAAAAGCGTGAAGTCATCAATGCCTTGGCAGCCAGTGCTATTATCAGGTGAAAGTAACCTTAATGGTGGCAACGTATTAGGCACCATTGCTGAGCCAATAAGCTACCCGCAATTGACCGAATTACTGCATTTTTGTCAAGTCTATGGCCAAGCTAAACAGCCGCAAACACCCACCAGCGCTAACCAAACTAAACTGTTCAGAAGTTTAGTGGGCCGCAGTGAAGGTATTGCCAATGTCAGACACCTTATTAGCCAAGTGGCCAGCTCTGACGCAACCGTGCTGGTACTGGGTCAGTCTGGCACAGGTAAAGAAGTGGTAGCCCGTAATATTCATTACATGTCTGATCGCCGCGATGGACCATTTATCCCGGTCAACTGTGGTGCCATTCCGCCTGAGTTATTAGAAAGTGAACTATTTGGCCATGAAAAGGGCTCATTTACTGGGGCGATTTCAACCCGTAAAGGCCGCTTTGAATTAGCTGAAAATGGCACGCTGTTTCTTGATGAAATCGGCGACATGCCACTGCAAATGCAAGTAAAGTTACTGCGGGTATTGCAAGAAAAAGTATTCGAACGTGTCGGTGGTTCTAAAACCATCAATACCGATGTACGCATTGTTGCGGCCACTCACCGTGACTTAGAAACCATGATCAGCGAAAATGAATTTCGAGAAGATTTATATTATCGTTTGAATGTGTTTCCAATAGAAATGCCTTCATTAAGTGAGCGCAGTGATGATGTGCCATTATTATTGCAAGAGCTTGTGAGCCGTGTTTTTAACGAAGGCCGCGGTAAAATCCGCTTTACCCAGCGCGCAATCGAATCATTAAAGGCCCATAATTGGTCTGGTAATGTCCGCGAACTGTCGAATTTAGTCGAGCGTTTAACGATTTTATTCCCTGGTGGCTTGGTTGATGTGAATGACTTACCAAGAAAATATCGTTATATCGATGTGCCAGAGTATTGTGTTGAAGTCAGTGAAGAGCAGCAAGAGCGTGATGCATTAGCATCTATCTTCAGTGATGAGGAACCCATAGAGCTACCTGATACCCGCTTTCCAAGTGAATTACCGCCTGAAGGGGTAAACCTTAAGGATTTATTGGCAGAGCTTGAAATTGACATGATCCGCCAAGCGTTAGAGCAACAAGATAACGTGGTTGCCAGAGCCGCTGAAATGTTAGGCATACGCCGAACCACCTTGGTTGAAAAAATGCGTAAGTATGGCATGGGTAAGGATTAAATTACTCACGAGTATAAGTTCTTTAATTAATTGAAAAAGAAAAGAAAGCATGCCTTATGGCATGCTTTTTTGTTTTCAGAAATATAAATGTTCTGAAACTGGCATACCTCATGCATTAGCTTGTGAAAAGTTATTATTTTGACGGAGTGACCATGTATTCAGCGCAATCACTAGTAGAACAGCCGCAGTATTGTGATAGCTACAAACTAGCCGAGCCTGCAGCAATTGTCAGCGAGGCGCCAGCAGCGCCAATTACACTGCGTCAATCAGTGAACCTCGATCTGCAAGCTGAAACATCACGTCCGCAAAAGGCAGCTAATATGTCTAATCAAATGGCGCATATTCTTCAAGCTATGCCTTCAGGTGTAGTGATTATCAATGGTGACGGTATTGTGACCTTGGCCAACCCAGTCGCAACTGACTTATTAGGCCGGCCGCTGCAAGGGGCCAAGTGGTTTGACATTATTAACCGCGCTTTTTCACCCCAAGATGATGACGGTTATGAAGTGTCACTAAAAGATGGCCGCCGAGTAAAGCTGGCGATTACTCCGCTGTCGCCAGAGCCTGGGCAGTTAATTGTGTTAACTGACTTAACTGAAACCCGCTTATTACAGAAAAACCTCTCTCATTTACAGCGCTTATCAGCACTGGGCAAAATGGTGGCAACCTTGGCGCATCAGGTCAGAACGCCATTATCGGCCGCGATGTTATATGCATCAAACCTTGCTAGCCCTAAATTAAATGATACGGCTAAAAAGCGTTTTCAAGGCAAGTTAGTCGATAGGCTTAATGAGCTAGAGCGTCAAGTTAATGACATGCTACTGATGGCAAGAAACAAACAAGATGGCGCCGCAGAGTCGACATCTACTGCAGATATTATTGAGCCTGTGCTGGCAAATTGTGAGCCCATTGTTGAAAACAAACAGTGTAAATTACACTTTATTGATCAAACCGATAAACACATTATGGCTAACACGAATGCCTTAAGCTCGGCGATTAACAATCTGGTGATGAACAGCCTAGAGGCCAATGCCACAGAAATTCAGATTGTGACTGGCGAAGATGAACACGGCATTAATATCGATGTGATTGATAACGGTAAGGGTTTATCAAAAGAGATGCAGCAACAAGTATTGGAGCCTTTTTTTACCACTAAAAGCCAAGGGACAGGCCTAGGCTTAGCGGTAGTGCAAACCGTGGTGAGAAATCATGGCGGCAGATTACAGGTGACATCGCAGCCGCACAAAGGCAGCTTAATTCGACTATCATTTCCTATGGCTAAAGACACGGAACAAGCCAAAAAAATAGTGGAGGGATCCCATGAGTGAAGCCAAGTTACTGTTAGTTGAAGATGATGCTGCGCTGCGTGAAGCCTTACTTGATACCTTGATGTTAGCCCAATATGACTGCGTTGATGTGGGCTCTGCAGAAGAGGCCATTATTACCATGAAAACCACGACGTTTGATATGGTTATCAGTGATGTGCAAATGGAAGGTATTGGCGGGCTAGGGCTATTAAACTATTTACAGCAAAACCATAGTAAAGTCCCCATTTTATTAATGACCGCTTTTGCCACCATTGACAGTGCGGTTAGCGCCATAAAACTTGGTGCGGCGGATTATCTGGCTAAACCTTTTGCGCCTGAAGTGTTGTTAAATCAGGTATCTCGCTACTTACCCCTTAAACAAAATTTAGGTCAACCCGTGGTCGCCGATGACAAAAGCTTGGCGCTACTGAATATTGCCCAGCGGGTGGCAAGCTCTGATGCTTCAGTGATGATCATGGGGCCAAGTGGATCGGGCAAAGAAGTGCTAGCACGTTATATTCATCAAAACAGCCCTCGAGCAGAAAAACCTTTTATCGCCATTAATTGCGCAGCAATACCTGAAAATATGCTTGAAGCCACCTTATTTGGCTATGAAAAAGGCGCTTTTACAGGCGCTTATCAGGCATGCCCTGGAAAATTTGAACAGGCTCAAGGCGGCACCATATTGCTTGATGAAATTTCTGAAATGGAGCTAGGGCTGCAAGCCAAATTGTTGCGAGTACTGCAAGAGCGTGAAGTTGAGCGTTTAGGTGGCCGTAAAACCATAGCTCTTGATGTGAGGGTACTTGCCACTTCAAACCGTGATTTAAAGTCCATGGCAACATCGGGCGCATTTAGAGAAGATTTATATTACCGCATTAATGTATTTCCACTAACCTGGCCGGCATTAAACCAACGACCGGCTGATATTTTACCCTTAGCAAGGCACTTGCTGGTTAAGCATGCTAAGGCATTTAATGTCTCACCAGTGCCAGAGTTAGATGAGATAGCTTGTCGTCGTTTATTGGCTTATCGCTGGCCAGGTAATGTCCGTGAGCTGGATAATGTTATTCAGCGCACCTTGATACTGAATAATGGCGAGGAGATAACTGGCGCGGATATTATTCTTGAAGCTGAAGATGTTACTTTGAGCCCCAATGAGCAACCCGTGGCCGCTGCTGAAACGGACGGGCTTGGGGGCGAACTGCAGGCTCAAGAGCATGTGATTATTTTGGAAACCTTAAATCTATGTAATGGTAGCCGTAAAGACGTAGCTGAGAAGCTGGGAATTAGCGCCAGAACATTGCGCTATAAAATGGCTAAAATGCGTGACTTAGGTATTCAAGTCCCTGCTTAAATATCGACGTTTAGTTCATTGTTATACTTAACTCTAAATTCTAAAATATTAGCTTAACCGCTTTGATGATACTAAAGCGGTTCTATTTTGTGTATTTTTCACCCTTTCAAGTTGTTTTTAAGCTCTTTTCATGGGCTTAAGTGTATTTAAGCTATTGTTGGCATCCTACTTGCTAAATCTATTGTAACTGTTTTTAAGTCGTCAAATATCCGACGAATGGAGTTTACAATGCAGATTAGTTCAAATCCTTTTTTACAAGAAATGCAATCCTTAAAGGGTGAGATTTCGCCTAATCTTGGCTTACCTATTCAAGCGGATATGATTCAAAAAGTCGGTAATACTTCTGGTGCTGACTTTGGCCAATTGTTATCTCAAGCGGTTGGTGGCGTGGCTGATTTACAATCAAACTCAGCTAATTTAGCCACCCGATTAGAGATGGGCGATAGCACTGTGACCTTATCTGATACCGTGATTGCCCGTGAAAAAGCCGGGGTTGCATTTGAAGCAACGGTGCAAGTGAGAAACAAACTTGTAGAAGCGTATAAAGAAATTATGAGTATGCCTGTTTAGGCTTTTGTTAATAGTATTGTTGTTGATATTCTGGTATTGAAGTAGGTAAATATTGTGAGCACAGATCTAGTATTAGATTCAGATAAAGTCGATAGCACAGGGATTCAGCAGGAAAATAAACCTGGCTTGAAAAGCTCGTTTGGTAGTGCTGACTTTATGCGTCAAATCACTATGATATTGGCTTTAGCTGTATGTCTTGTGCTGGCAGTATTTATGATTATTTGGGCGCAAGAGCCTGAATATAGGCCGTTAGGGCAAATGGAAACTGCTGAAATGATCCAAGTATTGGACGTTTTAGATAAGAATAAAATTGTCTATAAAATCTCCGGCGATGTAGTCAGTATTCCTGAAAACAAATATCAAAATGTCAAACTGCTGCTGGGCCGTGCAGGCGTTGAAGCCAGTAGTCAACCAACCGATTATTTAAGCCAAGACAGCGGTTTTGGTGTTAGTCAGCGCATGGAGCAAGCCCGCCTAAAACAAAGCCAAGAAGTTAATTTAGCCAGAGTGATAGAAGAGCTAAAAAGTATTAGCCGCGCCAAAGTGATATTAGCTATTCCCAAAGAAAATGTGTTTGCCCGTAATAAATCTAAACCTAGCGCTACCGTAGTTGTGAGCGTTCGTCGTGGTAGCCTTGGCCAAGAAGAAATTGACTCTATCGTTGATATTGTCGCCTCAGCAGTACAAGGCTTAGAGCCAAGCCGGGTGACAGTGACCGATTCAAATGGCCGCCTGCTAAATTCAGGTAGCCAAGATGGCGCCTCCTCAAGAGCCCGCCGCGAGCTTGAATTAGTGCAGCATCAAGAAGCAGAATATCGTAACAAAATCGATTCGATATTAATGCCTATTCTAGGCCCTGAAAACTTCACTTCTCAAGTGGATGTCAACATGGACTTCACCGCGATTGAGCAAACCGCGAAACGCTTTTCGCCTGATTTACCCGCTGTACGCAGTGAAATGACCATAGAGCGTAATTCAAGCGGTCAATCAATGGGTGGCATTCCAGGGGCATTAACCAATCAGCCTCCTATGGATTCAGATATTCCACAAGAAGCAGGCGCAGAGCAAACTACAGCCGTTAATGGCAATAGCCATCGAGAAGCAACCCGTAATTTTGAACTTGATACCACCATCAGCCATACCCGCCAGCAAGTGGGTGTGGTGCGCAGAGTCAGTGTGTCGGTGGCCATTGATTATAAACCGGGACCAGCTGATGAAAGTGGCATAGTGACCCGCATTCCGCGCACCGAACAAGAGCTAACCAATATTCGTCGCTTACTTGAAGGGGCGATGGGCTTTACCAGTCAACGTGGTGATAGCTTAGAAGTGGTCACAGTACCGTTTATGAACCAGCTTATTGAAGAGCTGCCCGCCGCTGAAATGTGGGAGCAGCCTTGGTTTTGGCGCGCGGTGAGATTGGTGTTAGGGGCGTTTTTAGTCTTAGTGCTGATTTTGTTTGTGATTCGCCCTATGTTAAATCGTTTGTTTAATAACGACGAAGTCGAGATGCCCGAAGAGCCGCGCTTAGGTCATGAATTGGCTGAGATTGAAGATCAGTATGCCGCCGATACCTTGGGTATGCTCAATAGCCAACAAGCAGATTATAGCTATGCCGATGATGGCTCGATTCAAATACCAAACCTGCATAAAGATGATGATATGATTAAGTCGATAAGGGCATTAGTGGCTAATGAACCTGAACTTTCTACCCAAGTAATTAAGAGTTGGTTACAAGAAGATGGCAAATAATACCCTGGTAGCACCCGTAGGCGAACAGGCTACTCTTGAAGAGCTGAGTGGCATTGATAAAACTGCTATTTTGTTACTGAGCTTAAGTGAAGCAGATGCCGCCTCAATCTTAAAGCACTTAGAGCCAAAACAAGTGCAAAAAGTCGGTATGGCCATGGCCGCCATGCAAGACTTTGGTCAAGAGAAAGTCATTGGGGTGCATAAGCTGTTTTTGGAAGAGATTCAGAAGTTTTCTTCCATTGGTTTTAACAGTGAAGAGTTTGTCCGCAAAGCATTAACTGCGGCCCTAGGTGAAGACAAAGCCGGTAATTTGATTGAACAAATTATTATGGGCAGTGGCGCTAAAGGCTTAGATTCGCTTAAGTGGATGGATGCACGCCAAGTGGCGACCATTATTCAAAACGAGCATCCACAAATCCAAACTATTGTTTTATCTTATTTAGAGCCTGATCAAGCGGCTGAAATCTTCAGTCAGTTCCCTGAAAATACCCGTTTAGATTTAATGATGCGCATTGCTAACTTAGAAGAAGTTCAACCAGCAGCTTTGCAAGAATTAAACGACATCATGGAAAAACAATTTGCCGGACAAGGCGGCGCACAAGCTGCGAAAATGGGCGGCTTGAAAGCGGCGGCCAATATCATGAACTTCCTTGATACGGGTGTTGAAGGCCAGATCATGGAAACCATGCGTGAATCTGATGAAGAAATGGCGCAGCAAATTCAAGATCTGATGTTTGTGTTTGAAAACTTAATTGATGTAGATGATCGCGGTATTCAAGCTTTGCTGCGTGAAGTTCAACAAGATGTGCTAATGAAAGCATTAAAAGGTGCTGATGATCAGTTATCTGACAAAATTATTGGTAATATGTCTAAGCGAGCAGGTGAGCTATTACGTGATGATCTTGAAGCCATGGGGCCGATAAGGATCAGTGAAGTGGAAATGGCTCAAAAAGAGATCCTTGCGATTGCGCGTCGATTAAGTGACAGCGGCGAAATTATACTCGGTGGCGGCGGTGGTGATGAGTTCCTATAGTCCGATTTAAGCCGATTTTATAACGAGGTACAACCAGAGCAATCATGACTAAAGCTAATAACAATAATAACCTAACAGAAGTTGATGAAGATTTTAGCCATTGGCAATTACCGGATGTTTCCCAACAAAAAACTGACACTGGCTCAAATTTATTTGGCCAACTAGGACGTCAAAATTCCCAGCCTGTTGCTGAAGACAAGCCCCTTTTACCGCCTACCATGGCTGAAATAGAGCAAATTCGAGTTGAAGCTGAACAAGAAGGTTTTGAGCAAGGCCAGCTTGATGGGCTAGCGAAAGGCACGGAGCAAGGTCGGCTTGAAGGTTTAGAGCAAGGTCACGCTGAAGGCTTTAGCCAAGGAGAACAACAAGGTTATGAAGTGGGTTTAGCCAAAGCTAATGAGATGCTTGAGCGTTTATCTGGCTTAGTTGAGCAATTTGAGCAACCCTTATTAGTGCTTGATGCTGAAATTGAAGCTGAGCTATTACAGCTATCCATTAATCTGACCAAATCCATCGTCGGTAATGAATTACAAACTCATCCTGAACATATTTTATCTGTACTGCGTCAAGGGGTAGATTCGTTACCGATTAAAAAACAACAAGTCACTCTGAGGTTTAGCCCAGATGATGCTGCACTTGTTAATCAATTATACAGTGAAGCGCAATTAGCTAAGAATCGTTGGGAAATTGAAGCTGATCCATCTCTTAAAAACGGTGACTGCATCATTCACAGCGAGCGCTCCAGTGTCGACTTACGAGTTGAAGCGCGTATGAGTCAAGCTCTTAGTGGCTTGCAGCAACAGGTCGCAGCGATTCAGGCCAATGTGCAAACGATTAAGTCAGATTCAAGTCACTACACCACTAGCATTGCCGAGGATGCTAGCGAATGTAGCCTTAAGGTGGTGGGAGCAAAGCGGGATCAACTCACTGATGACAATGTTTCTTCTGTCGTACATGAAGAGGGTTTACACCTTGTTGATGAGGTAGATGATGCTAAATCGCCAACATCAGTTACTAAATAAATTTAAACTCCATAGTAATAAAGTCACCCCCATTCGGCCTGTGGCCAGTGGTCAGCTGGTTAGGGTTGTTGGCTTAACCCTCGAAGCTACCGGCTGTAGAGCCCCTGTTGGCAGTTTATGCTCTATCGAAACCATGGCCGGTGAGCTAGTGGCTGAAGTCGTTGGATTTGATGATGAATTACTTTATCTCATGCCCGTTGATGAATTAAGAGGGGTGTTACCGGGAGCAAGAGTGCAGCCTTTAGGTGAGCAGTCAGGGTTAAATGTCGGCTTAAGTTTACTTGGTAGAGTTTTAGACGGTAGTGGTTTACCCCTTGATGGCCTTGGACCATTAAATACTGAGCAACATGCCTCGCGTCATGCGCCGCCCATTAACCCTTTATCGCGCCGCGCGATTACCGAACCATTAGATGTGGGGGTTAGAGCCATTAATGCCATGTTGACCGTAGGTAAAGGCCAGCGGATGGGCCTGTTTGCCGGCTCTGGTGTGGGTAAAAGTGTGCTGTTAGGCATGATGACTCGCGGCACCACTGCTGACATTATTGTGGTGGGGCTGGTGGGTGAACGTGGCCGTGAAGTAAAAGAGTTTATTGAAGAGATTTTAGGCCCAGAAGGCCGAGCCAGATCTGTGGTGGTCGCAGCACCTGCTGATACTTCACCATTGATGCGATTACGCGCCTGTGAAACCTCAACACGTATTGCGGAGTATTTTAGAGACCTTGGCTATAACGTATTGTTATTGATGGACAGTTTAACCCGTTACGCCCAAGCCCAGCGTGAAGTAGCCTTGGCAGTGGGTGAGCCTCCGGCGACCAAAGGTTATCCGCCATCGGTGTTTGCTAAATTACCCCGCTTGGTCGAACGGGCAGGTAACGGCGGCCCAGGTCAAGGTTCGATTACCGCATTTTATACCGTGCTTACCGAAGGTGATGATCAACAAGATCCCATTGCCGATGCGTCACGGGCGATTTTAGATGGTCATATTGTGTTATCAAGAACGCTGGCAGATTCTGGCCATTACCCCGCGATTGATATTGAGCAGTCCATTAGCCGCGTCGCACCTATGGTGATTAGCACTGAGCATTTAGAGTCCATGCGTCTGGTTAAACAGATGTATTCACTTTATCAGCAAAACAGAGACTTAATTTCAATTGGGGCTTATTCCCAAGGCAGCGATCCACGCATTGATAACGCTATTCGGTTACAACCAGCGATGAATGCATTTTTACGCCAAGGATTTAAAGATGTTATTTCCTTTGATAACAGTCAAACCATGGTTGGGCAGATTGCTGCTCAGTGTAAATAATGCGCCGGGCTGATCCATTAATTACAGTGCTTAAACTCAATAAAGAAGCAGAAGAACAGGCGGCTTTACAGCTTAAATCTGCACAATTAGAACTACAAAAATGTGAGGGGCAATTAGAGGCGTTAAATAATTATCGTCTCGAGTACATGAAGCAAATGAATGAAAATCAAGGCAAAACGCTAAGTGCCAGTGAATATCATTCTTTTCATGAATTTATTAAGCAAATTGACCAAGCACTAGTGCAGCAAGTTAATACCGTTAAAGAAGCACAAAATCAGACCCAACATCGACAAGTTAATTGGCAGCAAAAGCAACAAAAGCGTAAAGCGGTTGAATTGTTGTTAGCTAAAAATGATCAAAAAGCTCAGCAAATAGCCAATAAACAAGAGCAAAAAGCCTCAGATGAATTTGCGATGCAGCAGTTTATTCGTAAAACCCCGCGTTAAATTCCCTTATCCGTTTTTAGCCTAATTAATTTTTATTCTGGCACTCTTATTGCTTGGTTCGTTATTAATAATAAAAGCGTCAGCAATGTGACTTTCATAATTTTATAGCACCAATAGGTTTTCGGTGTTATTAACTCGGAGTTTGTTATGCAGCAAGTGAGTAATATTTTACTTGGAAATAGCAATAAAATGGCGAATTCCCCAACGGGAGAGACGCCGCAAGGTACTGATAGCTCATCTTTTTTGTCGGCGCTTAATCAAGTTTCTCAAACTGATGAGATGCAGGGTAACACTGAGCAAGCTTCTGAAAATAACACAGATATCAATCTGGTGGATGACAATGCCTCACAAGAGCATATTGCTGCAGAAACCGATATTGCTTTAATCTTTGCTCAAATTGACTTAGCAGAAAATTTTGAAACCAATAGCCAACCAACAGGTGGCAACATATTGCCGCTGGCTATTGAGGCCGATTCAACTACAGAATTTTTAAGTGACTATTCAGCTGAGCAACTACAAAATTTATCTGAATTTAGTGCAATGTCTGCAGCTGAGTTGTCAGCATTATCAGTCAAGGAGTTAAATCAGCTGATCACTGACTTTAACCAGCAAACTCCCATCCAAGGTGGAGCCTTACTCCCTTTGATTGAGTTAGCAACAACCAGCGCCATAGATAATGCTGAAAAACCAGCCCTTGCACTTAGCAGTGGCTTTAGTTCAATTCATAAAAACATAATGGATAACAATAGCGCTGCTGTTGATGTAAACAAAAACTTAGTTGATGCAAACAAAACTTTAGGCGATCCTGACAGTATTGAAGGCAAAATAACCTCAAAGGAATCTGGGGTTAACCTGAGTAAAGCTGAGTTCTCGGTATCCATGGATAAGTCTGCTATTCCTTCCTCTGCCAATAGTCCTAGTAGTAATGCCCTAGCAAATAATGCCATTGCCCTTAGCGCTGGTGAGTTTACTCTTGATGCAGAATCTGTGGATCTCAAGGCGATACAAAATCAAAGTAGCTTAACGTCAGTGCATAAAAGTGACGTGCCGCAATTTCAATTATCGTTACGCCAAGGATCTGAGTCGGTAGGGCAAATGCAGGAGATGATCCAAAAGTTCGCCCCTGTGATGAAGCAACAACTCATGACGATGGTAGGACAGGGCATTCAACATGCGGAAATTCGATTAGATCCGGCAGAGCTTGGCCATATGGTGGTCAGAGTTCAAGTTAATGGCGATCAAACCCAAGTGCAATTTCAAGTGGCGCAGACACAAACCCGAGACCTATTGGAGCAAGCTATTCCGCGGCTACGGGAAATGCTAGCAGAAGAAGGGCTGCAATTGGCTGACAGTCATGTTTCTCAAGACGGCGAACAGCAGAAAAACGCTGATTATGATGAGTCGAGTGCTAGTAATGACAGGCTTTTGGATGAAATTTCAGCACAAGAACTTGAGATAGTCACAAAACATGCCATGAGTGGCAGTTCAGCTATAGATTATTACGCTTAAGTCGGTAACCTATGGGTTAATGATCGCAAAATCAAAAACTAAGCTGAAACTTAGTTAACACAATAATAACAACAGCGTGATGGAATCATTTATGCCAGAAGAAGCTTCTTTAGAATTAACTACCCAGAACCCACCAAAAAGTATCAATAAAATGATTATTTTTTTGGTGGTTGGCATGTTGCTGCTGGCAGGCATTGCTGTGACAGTGCTGTTTTTTATTGGCGACAATGCGAAAGCGACTGCAAACTCACCTGCAACTGACATAAGTACTGCAACTGTAGTAACTGATGCTGCTACTGGTAAGGCAAATTATGTGGGTATGCCAAGACCATTTTTATTCAATCTAGCGGGTGCTAATCGTTCACGTTTAGTTGAAATAAAAGTGCAGTTAATGGTGCGAGGCGATGACGGCGTTACTGCAAAAATGCACATTCCTTTAATTGAACATGCGCTTTTAAACACATTTAGCGCAGCAGATGTACAAAAGCTAAGTACCCAAGCGGGTAAAGATGAATTACGCCAATTAGCCCTATTAAATGTTCAAAATACATTGCAACCCATAACCGGCCAAAAAGTCGTTGAAAGAGTACTTTTTACTGGTTTTGTAATGCAATAACGCCATGAAAAATCCAAGGTGATGATGTGAGTGATTTATTAAGCCAAGACGAAATTGATGCGCTACTCCATGGCGTCGACGATGTTGATGAAGATGATATTTATGATACTGATGAAACCAGAGCATATGATTTCTCCTCTCAAGATCGCATTGTTCGTGGGCGAATGCCAACCCTTGAAATTGTAAATGAACGTTTTGCTCGTCACTTACGCATCAGCATGTTTAACATGATGCGCCGTGCTGCTGAAGTGTCTATTAACGGCGTGCAAATGCTTAAGTTTGGTGAGTACGTTCATACCCTATTCGTACCAACCAGCCTGAATATGGTGCGCTTTAGTCCGTTAAAAGGCACGGCGCTTATCACCATGGAAGCAAGGTTAGTCTTCATTTTGGTGGATAACTTTTTTGGTGGTGATGGCCGCTTTCATGCAAAAATTGAAGGGCGTGAGTTTACTCCCACAGAGCGTCGTATCGTCCAGCTGCTATTGAAAATCATTTTTGAAGATTATAAAGATGCCTGGGCACCAGTAATGGATGTTGAGTTTGAGTATTTAGACTCAGAGGTCAACCCTGCCATGGCCAATATTGTTAGCCCAACAGAAGTGGTGGTCATTAACTCTTTTCATATTGAAGTGGATGGCGGCGGCGGTGATTTTCATATCACCATGCCATATTCGATGATCGAGCCTATTCGTGAGCTGCTTGATGCCGGTGTTCAAAGTGATAAACAAGATACTGATATGCGTTGGGGACAAGCATTGCGTGATGAGATCATGGATGTGCAAGTAGGGATTGATGCCAACATCATTGAGCATGAAGTGACATTAAGAGATGTGATGGGCTTTAAAGCTGGGGATATTATTCCTATTGAGCTGCCTGAGCATGTGATGATGCGAGTTGAGGACTTACCGACTTACCGCTGTAAGCTAGGTCAATCCCGCGAAAATCTGGCATTAAAAATTAGCGAAGTTATTCCAAGGCCTGAAACGGCGAAATCAGAATTACAGCTAATTACTCGTAAAGGCAAAGCCCGCGATCTTACTGTGCTATAGACAGGCTTATTTCAAAAAAAGTTTTATTTTAACAATCTTTTTTAAAAAGTTTTTTAAACAAGATGCTGAAATTAATAATAATTTATAGATTTAATAATTATTGTCCGTGAATGTTTAACGGATAACATGTCAGAATTTTAAGGTGAAATAAATGAGTGATACCGATGATTGGGCTGCAGCAATGGCAGAGCAGGCACTTGAAGAAGCAAAAGAAGCTGAACAAGTCGCCCTTGATGAACTGGTAGATGAAGCCGCGCCAATCTCGCATGATCAAGCTGAAAAGCTCGATGCCATTATGGATATACCGGTAACGATTTCGATGGAAGTCGGTCGCAGTTTTATTAGTATTCGTAACTTGCTGCAACTGAACCAAGGTTCGGTGGTCGAGCTAGATCGGGTGGCGGGTGAGCCCCTTGATGTGATGGTAAATGGCACGCTTATCGCTCATGGCGAAGTGGTTGTGGTGAATGACAAGTTTGGTATTCGTCTGACAGATGTGATTAGCCAAACAGAACGCATTAAGAAGTTAAAGTAATCGAACAAGCATTAAGGATTTAACCCTGTGTTGAATGTATTCTCCTCGCTAGCGTTAGCTAGCTCTGCGCTTACTGACACGGCAACAACCGCAGTTGCCACAACCGTGTCTAAAGCCCCAGAAACATCAAATGTGGCTGCGCTTTCAAGCATGGTGGGCGGGCTTATTCTCGTTATCGCCATCATCTTTTTACTGGCATTTATTGTCAAAAAATTAAACTTAGTGCAGTCAAATCAAGGGGTGATAAAAACCATTGCCATGACGCCACTTGGTCAAAAAGAAAAGCTGGTTCTGGTTGAGCTTGAAGGTCAGCAATATCTGTTAGGGGTGACCTCACAGCAAGTTAACCTTATTGATAAGCTAGACACAAACGTTGAAATAGAAAGCACTAGTTTTGCCACTCGTCTCAAGCAAGCCAAAGCGCAAGCAACAGTCAAGGCCAAGGATCTGCAATAATGAAAAGATGGATAGTGCTGGCTTTGTTGGCTGGATTAATGTTCACGCCAGTTAGTTTTGCAGAAGATGGCTTACTAAAAGCAGTGACAGTGACTGCAGGGGCTGACGGCAGTACCGAATATTCAGTCACTATGCAGATATTACTGCTAATGACGGCCATGAGCTTTATTCCAGCAATGGTAATAATGCTGACCTCATTTACCCGCATCATCGTGGTGCTATCAATTTTGCGCCAAGCATTAGGTTTGCAGCAAACCCCATCAAATCAGGTGCTCATTGGCATTACCATGTTCATGACCTTTTTTATCATGGCGCCAGTATTTGATAAAATTCATGCTGAAGCGGTAAAACCTTACATGAATGAAACTCTGACAATGCAGCAAGCCTTTGAAGTGGGTAAAGAGCCCTTAAGGCAGTTTATGTTGGCGCAAGTCAGAACCACAGATTTAGAAACCTTTGTCGAAATTTCAGGTTATACCGATATCACTTCCCCTGAGCTGGCTCCGATGAGCGTTTTGATACCAGCGTTTATCACCAGTGAGCTTAAAACCGCGTTTCAAATTGGCTTTATGTTATTTGTGCCATTTTTGGTATTGGATTTGGTGGTCGCCAGTATTTTGATGGCAATGGGTATGATGATGTTATCGCCGATGATTGTGTCCTTGCCCTTTAAAATCATGCTGTTTGTGTTGGTTGATGGTTGGGGCTTAGTACTGGGCACCTTGGCCAGTAGTTTCGGCACTTAGGTTTAGGGAGCAGGGCTAATGTCACCAGAGTCATTGATTGATATTTTTCGTGAGGCGCTGTCCGTTATCGTGCTCATTGTCTCGGCTATTATCTTACCGGGTTTATTTGTCGGTTTGATTGTGGCGGTGTTTCAGGCTGCCACCTCCATTAATGAACAAACCTTAAGTTTCTTACCGCGTCTATTAATGACCCTGTTTTCACTGATGTTTTTAGGCCATTGGCTGGTGCAAACCATGATGGATTTTTTCTATAATATGGTGGATATGATCCCGCAGGTTATAGGTTAGGTCATTGGATATTCTGTTCGAGGAAATTAGCCAAACCATTGCCGCCTATATTTGGCCGCTGTTTCGTATTTCTTCAATGCTAATGGTAATGACGGTCTTTGGCGCCAATACGACTCCGTCGCGGATCCGCTTATTATTGGCGATGGCCATCACCATTGCCGTTGCGCCGGTACTGCCAAAAACAGCATATGTGGAGCTATTTTCATTAACTGCAGTATTTGTTTCAGCTCAGCAGATTTTAGTGGGCACAGCTATTGGTTTTGTGACCATTTTAGTGATGCAAACTTTTGTATTAACAGGGCAAATTATTGGTATGCAAACCAGTTTAGGCTTCGCTTCCATGGTGGACCCAGGCTCCGGTGAGCAAACCCCGGTAGTGGGTAACTTCTTTTTATTGCTGGCGACCTTGATTTTTTTAAGTGTAGATGGTCATTTATTGATGTTTAAAATGCTGGTGGCCAGCTTTGAAACCATTCCGGTTTCAACCGAAGGCTTTAGCATTGCCAATTATAAAAAACTTACCGAGTTTGGCAGTTATATGTTTGGCGCGGCGTTAACCATGTCAATATCAGCGATTGTGGCATTATTGCTTATTAACCTCTCGTTTGGAGTAATGACCCGGGCTTCACCGCAGTTGAATATTTTTGCCATCGGTTTTCCAGTGACTATGGTCAGTGGCTTATTTATTCTCTGGCTGACCCTAGGCCCTATCATGTCTCATTTTGATCAGGTGTGGCTGCAAGCCCAGCTGCTGATGTGTGATATTTTACAACTGACCTGTCACATTGACGGTTCCATAAGCCAGTAGGGACAAGATGGCAGAAGATACCGGTCAAGAACGCACCGAGGACCCCACCGCCAAGCGACTGGAACAGTCCCGTGAAAAAGGTCAGGTCGCCCGCTCTAAAGAGTTAGGAACCGCAGCAGTATTATTAGCATCTGCTGTGGGGTTTGCGTTTGTTGGCCAAGATCTGGCGCGCAGCTTACACAGCGTGATGACGCAAATGCTCACCATGGAGCGGGATCAGATCTATGACACCAACTCTATGTTCCTAGTTTGGGGGGTTATTGGCGCTGAGCTTGCTTGGCCATTATTCAGTTTCATTGCTTTTCTCGCCTTTATTGCCTTTCTTGGCAATATTGTCTTAGGCGGTATTACTTTTTCGGTTAAAGCTTTTATGCCTAAGGGCAGTAAAATGAACCCTGCTAAAGGCTTTAAAAGAATGTTTGGCACCCAGGCCTTAGTTGAACTAACTAAAGGTATTGCTAAATTTTTGGTGGTGGCAATATCGGCGTATTTTTTATTGTCGTTTTATTTTTACGATATTTTGACCTTATCTATGGGTCATTTACCGGGAAATATTTACCACGCGCTGGATTTATTGGTATGGATGTTTATTTTATTGTGTTCATCAATGCTATTGATTGTGGCGATCGATGTGCCATTTCAAATATGGAACCACAATAAACAGCTTAAAATGACCAAACAAGAAGTTAAAGACGAGTATAAAGACTCTGAAGGTAAGCCTGAAGTAAAAGGCCGTATTAGGCAATTGCAGCATGAGATGGCCAATAAACGCATGATGTCTGAAGTGCCCAATGCCGATGTGATTGTGGTTAACCCAGAGCATTACGCTGTGGCAGTAAAATATGATGCCAGTCGTTCATCTGCGCCATTTTTAGTGGCAAAAGGGGTTGATGATGTGGCCTTTAAAATTCGCGAAATAGCCCGAGAGCACGAAGTGCCAATTGTATCAGCGCCGCCGCTAGCCAGAGCCATATATCATACAACTAAAATTGACCAACAGGTACCGGAAGGACTATTTACCGCCATTGCACAAATCTTAGCTTACGTATTTCAGTTAAAACAATACCAAAAGGGTCGCGGTAAACGTCCAAAACCTATTCCGCTCAATCAACCTATTCCGGATGATTTAAAACATTAGCTGCGGTGTTTTTAGGCATTCAAACCGCAACAGCTGCTATTAACTAATAGCTTGGCTTAGTAATTGCATTTCGCTGATGTCAGCGTCAAAAATATTACGAAAGGGTTTACGGTTAATGGATGTAAAGACAGCGCTAGGTCAAGCAAAGCAAATACGATTTAGCACATTCAAAGGTATTGGTACCCCTTTATTGGTGCTGGCTGCATTAGGTATGGTGGTATTGCCGATGCCGCCATTTCTGCTTGATATTCTATTCTCCTTTAACATTTCCCTCGCTTTAATCGTGTTACTTGTCGCTATTTATAGTGATCGCCCACTAGATTTTGCCGCATTTCCGACTGTTTTACTGGTGGCCACCTTATTACGCTTAGCATTGAATGTGGCCTCAACACGAATAGTGTTACTTGAGGGGCATAACGGTGGTGACTCCGCGGGTAAAGTGATTGAAGCCTTTGGTTCGGTGGTGATTGGCGGTAACTATGCTGTGGGTTTAGTGGTGTTTTTAATCCTGATCATCATCAACTTTGCCGTAGTAACCAAAGGTGCGGGGCGTATTTCAGAAGTGAGCGCACGTTTTACCTTGGACGCCATGCCGGGTAAACAGATGGCCATTGATGCCGATTTAAATGCCGGTACATTAACTCAAGATCAGGCACGTATTCGCCGTGCTGAAGTGACGAAAGAAGCTGACTTTTATGGCGCGATGGACGGTGCGTCAAAATTTGTGAAAGGGGATGCTATTGCTGGGATTATGATTCTGGTGATTAATATCCTTGGCGGTTTTGTCATCGGCATGGTGCAGCACGGCTTGGATTTTTCAAGCGCGGTGGAGATTTATACCTTACTGACCATTGGTGATGGTTTGGTGGCGCAAATACCCGGATTGCTTTTATCTATCGCCGCCGCCTTGATGGTGACGCGCCAAAATGAGTCTGGCGATATGGGCGGGATGATGATCAGCCAAATGTTCCATAGTCCTAAGTCTATGGCCATTGCATCAGCCGTGCTTTTTGTTATGGGTGTTGTACCTGGTATGCCACATTTCGCGTTTTTAACGTTTGCATTTATTACCGCAGGCGCAGCTTACTTTATTTATAAACGCAATAACGACAATAAAACCCTTGCGCTAGAAAAAGCAGTTAAAGGCCCAAGCGATGTCAAAGAGGCTGAGCCCAAAGAGCTAAGCTGGGAAGATGTACATCATGTAGACACCATTGGCCTTGAAGTGGGCTATCGACTTATTCCGCTGGTAGATAAAGGTCAAGGCGGCGAGTTACTCAGTCGAATTAAAGGGGTACGTAAAAAATTATCGCAGGAATTGGGCTTTTTGGTACCGGCAGTGCATATTCGTGACAACTTAGATTTATCCCCCAACTGCTATCAAATATCCTTAATGGGCGTGGTAGTTGGCGAAGCAGAAGTAAGACATGATTGCGAGTTAGCGATTAATCCAGGTCAGGTTTACGGCAAGCTTGATGGCATAGAGACCAAAGATCCAGCTTTTGGTTTAGAAGCCGTTTGGATAGCTCCAGCGCAACGTGAACATGCGCAAACATTAGGTTATACCGTGGTTGATACCGCGACTGTTGTTGCTACTCATATAAGCCAGTTACTGACCAATAATGCGGCTAAATTATTGGGCTATGAAGAAGTGCAGCAGTTAATGGATATGCTATCGAAAAACTCGCCGAAGTTAGTGGATGGCTTTATACCAGACGTTATGCCGCTAGGTTCAGTGGTAAAAGTGATGCAAAACCTTCTTAATGAAGGAGTTTCTATCCGAGACTTGCGCACAATCGTGCAAACACTGTTAGAATACGGCAGCAAAAGTAATGATACTGAAGTGTTAACCGCTGCAGTACGTATTGCCTTGAAACGAATGATAGTGCAAGAGATCTCTGGGCCCGAATTGGAAATCCCTGTCATAACATTGGCGCCAGAGTTGGAACAGATGTTGCACAAGTCTATGCAGGCAACCGGCGGTGAAGGGCCCAATATTGAGCCAGGCCTTGCAGAACGTATGCAGAAGTCATTATTAGATGCTTCTCAGAAGCAAGAAATGGTCGGTCAACCAGCCATTTTATTGACATCAGGCATGCTTAGGTCAACTTTGTCGCGGTTTGTGAAATACACCATTCCTAATTTACGGGTTATTTCTTACCAAGAAATACCCGATGAAAAGCAAATACGCATAGTATCTGCAGTTGGGCAATAGCAATGACTTTCAGTTTGAAAGAGGTACGTAGTGAAAATTAAACGATTTTTTGCCAAGGATATGCGCTCAGCATTAGCTCAAGTCAAAGAGACTTTGGGCTCTGACGCGGTGATCATGTCGAATAAGAAAGTAACTGGTGGCATCGAAATTGTTGCAGCAGTTGACTACGATGAGCCTAAAGTTGATGTTGCAGTAAAATCGCCCGTTGCAGCCTTTATGAATGTGACTGAAGACCGTGTGTCAATTGGTGCTAATAAACCTGCTATTAAAGCACACACTAAAGTCAGCCCACCGCCAGTAGCTGATTCATTACAGGCGTTATTAGAAAAGCAGCATAGCCGCCTGCAGCAACAAATTTCCCAGCAACATGAAGAGCCGGAATTACCAGATTGGGCTAAACAGTTAGAAGCAAGCAAACCTGCAGCTAAAGAACCAAGACAGCATCAGCAACACATTGAGCCGTCTAGATCTCCAAATAAAGGTCATTCAGCTGAAATGGAAGCAATGCGCGAAGAGATGGCGTCACTGCGTGGTTTGCTAACTCATCAAGTTTCTTCATTAATGAAAGAACAGAAAAAACGCACCGATCCTGTGGGCGCGATGCTTGAAAGTAAATTAATTGCCGCAGAGTTCTCGCCTGCTGTCGCTGCCAAGTTATCCAGCCTAAGTCAGCAGTTTTCTCCCGCCGATTTAGTCAGAGCCTTACCCCAAAGTTTGGCCAACCTGCTCGATAACCAAGGTGACGATATTGTGCGCACTGGTGGCGTAGTCGCATTTGTCGGTCCAACTGGTGTCGGCAAAACCACTTCATTGGCTAAAATTGCTGCCAGATTTGCCGCTCATCATGGCCCAGAACAAGTTGCGTTAATTACCACAGATCATTATCGTATTGGAGCCTTTGAGCAATTGGCAACTTATGGCAAAATAATGGGCTGTCCAGTTAAACAAGCACATGATTTAACTGAATTAGAACAAATTCTTTATCAGTTTAAGAATCGTAAGTTAGTATTGATTGACACTGCGGGTATGGGGCAACGAGATTTACGCCTTTATCAGCAGTTAGATGATTTGATGGCAAACACCAGAATACCCATTCGTAGTTATTTGGTGATGTCGGCAACCTCTCAACGAAGAGTGTTACTCGATGCCGTAGAACATTTTAAAAGAATCCCGTTATCTGGGTGTATACTGACAAAATTAGATGAGTCAGTATCTATTGCTGGCGCATTAAGTGTATTAATCCAAAATGGGTTGCCACTAAGTTATGTTACTGATGGGCAACGTGTTCCAGAAGATATGCAGGTTGCCGATACGCTTTCATTAGCAAGACAAGCGTTAGCAGCACTTAACGAAACAAAACCTCAAACGTCACCTGACACTGCGTGGTCAAATGACATGGCCTATGCATTCGAGTAAAGATATGACCCGAGATCAAGCAAGTGGTTTACGTATGATGAATCAACCAAATAACGATAAAGTAAAAGTAATTGCAGTCAGCGGTGGTAAAGGCGGCGTGGGTAAAACCAGTGTGTCGATTAATACCGCGGTAGCACTTGCTGAGAAAGGCAAACGGGTTTTAGTACTCGATGCCGATTTAGGACTCGCCAACGTTGATGTGATGTTAGGTATTCGAGCTGAGAAAAACTTATCTCACGTATTATCTGGCGAAGCAGAATTAGACGACATTATTGTTCGAGGCCCGAAAGGCATTGGTATTGTACCTGCCACATCAGGCACTCAAGCGATGGTGGAATTGACCCAAGCGCAACATGTTGGATTAATTCGTGCCTTTAGCGATATGAAAACCCAGTTTGATATTTTAATCGTTGATACCGCAGCGGGTATCTCTGATATGGTGCTGAGTTTTTCCCGTGCCTCACAAGATGTATTGATTGTAGTTTGTGATGAACCGACATCAATAACCGATGCCTATGCCCTGATCAAAATATTAAGTCGTGAGCACGGTGTGTTCCGCTTCAAAATTGTGGCAAATATGGTGCGCAGTTTGCGAGAAGGCATGGAGTTATTCGCCAAGTTAAGTAAAGTAACCGATAGATTTTTAGATGTGGCTTTAGAGCTTGTTGCGACAGTGCCATTTGATGAAAATTTACGTAAATCAGTACGTAAGCAGAAGTTGGTTGTGGAAGCATTTCCAAAATCACCAGCAGCCATTGCTTACCACGGTTTAGCCAATAAAATCATGAGCTGGCCTGTGCCACAGCAGCCTGGTGGTCATCTAGAGTTCTTTGTTGAACGTCTTGTTCAGCGCAAAGAAGTAAAAGAGGATACACCGAGTGAATAAAGCCGCCGCGTATACTCAGTTTGATAATAAAACCTCAATTGTTGAACAGTATGCACCGCTGGTAAAAAGAATTGCACATCATATGTTGGCAAGGCTGCCAGCATCGGTACAACTTGATGACTTATTGCAAGCTGGGATGATGGGGCTGCTGGAAGCATCATCAAAGTTTGATGGCTCTAAAGGCGCCAAATTTGAAACCTTTGCTGGGATCCGAATTCGTGGTTCGATGATCGACGAAATTCGCCGTGGTGATTGGGTGCCGCGCTCGGTACATCGTAACCAACGCCGTGTTGCACAAGTTATCGATGAACTGGGTCAAGAATTAGGTCGTGATGCCAGAGATACTGAAATCGCAGAAAAATTGGAAATATCTCTTGAAGAGTATCACCATATTTTAAACGATGTTTCAGTAGGAAAAGTTATTGGGATTGAAGACTTAGGTGTTTCAGAAGATGTGATTGTGTCTGATGAATTAACTGAGGATGAAAGTTTTGATTCTTTAGCCGAAGTGCAGTTTAAATCGGCATTAGCACAAGCAATTACCACATTACCCGAAAGAGATGCGCTAGTTTTGTCGCTATATTATGACGAAGCGTTAAATTTAAAAGAAATCGGTGCCGTTCTTGAGGTCAGCGAGTCGCGTGTTAGCCAGATCTTAAGTCAGGCAATGCTGCGTCTCAAAGGCAAACTCAAGCATTGGACACAGGTATAATTACTAATAAGAGCAACGAATTAAGCTCACCGGAGGAAACCTTGGACAAGAATATGAAGATACTGATTGTTGATGATTTTTCAACAATGAGACGTATCATAAAGAACTTGTTGCGAGACTTGGGATTTAATAATACTCAAGAAGCAGATGATGGCAATACCGCACTACCGATGTTACAAAAAAGCGATTTTGACTTTGTCGTAACCGATTGGAATATGCCGGGTATGCAAGGGATTGATTTGTTAAAAGCCATTAGAGCTGACGATTCATTAAAACACTTGCCAGTATTAATGGTAACAGCAGAAGCAAAACGTGAACAAATTATTGCCGCAGCGCAAGCTGGCGTTAATGGCTATGTGGTTAAACCTTTTACCGCAGCAACGTTAAAAGAAAAACTCGATAAAATCTTTGAACGTTTAGCCTAAGCAAAGGATAAGTTATGCAGGCAGCAATATCAGGGCTCATAGATCTTGAGCAAGCCCAGCAACTTGTTAAATTGCTTGAAGATGGACAACAAGAGCAAGCTGATGCGGTCATTCGTGACCTGTCAGTGCCAATACAACGTGAACTGTTTGATGAAGTTGGCAAGCTGACCCGTCAGTTACACAGTTCACTAAATGACTTTCAATTGGATACCCGTCTGGTTGAACTTGCTAACCATGAAATACCCGATGCAAAAGAAAGACTCAACTTTGTCATTGATATGACAGAGCAAGCTGCAAATAAAACCATGGATGCAGTTGAAGAATGTTTACCTTTGGCCGATACAATAATAAATAACATTCAATCGGTCACGCCAATGTGGGACAAATTGATGCGTAGGGACATTTCCTTAGTGGAATTTAAGTCCTTGTGTCATGACGTTCAACATATCATGTCCCATAGCGAACATGATTCAAATCGACTAAGAGAACTGCTCAATCAAATAATGATGGCGCAAGACTTCCAAGATTTGACAGGCCAAATGATCCGCCGAGTTATTGACTTAGTCATCGAAGTTGAAAGCAGTTTAGTGTCTATGCTGACAATCTTTGGCGAAAATGCAGCCGACTCGGATCGAGTCATTGATGATAATAAAATTGAAGCAGAAGGCCCTATCTTAAATGCTGACACCCGCGAAGACGTGGTGACTGGCCAAGATGAAGTGGATGATCTGCTATCAAGTCTGGGTTTCTAATTAGGAGTCAAATTTAATGTCTTTTGATGTTGATGAAGAGATACTCCAGGACTTTTTGATTGAAGCTGGTGAAATTTTAGAGCTTCTACAAGAGCAACTCGTCGCTCTTGAAAATAATCCTGATGATGCTGATTTACTGAATGCGATTTTTAGAGGTTTTCATACTGTAAAAGGTGGCGCAGGCTTTTTGAGCTTAGGCCCTATGGTCGATGTGTGCCACGAAGCTGAAAATACCTTTGACTTACTGCGAACGGGTAAGCGTCAAGTAAATGCCGAATTGATGGACATCATTTTGCAAGCTGTTGATGCGATTAATTCGATGTTTGCACAGACCCAGCAAGGTCAGCCACAAGATGATGCCGACGCCGACTTATTAGCTCGTTTAAAGCTGTTAAGTTCTGGAGCGCCATTAGCCTCAGAGCTTGCCAGCACGCCCGAAGACGCGTTAATTGCTGAAGAGGCTTTAATTGAAGAGGCTTTAATTGAAGAGACTTTAATTGAAGAGACTTTAGCTGAAGTTGAGCCGATTGCTGAAGACTCTGAAGCATCAGTGGGCTCTATTGATGATATCGACGAGAGTGAATTTGAAGCCTTACTCGATGCACTTCATGGCGCAGGAAACAGTCCTACCTCTAATTCAACAAAAGACCTTATTGATGATACCTCGAGTGCTTCAGTCGCTAATGGTGACACTGCTGTTGCCAGTGATGAAATCAGTGATGATGAGTTTGAAGCCTTACTGGATGAATTGCACGGCGCTGGTAGTTTTAAAGCCGCGAGTACCCCAATTGCAGAAGTAAAACCTGCGGTAATAGAACAAGATCCAATTGTTGATGGCGATGATATTACCGACGATGAGTTCGAAAAGTTATTAGACGAATTACATGGTAAAGGTGCCGCTCCTCAGGCTGTTAGCCTAGCGCCTTCAGCAGTTACTCCCGCAACTCCAGCAACTCCCGTTTCAATGCCCGCAGATATTGCGCCATCAAAAGCCGTCTCAAACACAGCTGCGCCAGCACAGCCAAGTGCGACAGACACAAAACCAGTGCCAGCCGCTAAAGCTGCCGCGCCAGTAAAAAAAGCAGAACCTGCTAAAACCCAAGGTGCCATGCCACAGGGTGAAACCACCGTAAGGGTTGATACTTCACGCCTTGACCAAATTATGAATATGGTTGGTGAGCTGGTGCTGGTACGAAACCGCTTAGTGAGTTTAGGTATTTCTCGCGATGATGAAGAAATGTCGAAAGCACTTGCCAATTTAGATCTGGTTACTGCCGACCTACAAGGCGCGGTAATGAAGACCCGCATGCAGCCAATTAAGAAAGTATTTGGCCGCTTCCCAAGAGTGGTTCGCGATTTAGCCAGAACACTGAATAAAGAAATTGATTTAATCATGGTAGGTGAAGATACCGATCTTGATAAAAATCTAGTTGAAGCACTGGCAGATCCATTAGTCCATTTAGTACGTAACTCGGTTGATCATGGCATTGAAATGCCTATTACTCGCGAAGGGAATGGCAAACCAAGAACCGGTACGATAACTCTTTCTGCAAGCCAAGAAGGCGACCATATTCTTCTTAAAATTGAAGATGATGGCGCAGGGATGGATGCCGATAAGCTAAAAGAAATCGCCATTAGCCGCGGGGTTCTAGACGAAGAATCAGCCGCAAGAATGACTGATAATGAAGCTTATAACTTAATTTTTGCCCCAGGTTTTTCAACCAAAGTTGAAATTTCAGATATTTCAGGCCGCGGCGTTGGAATGGACGTGGTGAAAACCCGCATCAGCCAATTAAACGGCACAGTGCATATTGATTCGGTAAAAGGCCAAGGCACCATTTTAGAAATTAAAGTGCCACTGACATTAGCGATTATGCCCACATTAATGGTGGATGTTGCTAAGCAGGTGTTTGCCTTACCGCTTTCAAGCGTTAATGAAATTTTCCACCTCGATTTAACTAAAACTAATGTTGTCGATGGTCAGCTCACCGTCATAGTGCGCGATAAAGCCGTGCCACTGTTTTATTTAGAGCAATGGTTACATCGCAACAAGACCACGCTTACTCATGGCGATAAAAAGCAAGGCCATGTAGTGATTGTGCAACTTGGAACCATGCAAATTGGTTTTGTGGTTGATGCATTAATCGGTCAAGAAGAAGTTGTGATTAAGCCTTTAGGCAGTATGCTGCAAGGTACGCCGGGTATGGCAGGGGCAACAATTACCTCCGATGGAGGTATTGCATTGATCCTTGATGTACCGGGTTTATTAAAATATTACGCCAAAAGTAAAAGATAAAATTCCAATTGATAAGGAATGAAATGGCTACCAAAGTTTTAGTTGTGGATGATTCAAGTTTCTTTAGACGTCGAGTCAGCGAAATAGTGAATCAAGATGACGACCTCGAAGTGGTGGGTGTTGCAGTCAATGGCCAAGAAGCCATCGACATGGCTGAGAAATTAAAGCCACAAGTCATCACCATGGATATCGAGATGCCAGTGATGGACGGCATTACTGCTGTGCGTAAAATAATGGCAACTAACCCAACACCGATACTGATGTTTTCGTCTTTAACCCATGATGGCGCTAAAGCGACGCTTGATGCGCTTGATGCCGGCGCATTGGATTTTTTACCGAAACGCTTTGAAGATATAGCCTCTAAAAAAGAAGAGGCCATTAAGCTACTGCAACTAAGGGTTAAAACCTTAGGCAGAAGACGATTATATAAGCCATTACCAAGAACGGTTACAGCTCGAAATGCAGCAGATGCAGCTAACCCTGCAAGCTTGAGAACCACATTAGCATCGAAACCGGCCTTAAATAATCGCTCGCAAGCGAATAATTCACAGGCCAGTAGCGCCCAAAACGTGTGTTCTGCCAGCGCCATTAGAGCGAGCGGTAAAAAATATAAAGCCTTGCTGATAGGCACTTCAACGGGTGGGCCTGTTGCACTGCAAAAAGTCTTAACGGCATTTCCTGCAAATTACCCACACCCAATATTACTTATTCAGCACATGCCGGCTGCGTTTACGCCTGCTTTTGCCAGTCGCTTAAATAGCTTATGTCAGATTACGGTAAAAGAAGCGCAAAATGGGGATGTACTGCAACCCGGTTGTGCTTATTTAGCCCCAGGTGGCATGCAATTGATGGTGGAGCGAAGTGGTTCATTTGGACGTTTAAAAGTTATCGCCGGTAATGCCGAGATGAACTACAAACCCAGTGTGGATATTACCTTTGCATCAGCCTCAAAAGTGTTTGGCGGTGATGTATTAGCGGTTGTACTTACCGGTATGGGCGCAGATGGCAGAGAAGGCGCCAGAATGCTGAAAGCCGCTGGAGCAACGATTTGGGCACAAGATGAAGCTAGTTGTGTGGTGTATGGTATGCCGCAAGCGGTTACCGTAGCAGGTTTATCAACTCATTCCATTGCTATCGACAGTATGGCGGAGTCCATTATCAAAGAGACGGCCCGTGGCTAAGGTCAACAAGGCAATGAACACCCAACAAATGTCAGTGGTGTTTTTATTGATTATCGCGGTTATTACGCTGGCAGGATTATATTTTGAGGCGGCAAAAACTAACCGCGAATTGTCTCAACAAGTTGCGCAACTAAAAGCATCGCAAGTGTTGTTAATGGTGCCTGATGAGCAGGCAGCGGACATTGCTGCTTGGCTTGGAAAACATCCAGAACCCACCAAAGCATTAGTGCAAAAGGCGGCGAATGGTGAAGCGGTGACATTAAGCCTAGGGCCTGGAACGACAGCTGAAAATAACCAGCACTTTCAGCCAAAGGAACAGCAGAATATACAAACGCTTGAAAACGCTCAAGGGGTAAAAGTAATCCCCTTACCCCATGGTGGGATCAGGATAACCACCCGTGAATCAGACTCACTTTAGAGCAGATTGTAATCTAGTGTAGTCAGTTAATAATCAATTGAATAATAACAATAATAAAGCTATGAGGCGTCATTTGAAAGTTTGGACAATCGCAAATCAAAAAGGCGGCGTAGGTAAAACAACTACGGTTGCCAGCCTTGCTGGCGCGTTAATTAAGCGTGGTCAAAGGGTATTGATGATTGATACAGACCCTCATGCATCGCTAGGTTATTATTTAGGGATTGATTCTGAGCAAATCCCCAGTTCACTTTACGATATTTTTTTGGCGCATAAGCCGTTATCTTTAGCGGATGTTGAAAAGCATATTGTGCCGACCTCAATTGATGGTTTAGATCTTATTCCTGCCTCAATGGCGCTAGCCACATTAGATAGAGCTTTGGGACATCAAGAGGGGATGGGACTGGTTTTACGTAACCTATTAGCCTTGCTAGATGACAAATATGATATTGCTATCATTGATTGCCCGCCTATTTTAGGGGTGTTAATGGTTAATGCTCTGGCGGCAAGTGAACATATAATCATTCCAGTTCAAACTGAGTTTTTGGCCATAAAAGGCTTAGAGCGAATGGTGAAAACCATGGCGCTAATGGGGCGTTCAAAGAAAACAGATTACAGCTTTACCATTTTAGCAACCATGTATGATCGGCGCACTAAAGCGTCACCTGTAGCGTTACAATCCTTGCAGCTAAGCTATCCAGAAACTTTATGGCCTGATGTTATTCCTGTGGATACTAAATTTAGAGATGCCAGTTTAGCCCATGTGCCACTATCCCATCATATGCCCAGCAGCCGTGGGATGAAAGCCTATAATCGCTTACTGGATTTTTTAATGTCTAGGGAGTTAACTCATGTCAAAATCGGTTGATGAAACTGTTTTTGATTTCTTCTCAGTATTATTACAAGAGCCTTCTGATAAGGCTTTAGATGCTGCTACAAGCTGCAATAATCAGACTTCAATCAGCAGACTACAAGTCGCTCAACACACAGACTCTACTAGCAGTACAGAGGTTGCAGAAATTTATGAAGGCTCCCTGCACAATAGTGAAGATAAATATTTACATGCCACAACTAAGTTGGCGGCTCCAAGTCTTCGCTTGCAAACGGTCGCGACGCTGGGTGAATCTTTAAGTTCGTCATTTGCTGAGCCGCAAGTGGATAAAAATGCCTTATCTAAATTATTGGCGGTAGTCTCAGCACCAGTATCAACAACTTCAGAACAATGTGTTGAATCTCCACTTGAGGTAAAGCAAGTACTTAAAGGTACGGTGCAACAGGCAAAGCTGCCAATAGCTCAACCTGCAGCACAGGCCGCGAAATTATCCGTAGTGGATAATAAAGATTCTCAAATCTCAGCCGATATAGATAATCATAAGCGAGCTTATGTTGAAACCGCGGTTATCGACGTCAGTCAGTCGCCCGCTAAAGCTGAATTAGCATCGATTCCGCCAAGTATCACCACAGATTTACAAGATGTTTTAGATGATGAATTTCAGGTGTTATTTTTCAATGTGGCAGGCTTGACGCTTGCGGTGCCATTGGTGAGTTTGGGCGGTATCGTAAAAATTGAACATATTAATCACCTGATAGGGCGCCCCAAATGGTTTTTAGGGGTACAAACTCGTCGAGATCAAAAGGTGAATGTTGTAGATAGTTGCCGCTGGGTGATGCCAGAAAAGTACACCACCGAAATGGCGCAATCTATTGATTATCAGTATATCGTCATGCTTGAAAACAGTGACTGGGGACTGGCATGTGAATCCTTAGTTAACGCGGTAAAAATTAATAAATCTCATGTCAATTGGCGTGAAAAAGCGGGTAAGCGTCCATGGCTTGCCGGCGTAGTAAAAGAACAAATGTGTGGCATTTTAAATGTGCAAGCGCTCATTGAAATGCTAGATGCAGGATTAGGTTGTCAAGATTCGATTGTCTGAGGTTATTTATGACAGATTCAAGAAATGTAGCAGCGGTTGCTGCAGGTAAAGAAGATGTAGTTTTACAGTGGGTTACTTTTAAGTTAGATAACGAAACTTATGGTATCAACGTCATGCAAGTTCAAGAAGTATTACGTTATACCGAAATTGCCCCCGTTCCCGGTGCGCCTATGTATGTGCTTGGTATCATTAATTTACGTGGCAATGTCGTCACTGTGATAGATACTCGTTCACGCTTTGGCCTTGATGCTGCAGAAGTTGATGACTCATCGCGAATAGTCATCATTGAAGCAGAAAAGCAAGTGATTGGTATTTTAGTTGATAGCGTTGCCGAAGTGGTTTACCTACGCCGCTCTGAAATAGATAATGCCCCGAATGTCGGCACTGAAGAAAGTGCTAAATTCATTCAGGGAGTCAGTAACCGAGATAATGAGTTATTGATTTTAGTCGACCTTGATAAGTTACTATCTGACGATGAGTGGGCAGAAATAACTCAGTTATAAGCGTTTTTTGCGTTTCAACTAAAGCCAGCATTATTATTTGCTGGCTTTTGTGTTTTAATGACAAAAATCAGTCTTATCAGGAAGTATGAATGTCGCAAGAATTGCTTATCACTATTGTTATTTATGTTGTCACTTGTGCCGCAATAGCGATGTTTTTTTCAAAAAGAGCCAGCAAGCTGCAAAGCAAAGTAGATGCATTAACTGTGTTGGTAAAAGAAAATGATCGCCAGCGAGAAACCGTTAAACGAGAGCTGCAGGAATTACGCAGTGGCACTATCGGTGTTGGTAAGCGTGTTTTAGAGTTAGAGCAAAAATTAACTAAACAATCACAGCGCCTAGAAGAGGCAAGTCAGCAAGACCCACAATCTAAATTATACTCTAGAGCATTAAAAATGGTGGGGTTAGGTGCTGGAGTGGAAGAGCTGATTAATGAGTGTGAACTACCTAAAGCAGAAGCGGAATTAATTATCCGTTTACATAAAAAGTAGCTCGTCATTTTGCGAAAGCGCTAAGCTTGTTCAATGATTTTTTGATGTAAGTTATCCCATTGCTCTGGAAATTTACCATCTAACATATACACAAATGCAATGAGCTCGGCGATTAAGGTGTAGAGCTCTTGGGGCACTTGTTCACCGAGTGCTAATAACTGTAAAAATTCACTTAAATTCTCATCTTGATGGATATAGACGCCAGCATCTTTTGCTAGTGCTATTATCTCTTCAGCGACTAAATCTTTGCCTGTGGCGGTGACCGTTGGCGCGCTAATGCCATCAAAGCTTAGCGCGACCGCTTTCTTAATTTTAGTCATTATTTGCTCCTAATTTCACGTCTTAAAGTGCATCTTAAGCATTGGTTTTTACTAGATAATGATCGCCTGGTAATAAGGTTGCGGGTACATTATCAATTACCGTGGTGAACTCTCGCGCGACAAAGCCTGCCTGATTTATTTTTATGCTTAATAGCGCTTGAAAATCACTCACTTTATCTAACAGGCTTTGATTTTCACTGGTAAATTTAACATCAAGAAAATCTCCTATCTTATGGGCATTAACCAATAAAGCCCCCTGAGCCAGATTAAATTTTAATTGCAACCGCCAACTTGTTATCGCGCTGTTATCATTAGAAGAGCCCCGTTCAAACTTGCCCTCTAATTGCTCTTTTCGTGGGCCAATGGAGTAAGGCAGCGCTATATACCAAGCGAGATGCTGATTAGCGTCGCTACTCGCTTGTTGGTATCCGCCAAAGCTAGAGGCTAGTTTGCCTAAGGACTCGACGCTGCGGGCTTTATCTAAGGCACTTAAAAGCAATTGGCTTTGGTCAGTGTTGTTGAGTACTTTTTGCTGCAGTTTATCAAGGTAGTGCTGCAATGACGGGCTCAGCTGGGTGTGAGCGCCTTGGCGTTTAAAGCCAATGAGCAACTGAAATAGTGCGCTAATTGCCCCAGCTGTTAATGCTGTATTGGGTAGCTGCTGCGTATTGGCCAGATTTAAGTTGGTTAAGCTCAGTAGCTCTTGTTTTAATAAGCTTTGATCTGCAAGTTGGGTTAATGGCCGTGGATTTAAGCTCGGCAGTAATGCTAATAAAGCACTGACAAGGGTATTAGTTGCATTATTGCTGCAAGCATTTTTAAGTGGCATTGCGCCAGCTTTATGTAAATTTTGTTTCAGTACTTCAACGGGGCTTTTGTTTACTTGAGCCACAGTTGAGCTTGCAGCGTGTTGATGCGAGTTTACCTGTTGCTGAGGTGGTTTTACATTGGTCACCGTGGTTTCAACACTGGCTCTTAAAGGTAGTTGCTCAAGCTTTTTTAATAGCTGACTCAGTAATTGGGCCGGTTCATCTTTTCTTACCACAATATGTTCTGAGATCGCCTTTAACTTATTGTGATTGTTGTCATTGTGGCTATTGGTGTCAATCGCAAACAAATCAGCAGTCGCAACATGCAATATTGGGGTTAATGTTAACAGCGGTTTCCCAGCCACTTGGTTGATATGAGCAAGGTGTTGGCCTTGAGGCAATTTTGCTGATGCTGACACTGAAATCTCAGCCCCGGTATTAAAGCGCAAGTGATTATGTTTTATTTCAACCACAGGTAGCGGGTAACCTTGTGCTCTGGCGGCCAAGGCCAATAATTGCGGTGATGAAATATTATTGCTTTGTGCCAGTTTTAGCAGCTCAATAGGCAGCTTAGTTTGTATCGCAGGTGCGACTAGCACTAACTGCTTATTGGTGAGACTGCTCGTTGTGGCCTGTTTATGAGATGCGGTACCAGTGAGCTTAGTTAATTGCTTTATCGTGTCATTGTTTAACATTAACTGCCCACCAGAACGCAGGATTTGCTGTATTTGATGGCAGGCTGAAAATTGAAATGTTTTATTCGCGACGGCAAAGGTAACCGCGGCATGGTTTTTGGTATCTTGAGATAACTGGGGTATAGATGATGAGCAGGCTGTAGACGCTTGGTTTGTAGCTGATAATAGCGGTGTCGATGATGATTGTGTTGTCGATGATGACCGTATTGAAGATGGCAGCGTAACAGGCACTAAGCTTGCTGGTTTAGCGATATTCGCGCTGGTTAAATTGTGGCGCATTTTTGAGGCTTCAGTTGTCGCCAGTCTTGCTGTGATTAAGCCTTGTGTCATATTTTTTTATCGTCACTCAAGTTGTTTATTGCTATTTACGTAACAATTTACGAAACCATTACCTAACTATCACCTTTAAATATGTTCTATTACAATTTAAGCGTTGATCTCCTACACTCCTTGAGTATCCTTAGCCGTAATTGTTGACTATAGGTGTTGTAGTTGTAGTATTTTTGACTATCAACAGTGATAAATTCGCGCAATTAATACTGTAAATGAAATCTTAAAAGTTTATTTGGCTAACTTAAATAGCGTTACACAGAATAGGTTATACAGACTGTATCGACTTGATAGTCCTTTGCTTTAATCTTCAATGTAAATCTTTGCTAGAGTTAATCTGTAAGCTTTACTGGTAAGTGAATACAAGTTGAATTTGTAATCTAGCGCGACTGAAATAGAGCCTTAACTCAGAGTATTTCAGTATTGAATTTTCCCGAAAGAGAGATGTATGAAGTATAAATTGTTGTTGCTTTCTTTATTGATGGCTTGCAGTGTCTTTTCATTAAAAGCCGAACCTATTCAGCAGGCAAACAAGCCTGATGTCGAAGTCATCTATGATGATCCTCGCGATCCCATAGAGGGATTTAACCGTGCCATGTGGGATTTTAATTACCACTATCTTGATCGTCATTTTTTCCGCCCTATAGCCCATGGATATAATGATTATTTGCCAACACCAGTAAAGTCTGGGGTTAATAATTTTGTGCGTAACTTTGAAGAACCAAGTTCGTTAGTGAATAACGCATTACAAGGTAAGTGGGGCTGGGCAGCCAATGCTGGTGGCCGATTTACCGTTAATACCACTCTAGGACTTTTTGGGGTGATTGATGTGGCAGACATGATGGGCATGACCCGCAAACAAGATGCCTTCAATGAAGTGTTAGGTTATTACGGCGTGCCAAACGGCCCTTATTTTATGGCGCCTTTTTTTGGTCCTTATGTGACAAGGGAACTCGCCTCAGATTGGGTTGATAGTCTATACTTTCCTTTGTCAGAGTTCTTGTTATGGCAGTCAGTCCTTAAGTGGGGCTTGAAAAACCTCGACTCACGAGCATCAGCCATCGATCAAGAACGTCTATTAGATAATGCACTTGATCCATACACATTTGTCAAAGAAGCCTATTTTCAATATATGGATTACAAAGTTTATGATGGCAACGTGCCAGTCAAACAAGATGATGATGAATTACTAGAAGAATATTTATTAGAGCTTGAGTGATATTGCTGAACGATGAGGCTTCTTCGACAGCAGTGCTATCGGGGTAGTTTTATGGCATTAACCAATGTCGCCGTGTTATTAGTTGAAGATGATGCAGTTTTTAGGCAGTTAGTCGCTGACTTTTTAACTCAGCAAGGCGCTGTGGTTTTTGAAGCAGAAAATGGTGAAGAGGGCGTCAAAGCCTTTCAAGCACAGCCTGTTGATATCGTCATTGCTGATTTAAGCATGCCACGCTTAGGGGGCCTTGGTATGCTTAAACAGATAATCGAGTTAAACCCTTCAGTCCCTTCAATTGTCATATCAGGTAATAATGTGATGGCTGATGTCGTGGAAGCTTTGCGCTATGGCGCCAGCGATTACTTAGTCAAACCCGTTTCTGATCTTTTTATCATCCAGCAAGCCATTGAACAAGCTATAGCGCCGCAGGCTCAGTCCGATAAGCTTGATTTTAATGACAGCCATGCAGTTATCAACTCTGCCGCTAAGATGAGCGAAGATTTATCATATCAAGAATTAGCTGATAACTTTAGCCTACTGGAAAGCAGTGCTGAAGCAGCTAAGAGTGTGCAGCAGCAATTGTTTCCTACCTCAAATATTGGTTACCCTAACGCAGATGTTCACTATAGCTTGTGTAAAAATAGTGATGTAAGTGCTTATTTTATCGATTCCACTATGGTGGGAGATAAGCATTTAATGATGTACATGGCGCATTTTTATCCTGAAGATAATCGCGCCGCATTCGGCTGTGTATTAATGCGAAGCTTTGTTAACCAAAAATTAAAACAATACCGTAATGGCGTCAGTAATACCTTAATCGAGCCTTACAATATGCTGAGCTACTTGAATGAGCGTATGGTGACTTCAGGCCTGAACTTGTATGTGGATATGGTGTATGTGTGTGTTGAGCTTGAACACTTCAGAGTTGCGATTGGCCAAGCTGGTAGCGGACTGCGTTGCTATTTACGTAATAATAACGGTTTAGCACCATTGGCGATTTCACCTTCACGACAACTAGGCTCAGATGAGTGGAATAAGCCTAGTATGCAGTTTAGGAGTTTACTGCCAGAAGAAAAGATCTGTATTGTCAGCAGTGATGCAAATCATCGAGCTCGATTACAGAATAACCAATTTAATGGCTTGTTCTATGATGAAGCGCTAGCCGCTGGCGGCTTTATGGAGTTAGCTCTTAAGCTGTAATAGATTAAATGCAAGCTGCCCACGTCATAAACACAGTATTGGATAAATAAAGCTGAAATAAAAAACCTCGCAAATGGCGAGGTTTTTTAATTCATGATGCACTAAAGCTAAGTATTAATGCTTTATTGCTTCATGTTCAGCCGTCACTGCAATTTCTTCAGTTAACGCTTGCTCTTCAGTTTCGTTGTGACCTTCAGCGCCGTGCATCCAATCAACTAGCTTGTCAGCCATGAAGTATAAGATAACCGCTGAGATACCTGCTGTGATCGCAATACCAGCAAAAATAGACATTGCATTGGCAAGTTGATCTTCCACATCACCGCCGTGACCAATTAATGAACCTACTAAGCCACCAATTTTGTTAGCCGCTGCGATAAATAGGAACCAAGCACCCATCATTAATGATGCGATACGCAGTGGAGCCAATTTAGTGACCATTGATAAGCCAATTGGTGACAAACATAATTCACCCATGGTGTGGAAGAAGTATGCACCGACTAACCACCACATGCTTGACTTAGCGTTTGCGTCGCCGCCCATTTCAAGTACAGCACCGATCATGAATAGGAAACCAATACCCAGTAATACTAAACCTAATGCAAATTTAACTGGTGAGTTAGGTTCGTTTTTACCTAAGCGGATCCAAATAGACGCAATAACAGGGGCAAAAACAACGATAAAGATAGCATTAAGTGATTGGAAATAAGTCGTTGGAACTTCCCAACCACCAATCATACGATCGGTAAAGTTGTTAGTGAATAAGTTCATTAATCCGCCAGCTTGCTCAAAGCCTGCCCAGAAAATAACCGTGAATAAACCCATTACCATGATCACTTTAATGCGATCACGTTCAACTTTAGTTAAAGGCTCTTTACGTGTTTCACCTTTAGCTTCATTTTTTTGCTTTTCAAGTTTAGCGGCAGGAACCGTACCGATATCTCCAAGTAGCTTTTGCGCGAATAGGAATTGGATGATTAATGACGCAACCATACCAATACCCGCACAGAAGAAACCTGCTTGCCAGTTGTTAACAAATACTTCTTTGCCGTCAATAACAATGCTATGGCCAAATTGGGTGTATGCCCATGCCACAATGAAACCTGATAATGCCGCACCAACGTTAATACCCATATAGAAGATAGTAAATGCACCATCACGACGGTGATCGCCTTCTTCATATAAGTCACCAACCATAGTTGAGATGTTTGGCTTAAATAGACCGTTACCAATAATCAAGGTGCCTAGGCCAATGTAAAACATGGTTGTTTCTAGACCTGGCATCCAGCTATGTGGTGCTGCTAGGGTAAATTGACCTGCAGCCATTAAGAAGCCGCCAATATAAATCGCTTTACGTTGGCCTAAAATATTATCCGCTAACCATCCGCCAATGAGCGGGGTTAAGTACACTAAACCGGTAAATGTTCCATAAAGAGAAAGTGCGTCTGCTTGAGTCCAACCAAGACCACTACCACCATTAGACTCAACTTTATCGACCAGATAGAGCACCAAAATGGCACGCATCGCGTAATAACTGAATCTTTCCCATAGTTCTGTTGTAAACAGCAGGAAAAGCCCCTTGGGATGACCAAGCATGGTCCCCTGTGGTTTTGCATTGCTCATTAAGTCTTCCACCTTAAGCTTGTGATTTGCCTGCGGGACCACTGTCGCCACAGAAATTGTTGTTTGCAATTGTGATTATGTTCAACGTATTGATATTTTCAGAATAACATTCTGTCGCGTTTCAACTTAGTTGCTATAAATTTAACCACTTTGTTGTTTATTTATTATAGTAAATGTTGTCATTTTAAAGTTTTAAGGATTAAAACCTTAAAAAGCTACCCTTATATACATCTTATAAGCCGTAAAAGTCAATGACCATGGGCGATCAGCGTTTGTAAATGTAGACGTTGAATCAGTTTTTAACCGCTTGCAAAGATACCTTTGTTGTTTTTTTGGTGCTAGTTGGCAAGCTTTTAGCTGGCAAATGCTATTAAAGTCACCATAACAACGGATAACAGAATTTGTGACGATTATTTAGTATGAGGTCGGTTAGCGGGCTGACAAATAGAATCTATACTTGTTTTAATTGTGTAAACGCTTTGCAAATTTTTAACAAGTATATAAAATGTAACTCATTGGATTTTAGTGTCAAAAAAACAATTTTTAGTTTTATTGCATATTAAGTGTCTGGCCATTGAGTGTAATTAACTGACTTTGATGGCGGAGGCAGGATCTTGTATCGACAACTTGTTTGTTTATGCAGCTTAGTTTTTAGCAGTTCAGTGCTTGCTTGGGTTGATAGTGATCTTGATGGCGTACCAGATAAAAAAGATGCCTGTCCCAATACACAGATTAATACAGCTGTACTTGCCAACGGTTGCCAGCAAAGTTTGGGCTTAGTGAGCGTCAGCCCGATATATTTTAATTTTGGCCAGTCTCGGGTGTTAAGGTCGCAATTACCCAGTATTGAGCGGGCGCACCAGCTCATTAAGGACAATAAGCTTGTCAGTATTTCTTTACTAGGTCACACCGACAACATTGGTAGTGAGCAATTAAACGCCAGTTTGTCAGTAAAAAGAGCCCAATCAGTTAAAGATATTTTGGTCGAGCAGTTTGCGATTGATGCCGATGTAATAGAAGTTAGTGGTATGGGGAGTTTGGCTCCCATATCAACAAATCGTACCGCGCTAGGTAGGCAAAAAAATAGACGCGTTGAATTCAAGTTTGAATAATTATTATTAATAAAGGGAGTAAACCATGGAAAGCATCGAGAGTTTGATGGCACAAGCGCCTGAATTTTTAATCACTTATGGATTAAAAGTTGTGATGGCCATTTTGATATTTATCGTAGGTAAATATCTATCTAACGTAGCTAAGAAATTAACTACAAAACTATTACTGGGCCGTAAAATTGATGAAACCGTAGCATCATTTGTCGGTAATTTGGTTTGGGGCGTGGTATTTGTATTTACGATTATCGCAACCTTAGGTCAAATTGGCGTACAAACAGCATCACTAGTCGCTGTATTGGGTGCTGCAGGTTTAGCTGTAGGTTTAGCGCTGCAAGGTTCATTGTCAAATTTTGCCGCAGGTGTGTTGATGGTTATCTTCCGCCCTTGTCGTGTAGGTGATTTTGTTGAAGCCGCTGGTGTAGCGGGAGTGATTGAAGAAATAACTATTTTCTCAACTAAACTTCGTACTGGCGATAACAAGACCATTATTGCTCCAAACTCAGCGATGATGGATGGCACTATTATTAATTACTCAACTAAAGAAACACGTCGAGTTGATTTAGTTATCGGTGTGGGTTACACCTCAGATATCGCAGCAACCAAGAAAGTTATCTCTTCTGTATTAGACAATAATCAATATGTTCTTAAAGATCCTGCATACACTGTTGCACTAGGTGAACTAGCAGATTGTTCTATTAACTTCGTGGTTCGTCCATGGGTTAACACTGCCGATTACTGGCCAGCTCATTTTGAGTTACTAGAACAGATTAAGAATGCGCTAGATGCTGCAGCTATTGAAATTCCATTCCCACAAATGGATTTACATTTAAAAGAAATGCCAGCTAAATAGCCTATTTAGTGCATTTTGTTCACAAAGCCAGCTATTATGCTGGCTTTTTTATGGCCATTTTATCGCAATGATTTCGTGAGGTTAAAAATGTACAATAATATTCTATCTTCAGTCGCAGTGGTTATTGCACTTACCTTGCCTAATGTCAGTGTTGGCAGTGAAGTGACGACAATTACTATGGGCGGTAAGCCGATGGAGTTAGTAGGCCAGCAATTAAGCGTTAATACTCAAGCGCCTGACTTTACCCTTGTTAATGAGATATTCGAGCCCATAAGCCTGGCTGACTTTAAAGGAAAAACCGTATTAATTAGTGCTGTGCCTAGCTTAGATACTGGGGTCTGTGCGTTGCAGACTAAGCGATTTAATAAATCAGTCAGTCAATACAACGACAATGTGGTGATGTTAACTATTAGCACCGATTTACCTTTTGCTCAAAAGCGTTTTTGTCAGGCAGAGCAAGTGGATAAAATAACAGTGCTATCAGATGCTGTATGGCGAGATTTTGGTCATAAATATGGTTTACTGATCAAAGACCGCGGTTTACTTGCGAGAGCTATTTTGATTATTGATACGAACGGAACACTCAAATATAAAGAACTTGTAGCTGAGGTGGCTAATCATCCAGATTACGACGCCGCATTATCGGCATTAAATAAAATTTCTGCCGACTAGCACAAGCTTAAGCACGAATAACTGGGGTAGAATAAGCTAATTTTACAGTACTAGAAACAGTACTCGCGCCAGTTTATTGAGAGTGGATATGATTGATTTTCGCAGTGATACGGTAACAAAACCCACAGATGCCATGCGTAAAGCCATGGCGAATGCCGAGGTTGGCGATGATGTTTATGGTGATGATCCCACGGTAAACCATTTACAAGATATGGCTGCTGACTTATATGGCTTTGATAGTGCTTTGTTTGTTAGTTCTGGTACTCAAGCTAATTTATTGGCCTTAATGGCACATTGTGAGCGAGGTGATGAGTACCTTTGTGGTCAACAGGCTCATAATTATAAATTTGAAGGTGGCGGGGCAGCAGTACTGGGCAGTATTCAACCGCAACCGTTAAACAATCAGCCAGACGGTTCAATTTTACTTGCAGATATTGAAGCTGCTATTAAGCCTAATGATATTCATTTTGCGCATACTCGTTTATTGAGCCTTGAAAATACCATTGGTGGTAAGGTGTTACCGCAGAAATACCTTGCTGATGCCCAAGCATTAGCCTTTAATCATAATTTAAAAATCCACTTAGATGGCGCGCGCGTAGCGAATGCTGCAGTGGCACAAAATATACCCATTAGTGAGATTACTCAGTATTTTGATTCGGTTTCAATTTGCTTATCAAAGGGCTTAGCTGCGCCAATAGGTTCAATATTGCTTGGGGATGAGCGCTTAATACAAAAAGCTATACGCTGGCGTAAAATGCTCGGTGGCGGTATGAGGCAAGCGGGTATTATTGCAGCAGCAGCCCAATTGGCTATTACCGAGCAAGTGGATAGGTTGGCAGAAGATCATGATAATGCCGCGCTTTTAGCACAGTTGTTATCTGAAATGCCTGAGTTTTCAGTGGATATCAATTTAGTTCAAACTAATATGGTGTTTGCATCTTTAGATAAGGCATATGATGTCAAGCATCTCGCTTTACTATTGGCGCAAAAGGGCATCATTATCAGTCCGTCATCGTCATTACGCTTGGTGACCCACAAAGATATTAGCCGGCAGGATATTTTGACTTTTATCACTACCTTGAAGCAAATAATTGTCCAGCTGAAAAATAAATAACCCAGATAAAACTGTCTTAGCTCAAATGTGGCCCCCATAAATGAGCGCTCAATCAGTTATTGATTGTCTTTAAAAGCACTTCTGCCAAGAGGTGCTTTTTTTTGGTGCAAGCAAGTACTGAGGTTGTAATATTATGGCGCAGTTAAGAGACCATATTTAAATCATGGTTTTATCATTTTTAATTATTTCAACAGCTTGAAGAGTTGGCTTTAAAGTTGCTACCTATAAAGTGGTATAGTAATTCAAGGAGCAATATTATGGAATATTTAGGCCGTCATATTGTAAAACCAGTAAATTTAAATGCAGAACAAAGTCTATGTTGTGGCCAGCTACTGATGTGGCTTAATCAAGAAGCGTCGATATTTGCCCGCTGTCAAATGCACAGTAAGCAGCTAATGGCTAAGTTAGTGTCAGAAATTAATTTTATGAGTCCCGCTAAAATGGGTGATGTGATTGAGTTTGGTATGGAAGCCATTAGCTTAGGGCAAAGTTCTATTACATTAAGATGTAAAGTGAGAAATAGCCTTAGCAATGCACCGATCGCTTATATCGATAAAATTGTGTTTGTGAACATTAATGAAAGAGGTTTACCGATCCCTCATGGCATTAGAGCGAATGCCGCCTAAGGGGATGGTTTAATCATTGCGAGTACCGGTAAAGGTAAGTGTTTAGCAAACTAGCCCCAATAGAGTCGTTCACTGGCGTTAACCTTGCCAGCTTTAATTGATCTAAAGCTGGCAAGGTTAATGTTTTATCTTTATCAGTTAGCGCTTAAGCGCCTAATTCCACTTTAGTGTAATTTAAGATGCGGATGAATAATGCGGCTGATCCCTTTTGCCAGCATCATTAAGGTGCCTTTCACCACACCGTGCAGCTCAATTAAGTGACGACGATAAAGTGAGGTGTAAACAAAACGGGCAATTTTACCCTCAACCAAAACCCCGCCACCCATAAATGACATTAGGTTACCGACAGTGTGGAACTTCGACAGGTTCACCAGCGAACCTAAATCTTTGTAAACGTATTCATTTTTAGGATCTTTGCCAGCAAGCATCAACATAATGTTATCAGCTGTCATTAATGCCATTTGTCTTGCTGACTGGCCTCGTGGAGGTACCCAGCTGCCATCAGCTTGTGGGCAAGCTGCACAATCGCCAATAGAGAAGATTGAGGGGTCTAGGGTGGTTTGCATATTTTGCTTCACCATCACTTGGTTAATATGATTACTTTCAAGACCACCAATATTATTTAAAAAGTTTGGTGCTTTAACACCTGTTGACCATATAACCATATCTGCAGGGATCAAGGTGTTATCTGTTGTCGATAAGCCTTCTGGTGTCACTTGTGTAATGCGGGTGTTTGTCATGACCTTCACTCCCAATTGCTTGAGTTCACGGGTCACTGAGTCAGAAATTTCTACTTTGCCGACTTTAGGTAAAATGCGCTCATCAGCTTCAATGAGGGAAACTTCCAGCAAACTGGTATCAATTTTATAGCCAAAGCCACTGAGTTGCTCTACCGCATGGTGCATTTCAGCCGACATTTCCACACCAGTCGCACCTGCACCTACCACAGCAATTTTAATTTTATCATCCAGTTGATGATGACTGGCATAGCGCATAAATTTATTTAATAACAGCTTACGAATTTGCATCGCTTGTTCAGTGTTATCTAAAAACAGGCTGTGCTCTTTGACGCCAGGAATATTAAAGTCATTGGCTACGCTGCCAATGGCAATCACTAAATAGTCATAAGGAATATGACGAGCGGGTAAGAGTTCATCCCCGTTTTCATCATTAATTGGCGCTAAAATAATATGTTTATCATCACGATTAATATCAATCATTGCACCTTGTTGAAAATGGTAACCATGTGCTGAGGCGTGGCCACGGTAGCTAATTGCATCAATGCCAATATCTAAGGCGCCAGTAGCCACTTCATGAAGCAGTGGTTTCCACACATGGCTTTCGGCACAATCCACGAGTGTGACTTTTGCTTTGGCTTTTCTACCAACTTTATGACCCAATTTAGTGGCGATTTCCATGCCACCTGCGCCGCCGCCAACGATGACGATATTCGGAACTGCTTGCATCTAAGATGCTCCTTTAGTGAAGTTAAAATAATTCGGTTATATTTTTATCGGTATGGCTTTAACGACAAGGAACAGAATCGACAAAATCTTATAAAAATTATGCGCTTTAGCGTTGCAAACTCACTTGTCATGTAAAGGTAGTCAGAGTAAAGCGAGTTAATTTATAAGATTAAAAAAGAATGCAGCATATCGAAGCGTAAAAGGCAGTCGTAAAGCGTGTTAAAAATTATGAGAAGCAGTTTATATAGTAAACAAAGCTGGGATGTCTTAATAAGAGTGTGGAACTGTGAACTGATGGTTAACTAGTTTGGAATAGTGTTAACTGGATCACGTATTGGCTTTGGTAATATTTGAGATTGTCACCGAAAAACATAACAGCGTTTTTCGGTGATTCAGTAATCCTTGGAAACGTTACTGAGCTTTAGCAAGACGCTTGTTATAGTCTTCGACTAAATGGGCAATGATTTTCTCTGGATCTGCATCTTGGCAGCAATCATCGAGGAAGATCTTAAAGGTGACCATAGCGTGGGCATCATTTAACAGGCGATTGCTTTGCATTGAGTAATAAGTGTTGTCGGTGTCCGACTTTCTAACGACAAACTTTCCGCTTTCAAATGATTTTGAACCGGGTGCATTGTGCCATTTGGTGATGCGGTTTAGTGCAATTTCTGAGGATTGGTTGATTTCTATGTGGTTTAACCAGCTAGCTGTTTTATCTTTTTCTTTATAGTGAGGACATCTTACTGTGTAGTTATACACATGAGTGATTGCAGTCATAGCTTACCTACTTATTTAAGAATGTAACTTCATCATAGACCCCTATTTTAAGGCAGGTCAATGGTTATTTTGAGAAGTTAGACGCGGTTAACAGTTATGTGTGTAAGTGTATTATTTATTAAATAAAAGTATCAGTTTGTAGTTAGAATACTTAAGTGTGACTATTATTTTTAGCGCTGTGGCTGGCGCTATTTCAATAGCTTAATGGCAATTTTATTGGCCTTAAGCTGTGTTTTAGTCAGGTTGTTCTCTAGTAGAGAATGCCAGCCATTGACAGGCTTTATTCGCGGATCAGCTTGAGCCGCGAATATATGAAACTTACGGTTGTAACCTATAGTGCGTTAGTGAATATTTCACAAATCTCACCATGGGTCGCTTGTTTTGGGTTAGTGAGGCCACAGGCATCTTTTAACGCATTATCAGCCAGTGTAGGGATGTCTTCTGGGTTAACTCCAAGTTCAGTTAAATTTGCTGGGATATTGACTGCAACAGACAAGGTTTTAATGGCTTCGATTGCAGCCGCTGCGCCTTGAGTATCATCTAATTGCGCCACATCTACACCCATTGCTTTAGCAATGTCTTTTAATTTACCAGGCACCACTTGCGCATTGTAAGCTTGTACATGCGGCAGTAATAGTGCATTACATACACCATGTGGTAAATCATAAAAGCCGCCAAGTTGATGGGCCATCGCATGAACATAACCTAAGCTAGCATTATTAAATGCCATTCCCGCTAAGAATTGCGCGTAAGCCATTTGCTCACGAGCATTGATATCATCACCTTGTTCAACCGCATTAACCAAGTTAGCTTTAATCAGCTCGATGGCTTTAATTGCACAAGCATCGGTAATTGGGTTCGCAGCTGTTGATACATAAGCTTCCACCGCATGAGTTAATGCATCCATACCGGTTGCGGCTGTTAACGCCGCAGGTTTTTCAACCATGAGTTCAGGGTCATTTACTGACAAAATAGGGGTGGTGTTTTTATCGACAATCGCCATTTTAATATGACGTGACTCATCAGTAATAATACAGAAACGGGTCATCTCACTGGCTGTGCCAGCCGTAGTGTTAATTGCGACTAGCGGCATTTGTGGTCTTGTTGAAACATCTAAGCCTTCGTAGTCTTTGATGCTACCACCATTGGTCGCCACTAAAGCGATACCTTTAGCGCAATCATGTGGAGAGCCGCCACCTAACGAAATAACAAAATCACACTCGTTGGCATTAAGCATTGCTAAGCCTGCTTCAACATTTCCCATGGTTGGGTTAGGTTGTACGCCATCAAAGATAAATACTGCAATGCCATTGTCCATAAGCTTAGCCGCTACTTTATCAACTAAACCAATTTTTACTAACGGTGCATCAGTAACAATAAGTGCGCGCTTAAAGCCCAGTGTTTTGATGTCATTGATTGCTTCATTAACACTGTCTTGACCGAGAATATTTACGCTAGGAATGAAAAATTTAGTCGCCATGGGAAACCTCTTTAATGATTAAAATAATGAATACAGAATTCTTTAATGTCATTAAATTACCAATCATATTGACTATAATTTGTGACTTATTTCATACATTTAAACTTGTTCATGTTGTTTCTGTGGTTTTAATCGTAATTAGCGGAGCTAGCTCTGATTTTGCTAGTGAAGTGTAATCTTGATTGTACTTTTGGTTTTATTTGCGCTGTAAACCAATAAAAAGCCCGCAACGATAATTGTTGCGGGCGTTAATAATAAAGCGCTATACATTAGTCACATACAAATTTTTTGCTAGGTTATCATTGTGGGCAGCTGGTTTCTTCAACGCTGTTGATGACGATATCTGTTACAGGTACGCTATTACTATTAATCGATACCATGTTAATTTGATCGACCACTTCAGCCATACCGTCATACACTTGACCAAAAACCGCATAACCACGTTGGCCACTGGAATAATCTAATTGAGGATTATCGAGGGCGTTGATATAAAACTGTGATGTGGCTGAATCTGCCACTGTGGTGCGCGCCATCGCTATGGTGCCACGTGCGTTAGTTAGGCCGACATTGTCTTCTAATGTGATAGCTTCAAAGCCAGGCTTGCTCACTAATCCTGTGGTAAAGCCACCGCCTTGTGAAACAAATTGATAGACAACGCGGTGAAATAGTGTGCCATCATAAAACTGCTCATCGACATAGCGTTTAAAATTCGCTCCAGTAATGGGTGTATTAGTGGTATCGATGGCTAAGCTGATGTCGCCCATTGTTGTCGACATAACATAGCAAATATCGGCAACTAGCTCAGTAGGTTCGACAGGTGGTGTAGTCTCAGGAGTTTCTGGAACTTGAGAGTCAGAGTCTGAGCCACCACAAGCGCTAAGGGTTAATGCAAATAATAACGGGTATAGCAGTTTCATCACAGGCCTATTAGTTGTTTTATTATTGTGAGGTCTATGTTGCTAAAATGTGCCAATTAAATCAATAAATAAAACCATAAGATACAAAGTGTTACCTAAAGGCCGAAATAACATATCTTAGCGTGTTATAAAACAGAGCTAACTTATATGTACTTGGCTGATTTTACAGGTTAATGCATTGCATTAAGCCTAAGTGCCTTTATTTAGCTGTGGTTTTTATTTCGCTAATATTAACCTAAGTCGCTACAATAGCGCCTTTAACAGTAGTTTTCAGAGAACAATATGACTTTTGATTCATTAGGCTTGTCACAACCGATTTTGGATGCGGTTAACACATGTGGTTATAGCGATATGACCCCCGTACAACAAATTGTGATCCCATTAGCTATTGAAGGTAAGGATATATTAGCCAGCGCACAAACTGGTACCGGTAAAACTGCTGCATTTGCTTTACCTTTATTAACTCGTCTTGAGCTTGAAATAGCCGAACAAGAGAGCAAAACAGCTTGGCAACGTTTACGGGTACTGATCATGACCCCAACTCGCGAGCTGGCGATTCAAATCGAACAAAATCTGGTTAACTATGCCCAGTTTTTACCCTTTGAGAGCCTCGCGGTTTATGGCGGTTCGAATATCAACCCGCAACGAAAAGCCCTCGCTAAAGGTGTCGACATTTTGGTAGCAACTCCTGGGCGATTATTCGATATTATTGGTCAGCATGACCTTGATTTATCCTTTGTGACCCATTTAGTTATCGATGAAGCCGATCGCATGTTGGACTTAGGTTTTGTTAAAGATATCGAAAAAGTGAAGCGGATGATCAATCGTCAACATCAAACCATGATGTTTTCAGCGACCTATTCTAATGATGTCAAAAGCTTAGCGGCAAAAATGCTCAAAAATGCCGAGTATGTGCATATATCGAATCAAAAACCTGCTGAAACGGTAACCCAATCGGTATATCAAGTAGATAAACGCCGTAAAGCAGAGTTACTGTCAGAGCTGATTGGCCGTAATAACTGGCAACAGGTGATGGTATTTACCAGCCTAAAAGAAACGGCTGAGCACTTACTTAAAGAGTTTAAGTTAGATGGTATTAAAGCTGCCGTATTTCATGGTGACAAAACTCAAGGCGCTCGCAACCGTGCTTTAGAAGAGTTTAAGACGGGTAAGCTGCGCGTCATGATAGCGACCGATCTCGCCGCAAGGGGTCTAGATATTGAAGCTTTACCATTAGTGATTAATTTTGAATTACCCCCAGAGCCTGAAGATTATGTTCACCGTATTGGCCGTACGGGCCGCGCAGGCTTAACCGGTCAGGCCATTTCATTGGTCGCACAAAATGAAATGGAGCTGTTAGAAGACATTGAAGCACTCATTAGCACCTCAATACCTGTGGTAGTGTTACCCGGTTATGAACTTGGCGCGCCATTACCGGCTCGATATAGAGAAGTCGATGCTGAAAAACCTAAAAAGCTGTTTAAACATAAACGCCAAGGTGGCAACCGAAATCGCGGCGGCGCAGCTAAAAGTGGCCCTGCTGGTAAAGGTAGTCGTGCTGATGGGAACGCTAAGCCGACTAGACAAGGCAAGTACGCTAAAAAATAATAATCACAATGCTTATTATTTACATGGGTTTAATTTAGTTATTTAGTGGAATTTATCAGGTGATCCGTAAACGCATTAATACTAACCTCATTACCGGCTTTTTAGGGGCAGGTAAAACCAGCTTAATTGTGTCGTTACTGGCAATCAAACCCAAGGGTGAAATTTGGGCTGTGCTAGTTAATGAGTTTGGCGAAGTGGGTATTGATGCGAGCCTGATAACTGGCTGCAACTCATCCGAACAAGTGGTCATAAAAGAAGTTGCTGGTGGCTGCTTATGTTGCGCTGCAGGCGTACCGATGCAAGTGGCGATTAATCAAATTATTCAAAAAGCTAAGCCAGATAGATTGTTAATTGAACCAACTGGACTTGGCCATCCTGCTGAAATACTCAAGGTACTGACCAATGAGTTTAATCAGCAAGTATTGCAGTTAAATCAAACCTTATGTGTGGTTGATGCGCGCAAGCTCAAAGACACTCGCTACACTGAAAATAGTAACTTTAATCAGCAAATAGACATTGCAGAAGTGATTTACGCCAGCAAGGCCGATTTATATCAGCAAGATGATTTTGCCTCTTTGTCAGCTTACTTAGCTAATGATAAAAAACTGTGTATTGCCTCTAACACAGCTGATGTGCTTAATCATGTTTATTGGGCGTTGATAAAGCCGCGAGCCATTAGTCTCAGCAGTTCAAGCACTCAAGCATCTTATTTAGCCAAGTCAGTGACCAAGCCTAGCCAATCACTGTTTGACTCAAATGCTGCTGTGGTTGATGATGAGTTCAATGGCCAAGGTTTTATAACCAAGTTAAATCAAGCGCAAGGAGCGCATAGTATTGGCTGGATTTTTAGCGCCGAGCATTGTTTTGACTTTGATAAGTTAGTTGCCTGGTGTGACGGCTTACTTAATGAGGTGCTACGCATAAAAGCGGTAATGATCACAGAAGAAGGCATTGGCGCTTTTAATGCTGTCGATGGCAGGCTGTCGATTAACGAGCTTGATGAAGCCATGGACTCAAGATTAGAGATAATTAGCTTAAACCCGTTATCAGAGGCATTATTAACAGAGCAAATCCTCAATTGCTTGAGTGACATGGCTTAGACGGGCTAGATCACAGTGGTTGTTGTTAAATTTTTTCCTAAAACAACTGCTACTAAAGTAACAACAGTTACTAAAGCATCAGTTATTTTCAACCACTGCAGCTAACATTAGCCCTTAAAACAGTTTGCTGCCCCAGCCCAATTTAGCGCGCAAAACATCAAAGTAATTGTGGCCTTTAGGGTGGATCATTCTTAAATGATTATTGCTACGGCGAATAAAAATTTCATCCCCAGGCAACACAGCTAAATCAACGTGACCATCACAGCTGACTTCTAAGTTCTCGCCGTTATCCGGTGATACCACTAATTTTATGGTGCTACATGCATCCACCACAATAGGGCGAGACGATAGTGTATGAGGGAACATAGGCACTAAAATTAATGCTTGCAGGTTAGGGGTTAAAATTGAGCCGCCAGCAGACAATGCATAAGCTGTTGAGCCCGTTGGGGTTGATACAATCATGCCATCGGCGCGTTGGCTATACATGAATTGCTCATCAATATAGACCTCAAACTGGATCATGTGCGCCACTTTACCCGGATGCAATACCGCTTCGTTAACCGCAGAGTTACTGGCTTTTAAAATCCCATGACGATGCACTTCAGCCTCTAGCAAAAAGCGGTTCTCTGTATCGTATTCGCCTTCAAGTACCTTAGAAAGTGATTCTTCAAAGTTATCGGGTGGTAAATCCGTTAAAAAACCAAGGTTGCCACGGTTAACCCCAATAACCCCAATGTCAAAGCGAGACAATACCCGCGCGGCGCCGAGCATATTACCGTCACCACCGACGACAATAGCGAGATCGCAGCGCTCACCTAATTCAGTTAAATCAACAGATTCCACTTCAACTTTTAACTCAGAAGCCACTCGCTCTTCGGCTAATATGTCGAAGCCTTGCATGGAAAGCCAATGATGCAAACGCTTTAAAGTGCGATTGGTACCTTGATGATGTGGCTTGCCAATGAGGCCGATTGTTTGAAACTTTTTAGTCATATTAGTATTTGATTTGCACAAAGGCTTGAAACGAAGAAAATGATCCCCATAATATGCCCATAGTAATCAGAAACAAAGCATTTTTAGCTGGAGTGAAAATGAGCAACGAGTCAAACAAAGTAGATCAAGAGATCATTGATGCAGAAGTCGTCAATGAAACGGAAACTGAAGTCGCAGCAGAAGAGGCCACCGAAGTTGATGCGTTAACTCAAGCTAACCTTAAAATTGAAGCATTAGAGCAACAACTTGCTGAAACTCAAGCAGCCTTAGCTGAGCGTAAAGATGTTGAAATTCGCGCCGCTGCTGAAACGGCAAACATCCGCGCTCGTGCAGCAAAAGATGTTGAAAAAGCCCGTGCCTTCGCATTAGAAAAGTTCGTGAATGAGCTTTTGCCTGTATTAGATAATATGGAACGTGCACTTGCTGGTGTTGATGCTGAAGATGAAGCAACTAAAGCGATTGCTGAAGGTGTTGAATTGACCATGAAAGGGTTAATGGCAGCAGTTGAGAAAAATGGCGTAGTGCTTGTTAATCCATTAGGTGAAGCATTTAATCCAAATCATCATCAAGCTATCGGTATGCAGCCAAGTGCAGAATACCCTAAAGATACCGTGATGCTAGTTATGCAAAAAGGTTACATCTTAAAAGACCGTGTACTTCGCCCTGCGATGGTTATGGTGTCTCAAGGTGGCGCAAGTGTTGATACACAAGCGTAATGCATAACAATTGAAAACTGACTTCTTGGTTTGCCAATCAATAAGCAAAGCATTGGCAAAGCAATAGTTAGTAATCAAGCGTTAGTAATAAAGAGTTAATAAAAAGGACTGCCAATGCAGTCCTTTTTTGTGATTTTTATTAGCGCCAATCAAATTGGCTTAACTCCCTGAGGCGGTTAACTTAAATAGTCTTGGATTTGGGCTAAAACACCCGCACCATCTAATTTAAGCTCTTGGATGATTTCATCCGGTCCACCATGCTTGATAAATTCATCAGGTAAGCCAATTTGCAGCACAGGCTTTAAGATTTTCATTTGATGCAGCGCTTCAATGACGCCGCTACCCGCACCGCCCATAATGGCATTTTCTTCAACGGTGACAATCAAGTCATGACTATGAGCAAGCTCAGCGAGCAGGGTTAAATCTAATGGCTTAACAAAGCGCATATCGGCAACGGTGGCATCGAGCGTCTCAGCGGCTTCAAGCGCTGCAGCAAGAGTAGTACCAAAGTTAACAATGGCTACACGTTGCGTCTGCTGTTGGCTTTGACGTTTAACCAAGCCTTTACCAATCGCAATAGGAGTCATTTCTTCAGTTGGTTCAATACCTGTCGCACAACCACGAGGGTAGCGAACCGCCGTTGGGCCATCTTTATAGCGATAACCGGTATAGAGCATTTGGCGACATTCATCTTCATCAGATGGTGCCATAACGACCATATTGGGAACACAACGCAGGAAGCTTAAATCAAAAGCACCTTGGTGAGTTGGGCCATCAGCGCCAACAATACCACCGCGATCGATAGCAAATAACACAGGTAAGCGCTGTAGAGCTACATCGTGAATTAACTGATCGTAACCACGCTGCAAGAAAGTTGAATAGATAGCGACAACAGCTGAGTAGCCTTCACACGCAAAACCAGCACCTAAGGTGACCGCGTGTTGCTCAGCAATCGCGGCATCAAAATACTGGTTTGGAAAACGCTGTGAAAACTCAACCATGCCCGAGCCTTCACGCATGGCTGGTGTAATGGCGAGTAACTTGTCATCTTTTTCAGCAACATCACATAACCACTTACCGAAAATTTGCGAAAATGTCGGTGAACTTGGTTTTGTTTTCGGCTTTCTAAATTGAGTGTGGTCAAATTTAGGTACTGCATGCCAACCGATAGGGTCTTTTTCAGCAGGCTCATATCCACGACCTTTTTTAGTCATGATATGCAGGATTTGCGGGCCCTTTAAATCGCGCATATTACGCAGGGTTTCAACTAATGAATCAACATCATGACCATCAATCGGGCCAATATAGTTAAAACCTAGTTCTTCAAATAAGGTTCCAGGTACGACCATACCTTTAAGGTGTTCTTCAGTACGCTTTGCCATTTCTTTAATGACAGGCATACCTTTGAGCACTTTTTTGCTGCTTTCACGAATGGTGGTGTAGAAGCGGCCTGACATTAGTTGGGCTAAATGGTTATTCAGTGCGCCGACATTTTCTGAGATAGACATTTCATTGTCATTTAACACCACTAACATGTCATTGTGCAGATCGCCTGCATGGTTCATGGCCTCAAACACCATACCGCCGGTCATCGCACCATCACCGATAACGGCCACGACTTTACGATTTTTCTGCTCTTTTTCTGCAGCCACAGCCATGGCTAATGCTGCACTAACAGAGGTACCAGAATGCCCGACACTAAAGGTGTCGTACTCACTTTCTTCACGCCATGGGAAAGGGTGTAAACCGTTCTTTTGACGAATGGTATGCATTCTGTCACGACGACCAGTGAGAATTTTATGGGGGTAAGCTTGGTGGCCTACATCCCATACTACGCGGTCAAAAGGCGTATTATAGACATAATGAAGTGCTACTGTTAATTCAACAGTACCAAGGCCTGAAGCAAAATGGCCACTTGAGTTACTGACTGATTTAAGCAAAAACTGTCTTAATTCATCGGATAACTGTGGCAGCATGCCTTGCGGCAGCTTTTTCAAATCGTCAGGGGTATTAGCTTGAGCTAATACCGGAAATTGAGAATTATCGAAACTCATATGGCGGTAAACTGTCTCTTTATATTCTTCGCGCAATGATATAGCGGGCGAAGTCTGCAATTAACTGGCTATTGTAGGTCAATTTTGCCAGCGCTGATAGTGCATCGTTAATTAGTTGCTCGGCGCATTCATTTGCACCCTTAAGCCCTAATAATTTAGGAAATGTGCTTTTATTGGACTCTTGATCACTGCCTTGGGGTTTACCTAATTCTTCAGTGCTGGCAATGATGTCTAAAATGTCATCTTGTACTTGAAAGGCTAAGCCAATATTGGCGGCAAAGTCTCTGATAATTTGTTGGTCTAGGCTTGATGCTGATGCCGCGATTAAGGCAAGTTCTGCAGCGCAGCTAATTAAGGCACCGGTTTTTTTATTATGTAACAGGGTTAGCTGCTCAAGGTCTATACGCTTATTGGTGGCGCCTAGATCAATAGCTTGTCCGCCGCACATACCACTATAACCCGATGCTTTAGCTAAAGCGGTTACCATAGCAAGTTGCTGAGAGGCGCTAATGCTCTCATTAGGCTCGCAAATAAGTTCAAAGGCTAAGGTTTGCAGGGCATCGCCTGCAAGGATAGCGCTGGCTTCATCAAAAGCAATATGCACCGTTGGCTGGCCGCGGCGCAGGGCATCATCGTCCATGGCAGGTAAATCATCATGGATTAATGAGTAGGCATGAATACATTCGATAGCGGCTGCGGCGTTATCAAGCTGCTTTAAATCAGCACCTAACATTTCACCAATGCTATAAACCATAAAAGGTCGAATGCGTTTGCCGCCCAATAAGGCGCCGTGGGTCATTGCGGCTTTTAATATAGGGGCAGCGTCATCAAGCTGGGCAAGTTTAGTTGCTAAAACTTGGTTCACGCGTTGTTGGTATTGTTCAATTGACTGGGCTAACACACTTATTCGCCTTCAACGGTAAATGGGCTGAGGTTGGTATCGTCTTCATTTAATAAGATGGAAACTTTTTGTTGAGCCTGTTCTAGCTTAGATTGGCTCTGGCGCACTAGCTTAATGCCGCGCTCAAATTGTTTAAGGGCATTATCTAAAGTGACTTCACCTTGCTCAAGATCTGCAACAATGTTTTCAAGCTCCGATAAGGATTCTTCAAAACTTAGATTCTCAGGTTTTTTTGCCACAATTCTTATTCCTTCTATTATGCGGGGACAAGGTATATCAGGCCGCGCTAAGGGTCAAATTCAGTCGTTGTTTATTTGCTCAATAGCACGCTTTGTGACTGAATATTTATATAATTCATAAAATATTCCTAAACTTGGGCTAAGTTTGACCGATATAGATAATGAATACCAGTGTCAAGCGGTCGCTTTAAGCGAAGTTTGAAATCCATGGTAGTAATAATGGTAGTCGTAATAGCATTTTTTGATGCTTTTTTGATAAACCAGCCAATTAATCGATGAAAGTGTCACTGTATGAGTTTTTTTTGTTCGTTTGAACATTTGTCCCAATAGCTCAGAGTGTTACATTGGTATTCATAGAAGTAAGGCAGCATTATTAAGACTGCGCTCAAGGAGAAATTGTGGATTTAGCAACCCTAATAGGTTTAATAGGCGCCTTCGCTTTTATTATTGGTTCTATGGTGAACAGTGGTGGGATTTCGATTTTTATTGATGCGCCATCGGTGATGATTGTGCTTATTGGTTCTCTTTTCGTTGTGATGATGAAATATAATCTTAAGCAATTTTTAGGCGCGGTAAAAATTGGCGCTAAAGCTTTCATGTTTAAAATTGATAAGCCTGAGGAGTTAATTGACCAATCAGTGAATATGGCTGATGCAGCCCGTAAAGGGGGCTTTTTAGCATTAGAAGAAGCGCAGATCGGTAACAGTTTTATGCAAAAAGCGGTCGACATGTTAGTGGATGGCCATGATGGTGATGTGGTGCGTGAAGCCTTAGAAAAAGATATTGCCCTGACCGAGGAAAGGCATAAAACCGGCATTGGCATTTTTAAATCCTTAGGTGATGTGGCCCCAGCCATGGGCATGATTGGTACCTTGATTGGTTTAGTGGCCATGCTATCGAATATGGATGACCCTAAATCAATTGGCCCGGCAATGGCGGTGGCATTATTAACCACGCTTTATGGCGCGATTATCGCCAATATGGTGGCGCTCCCGATTGCTGATAAATTGCAATTACGTATGAGTGAAGAGTTACTTAACCGCAATTTGATTATGGATGCGGTCTTGGCGATTCAAGATGGTCAGAACCCACGTGTTATCGAAGGTTTCCTGAAAAATTATCTAGGTGAAAAACAACGTCAAATCGATACCACGGACGGAGAGTAGCTCATGGCTAAAAAAGCCAAGTGTGATTGTCCACCACCCGGCGCGCCGTTATGGCTAGCCACCTTTGCTGATCTTATGTCGTTATTGATGTGCTTTTTTGTTTTGCTGCTGGCGTTCTCTGAAATGGACGTGATGAAGTTTAAGCAAATTGCCGGTTCGATGAAGTATGCCTTCGGGGTGCAAAATAAAGTTGAAGTTAAAGATATTCCTAAAGGCACCTCGGTGATTGCGTTAGAGTTTCGGCCGGGAAAACCGGACCCTACCCCTATTGAAATTATCAATCAGCAAACCAATGAGATGACAGAGCAAACCATTGAGTATCAAGCAGGCGACGATGCCAGTGCGGGCGGCGTGCAAAAACAGCAAGGGGATAATCGCGGCGGTAATGCTCAAGCGACGGCCCAGCAACAAGCACAGGCTCAGCAAGCCCAAGCGAAGTCTGAGCAAGAAAATATTAACGACCAAGTGAAAAAAATGGCCGAAAAACTCAATGAGGAAATTGTTGATGGCGCCATCGAAATTGAATCGTTAGGGCAACAGATTATTATCCGGATCCGCGAAAAAGGCTCTTTTGCATCGGGTTCAGGCTTTTTACAGCCAAGATTTAAACCTGTTATTCGCTCAATTGGTGACTTATTAAAAGATGTTCCCGGCATTATTACAGTATCAGGTCATACCGATGGCATGCACATTAGCAATGAGCTTTACAGTTCTAATTGGGACTTATCCAGTAAACGCGCAGTCTCAGTAGCCCATGAACTGGCTAAAGTGACAGGCTTTGATGACAGCAGAATGCGGGTGGTGGGTATGGCATCTAATGCGCCATTAGTGGCTAACGACTCTGCTAAAAACCGTAGCCGTAATCGCCGAGTTGAAATTGCTATTGAACAAGGCAAGGCGAAAGAGTCTGCTGAGATAGAAGTACTCGCGCCACAATCACAGCAGCCATAGAAACGCGCTCTTTATATAAGATGAGATTAGCCGCTTAGTCCTTAAGCGGCTTTTTATCGGCTTTAAATAGCGCTGTATAGCCAGTAATCGCAACGCCGTTTCACTGACGCTGTGTTGCAGTATTGCTTAGACTGCTAATTTTATTTAGATTTAATGACAGCCTTAGCACCTAAGCTCAAAGATTGTGTGTAATAAAATTTATTGTGTTTGGTATATAGACAGTTTTTGCTATAATCCCGCCTTTGTTGGCTGGTTAATTTCCAGCCATTATTATTTTTGACTTTTATGAGTTAATTTTGCGCTGAATATCAACGCAATCCGTAGTCGTAAAAGTGAACATCCAAATCAGTTGCCGCGGAAATCCAATGAAGTTTATTGTAAAGCTATACCCAGAAATCATGATGAAAAGTAAAACTGTTCGTATGCGTTTTACTAAAATTCTTGAGACCAACATTCGAAATGTACTTAAAAAAGTTGATGACGAAGTAAAAGTACAACGTCAATGGGATCGCATTATGATCCACGTCAACAGCGATGAACAAACGCGCATTAACGCCATTGCTGAGCGTTTAGAATGTATTCCTGGTATTGCTCATGTTGTTCAAGTTGATGAATACAGTTTTGAGTCAATGGATGATATCTACCAGCAAGTACTGCCAGTTTATAAAGAGCAATTGGCAGGTAAAACCTTCTGTGTTCGCGTTAAGCGTACTGGTAAGCATGACTTTAATTCAATTGAAGTTGAGCGTTACGTTGGTGGCGGTTTAAACCAGCACACAGATGCTGTGGGTGTGAAATTAAAAAATCCAGATATGACGGTTAATTTAGAAATTGACCATGAAAAACTGTATATGGTTGTGCGCCGTATTCCCGGTTTAGGTGGTTTCCCAATGGCGACCCAAGAAGATGTATTATCGCTTATCTCAGGTGGATTTGATTCAGGTGTATCAAGCTATCAATTCATCAAAAAAGGTGCCCGCACTCACTATTGTTTCTTTAACTTAGGTGGCGCGCAGCATGAGATTGGTGTTAAGCAAGTGGCTTATCATTTGTGGCAGAAATATGGCGAGTCACACAAAGTGCGCTTTATGACTGTACCATTTGAGCCAGTGGTTGCTGAGATTCTAGAAAAAATTGATAACGGTCAAATGGGCGTTATTCTTAAGCGTATGATGATGCGCGCCGCCACTAAAATGGCTGAAAAGTACAACATCCAAGCTTTGGTTACAGGTGAGAGTTTAGGTCAAGTTTCAAGCCAAACTCTGACCAACTTAAACGTAATTGACCGCTGTACGGATTTATTGATTTTACGTCCATTAATCACCATGGATAAGCAAGACATTATCAATGAAAGTCGCCAAATTGGTACTGAAGATTTCGCTAAAGCGATTCCTGAATATTGTGGTGTGATTTCGCAAAAGCCAACCGTTAAGGCTGTACTGGCAAAAATTGAAGCTGAAGAGCTTAAATTCAGTGAAGACTTAATTGACCGTATTGTAGAAGATGCCGTGGTTATCGATATTAAGCAAATTGCTGAAAAAGTTGAAACCACAGTAAGTGAAACTGAAACCGTTGATGCAATTGAAGCTGGCAGTGTTGTGATTGATATCAGAGCACAAGATGAAGAAGAGCAAAACCCACTAAGCATTGATGGCACTGAAATCTTAAAAATTCCTTTCTTTAAATTAGCAACGCAATTTGCTGATTTAGATAAAAGTAAAACCTATTTACTCTACTGTGATCGCGGCGTAATGAGTAAATTACAAGCGTTATACCTGACTGAGCAAGGTCACAGCAACGTTAAAGTATACCGTCCTTAATGGCGTAAAAGGAGTATCGCTAGTCGATGCTCCTACTTAAGCTTTGCAGGCTGTGATGTGTATTTCATATTGAAACTGCGACAGTCATTTTAGCCCATAAAAAAACCGCATTACCATTTAAATGGTCAATGCGGTTTTTTTGTTACTGTTTTTACAGTAAATTAATCAGCAGTGCGCGTTTCAGCGGTAGTGATTGGCTGTTGAACTTCTTTGTCTGCAACTAAAGTGCTGTTAACATCAACCTGAACATTACTTTGCATTTCTGACATGCTTTGTTGAAGCTCTGCGTTTATTGAAGCTTGAAGGTCGCTGATATCAATGCCTTCTTCATTTGCGCTAGCTGTAAAAGCAAAACAAGAAAGTAAAGCTACTGTAGCTAATGATTTTAAATTGAACATAAAGGTCGCCTCCGGGCTGACTTAACACTGGCGGACACACCCTTACACTGCGTAGAAGTTGTCCAACTCACCATAAATCTGATGGTCATAATTTAACCGAACACAGTGTTCTTTACAAACGACAAAATGTAACGCTATTCATTAGAAAAACTAATTAAAAAACGAGAGATGGATCACTATGTCGCGAAGATTGCCACCTTTGAACGCGGTAAAAGCATTTGAAGCAGCAGCAAGGCACTTGAGCTTTACCCGTGCCGCTGAAGAGTTGTTTGTTACTCAGGCTGCTGTTAGTCATCAAATTAAAGCATTAGAAGATTTTCTAGGCCTAAAGCTGTTTCGCCGCAAAAATCGTTCGCTTTTATTGACCGAAGAAGGTCAAAGTTATTTCCTCGATATTAAAGATATTTTTATCCAATTAGGTGAATCAACCGACCGATTATTAGCCCGAAGCGCCATTGGTTCGTTAACGGTAAGTATGTCACCAAGTTTTGCAATTCAATGGCTTGTGCCGCGTTTGGCTAAGTTTAGTGAGCAAAATCCCGATATTGATGTACGCATTAAAGCTGTTGACAGCGAAACGGGCTCATTGACTGATGATGTAGATGTGGCCATCTATTATGGCCAAGGTAATTGGCCTGGCTTAAGAGCGGATAAATTGCGTAATGAAGTGCTCATTCCGGTGTGTTCACCGCTGTTACTTAATGGACCTAAACCATTAGAGAAACCCAGCGACTTAAAAAATCATACCTTACTGCACGATTCTAGCCGTCATGATTGGCAGGCATGGTTTAGGCAATGTGGAATTAGTGAAATTAATGTTAATTCTGGCCCCATCTTTAGTCATTCATCGTTAGTACTGCAAGCTGCCGCTCATGGCCAAGGTATTGCGCTGGGTTACAGCGTACTCGCAAGGCCGGATATAAAAGCAGGCCGCTTGGTGTGTCCGTTCTCAGAGGTGCTAGTCAGCAAAGATGCTTATTACTTAGTGTGTCAGCAAAATCATTCTGAATTAGGTAAAGTCGCTGCCTTTAGAGAGTGGATGGTAGATATGTTTGCTGAAGAGTCTCGCAGTGAATTACTGTCAGGCTAGGGCTAACTTACCCAAGCTTAACCACATAGCGTAGTAATTAATGCTGTTGTCACTAACAATCGAAGAAACTAATGATATGACCCCCCTAGGCCCAGCTGTAACAAACGATAGTTTAGAAATTGAATCAATCTTACAGGGCGACCCCAGTAAAACATTAGTGGTATTGGCCCATGGCGCTGGGGCTAATATGCACCATGAGTTTATGGTCGATATCGCCAATGGCTTGGTTGCTAAAGGTTATCAAGTATTGCGCTTTAACTTCTTATATATGCAAGCCAATATGCAAGATGGCAAAAGAAGGCCGCCAGATAGAGCGCCTAAACTGTTAATGCATTTTACTAGGCTACTTAATTCCATTGAACAAACCATTGAAGACAATGATCTTGTGGTCGAAAACATTGTGTTAATGGGGAAATCAATGGGTGGCAGAATGGCGGCGACATTGTTAACCGATGACGAACTTATCATTAATGATGAGCCGGTTGAGATCTCTGCTTCAGTTAACGCCTTAATTAAAGGCTGCATTTGCTTAGGTTATCCCTTTGTTCCATTAAAAGGCGGAGAGCCGAGACTTGAGCCGTTAAATAATGGCTTAAAACCATTAATGGTGGTGCAAGGTGAGCGGGATAAATTTGGCGGTATAAGCGAAATACCCCAGTGGGATATAAATAAACAAGTCAAAGTCAGCTGGATAACCGATGGCGATCATAGTTTTAAGCCACGTAAGTCGTCAGGAACCACATTAGAGGCTAATCTGAAGCACTGCTTAACCATATGTGATCAGTTTATTACTGATATTGTGGATTAATTTTCTATAAAGCGAGATATCAATGAGACAAGGTTTATTACTGTTAGCGGCAATCAGTGGTTTTTTAGCGGTTGCTTTAGGGGCTTTTGGTGCCCATGGGTTAAAAAGTATTGCCCCGCCTGAGTTGGTTGCGATTTTTAAACTCGGTGTCGATTATCACTTTTATCACACCTTTGCCATTATTGCCGTAGCGTTAAGTGGTCACTGGATAAGTTCAAAACTGCTGGATTGGGCAGGTTATTTATTCTTTGTGGGTATTTTATTATTTTCAGGTTCATTGTATTTATATGCCTTTACTGGCGCCAAATGGATTGGGCCAATTACCCCTATGGGCGGCGGTTGTATGCTGATTGGCTGGACATTGTTTGCCATTGGGATAGCAAAACATACTAAGCAGAAATAACTTAGCGTCACCTTTGGCAAATATTTCAAAGCAGCAGCTTGTTTATCAAATCTGCTGCTTTGTTGCTTTTATCGGTTTGCCTTTTCTATTTAACACAGCGGCATAATTTTTGAGTATAATGCCCCCATTATTTTGTCCTTCGACCATACTGTGAAGCAGTTATGGTTATAGAAGCTTAAGGCTTATCATGAAAAACCTCTTTATATTTTGCCGCGCAGGCTATGAGAAAGATTGTGCTGCAGAAATTCAACAGCGTGCAGCTGAATTAAATATTGGTGGCTTTGTTAAAACCAATACCAATGATGCTTATGTGATTTACCAATGCTTTGAAGAAAACGGCGGTGAGCAACTGGCAAAGCAAATTGAGTTAAATTCATTAGTGTTTGCAAGACAAATGTTTGCTGCTGGTGAGTTGATAAAAGGTTTGCCTGAAAAAGACAGAGTATCACCGATTGTGGCTGCTTTAAGTGAAGTGTCAAAAGCGGGAGAATTACGAGTTGAAACTCCAGATACCAATGAAGCTAAAGAACTGTCAGGTTTTTGCCGCAAATTTACTGTGCCTTTACGCCAAGGCCTGAAAAAGTCTGGCGCATTATTAGCTCAAGAAAATGACCGCAGACCTATCATTCATGTGTGCTTTGTAGCGCCGGGTACGGCTTATGTCGGCTATTCATTATCAAACAATAGCTCACCTTATTTTATGGGCATTCCCCGTCTTAAAATGGCTGCCGATGCTCCGAGTCGTTCAAGCTTGAAATTAGATGAGGCTTTTGGGCAATTCTTGACAAAGGAAGAGCAAGAAGACCGCTGCCGCTCAGGGCTTCATTCTGTGGATTTAGGCGCTTGTCCTGGTGGCTGGACTTATCAGCTAGTACGTCGTGGCATGTTTGTCGCCGCAGTTGATAATGGTCCTATGGATCAGAAGTTAATGGACACTGGACAGGTTAAACATTATCGCGCCGATGGTTTTCGTTTCGAACCACCAAGAAAAAACATTTATTGGTTAGTGTGTGACATGGTAGAAAAACCGTCACGTGTTGCTGAGCTCGTTGAAGCTTGGGCGATTAATGGCTGGTTTAAAGAAGCCATTTTTAACCTTAAATTACCAATGAAAAGTCGTTATAAAGAAGTCAGACAGATTTTAGATACTATGGCTGAAATTTTAAAAGAAAACGACATCACAGATTTTAAATTACAGTGTAAGCACCTTTATCATGATCGTGATGAAGTGACAGTTCACTTATGGGTTAAACCTAATACTGCTTGGGCGTTTAACTAAGCTATTTAGCTGGAAATTTAAACAAGCATTAAAAAGCCCTTAGTGAATATCACTAAGGGCTTTTTTATTATCCTTTAATTAAAACTAGAGTTATTAGCGCTGCAATAACTCAGCTAAAAGGGTAATAAAGCTTATCCTAAACGATCAACAACAGCTTGAGTGAAGTCAGTTGTACCATGAGTACCACCAAGATCGCGGGTTGTGCGGTCGCCTTCTTCAATCACAGCAGATACTGCAGAGCGGATCATTTCCGCTTTGTCAGCCATGCCTAAATACTCCAGCATTTGTATAGAGGCTAGAATCACGGATGTAGGATTTGCAAGATTTTTGCCTGCAATATCAGGTGCGCTACCATGAACCGCTTCGAAAATTGCCGCATCTTTACCGATGTTTGCGCCAGGCGCCATACCTAAGCCGCCAACAAGACCTGCACATAAGTCAGATAGAATGTCACCGAATAAGTTAGTTGTTACCAATACATCAAAGTTTTCTGGATTCATGACCAACTTCATACACGTTGCATCCACAATCATTTCTTCTGTTTCGATATCTGGGTAACGCTGGCTCACTTCACGCGCCACTTTCAAGAATAAACCTGAAGTTGACTTCATGATGTTGGCTTTATGAACGATAGTCACTTTTTTACGGTTTTCTTTACGTGCTAGCTCATAAGCAAAAGTGGTAATTTGCTCTGCACCTTGACGAGTAATGATACTGGTCGCTTCAGCAGTAGCGCCATCGTCAGATACTTTTTGGCCTAAGCCTGAATACATACCTTCAGTGTTTTCACGTACTGTGATGATATCAATGTTGTCATAACGTGCTTGAGTACCTTTAAAAGAAAGTACAGGGCGCACGTTAGCATATAAGCTGAATTTTTTACGTAGGCTTACATTGATAGAGGTAAAACCTTCACCGACAGGTGTGGTTAATGGCCCTTTAAGGGTAATACGGTTTTTTTCGATAAGGTCTAAGGTACGCTGAGGTACTAATTCACCTTGCTTTTCTAATGCGGCTAAACCGGCGTCTGCAAACTCATATTCAAAGTCGCAACCAGCCTTGTCGAGAATTTTTAAAGCCGAATCGATAATGCTTGGTCCAATCCCATCACCTGGGATTACGGTTATAGTACGTTTTGGCATGGATAGTCCTTCCACTTAGTGGTTACTGCATTTTCTTGTTATTGTTTACAACACCTTAACAAGACTACTTACTCACGGTTTTGTTGCGGCGCATTTTAACGAATTTAGATTTTTTTTTACAGTTTTTAGTGAGTTTAATCACATATTTTTTTAAATAATTAAGCTAATCCTCAGGTGATTGCTTTAAGATATTCACAACCATGTAATTGAAAGGCTTATTTCGCGTCATAAATCAGCTTTAGTTGTTAATAAAAGGTTGGTTGTAAAGTTATTTCGCGTGCATAGCATAAGCAGGTGACAGATTTTAAATAGACGACTTTGGTCTACTAACTACAGTCTACTAGCTTTGGGCCTACTAACAATCTAAGGGGCTGCAAAAATAACTTGGCACAGTTTAGTCTGAAAGGTCATTAATTAAATTGCGGTGATATTTTCAACAATGCTTTATTAAATTTCAATTATGTTTTCAGTTAATGAATTTAGCTGAACTGTATTTCATTCCATAACAACAATAACGAGGAAGATTTGAAGTTACGTAACCTTATTCCATTGACTCTGTTAGCAGTGTCAATGTCAGCCATATCAGCTGACAACATTAAGCCGTTATTGCTTGATGATATTATGCGCTTTGAGACCTTACAGACTCCCGTTATCTCTGAAAATGGCACAGTGTTAGCGGTTGAGGCTATGCCAGATCGCGGTAATAGCCGCGCTTTAGTCAATCAAGTGGCTACACAAAAGCAGTATCAAATTGATGGTGGCTCTGATGTTAAAGTCAGCGCAAATGGTGATTATGTGATTGCCACTATTGCGCCGAGCTTATTAGAAAAAGAAACCCTCAAAAAGTCTGAGCTTAGTGCAGGGCTTAGCTTACTGAATACCAAAACAGGTAACCAGCAACAGTTTAAGCGGGTTAAACAAGCTGAGTTTAGTACCAAAGGTGATTATTTAGCGGTTTGGTTTGATATTGATGACACTAAAGAAGATGGCAAAGAGGACGCTGAAGAAACGAGCATTAATGGCGCAGATAAAGGCAGTGGTTTTAAGCTCATTCAACTCGCCACCAATACTTTTCAGGAGTTTGACCATGTTACTCAATTTAACTTTGACCGCTCAGGTAACCAATTTGTGGTTGCCATTAATGATATTGCTGCCAAGCAGCATGTGATTAAAAAGGTCGATTTAATCACTAATACTCTAACGCAAGTTTATAAGTCAGACGGTTATCAAGTGGCAGAGCTGAGTTTATCTGATGATGGCAACTGGCTTGGCTTTACCCAAGGGGATGCAAGTGTAGAGCGTGATGAGCGAGAGTATCAACTGAAGCTTTTGGCTCTAGAGTCTCTTAAGCTCAAACAGGTGCCAACAGATGATGACTGGACTTTGAATCAGCATTCAAAAATTTTCTTTTCTGAAGATAGCTTAAGGCTATTTATTGGCCGCGTACCGCAAGTAGATAAAGCCCTGACACTGGCATCAATAGAGTCTGAAGCCGATTTATTTGACCAACAAATTGTTACCGGACTTCGTGATTTAAAAGTGTGGCATGGTGACGACCCAAAAATAAAACCTCATGAAGTAAAACAATATGCCAAAGAGTTAAAGCGCACTTATCTTGCTGTGATGCACGTTAATGCTAACCGTATAGTGCAACTGGCGGATAAAGCCGTACCGGATGTGCACTATGGTGAACAAAAGCGTTATTTATTAGCTACCTCAGATGTGCCTTATCAAAAAATGATCACCTGGGCAGGTTTTTATCAAGATGTCTATCTAGTGGATTTAAATACTGGCCGTAAGCTGCAAATTTTAACTCAACATGCCTCAAGTGAAATGCCAAGCTTGTCTCCTAATGGGCGTTTTGTGGCGTATTATCAACAAGGCGGACTGTTTTTGTATGATATTGCTAATGCCAGAAAACACAGTTTAACCAAAGATATCGCTATTAGCTTTGCAAATGAAGACCATGATTATCCCAGTAATGCGCCAAGTTATGGCTTAGGGCCTTGGCTAGCCGATGATTCAGGCATTATTGGCTATGACAAATATGATGTGTGGCAATTTAGCAGCTCATCGTTTGACGGCTTTATGTTGTCTGCGGGTGAAGGACGTAAAAATCGTCAGCAGTTTAGATTGGCAGGGTTATATGCAACGTCAGATATGCCTGCTGTCATTGAGCAGCAGCAAGCGCTGCTATTGCACGGTTATAATGAACACACCAAAGCTGACAGTTTTTATCGCGCCACTGTTGGCGTCCCAGGAGTGACGTTGCAACTTGAAACCGAGGCAAAATTGACGGTACTTGCCCGCAGTAAAAATAGCGACACAATGGTGTTTTCTAAGCAGCGTTATGATCTTTACCCTGATTTATACACCTCAAGTGTGAATACGCCTAATGAAGCCAGCCAACAAACTGACTTAGATAGTCAGCGAGATGATTTTAATTGGGGCGCTGCAGAATTGGTGCGTTGGCGTGATGGTGATGGCCGCCCAGCTGATGGCGTACTGATTAAGCCCACGAATTATCAAGCCGGTAAACAGTATCCGGTTATGGTGTATTTCTATCGCTTTATGAGCGATCGTTTGCATTCATTCCCGCATATGGCAATTAATCATCGACCAAACTTTGCTTGGTATGCAGATAATGGCTATGCCATTTTCTTACCTGACATTCGTTTTGAAGTAGGTTACCCGGGGATCTCGTCAGTAAAGGCATTAACTGCTGGCGTTCAAAAAATCATTGATATGGGCGTTGCCGACCCAGATGCCATTGGTATTCAAGGCCATTCATGGGGCGGTTATCAAACCGCTTTCGCTGTGACCCAAACCAATATCTTTAAAGCAGCGGTTACCGGTGCGCCCGTGTCGAACATGACTAGTGCTTATAGCGGCATTCGTCATGGCTCTGGCCTTGCTCGTCAATTTCAGTATGAAACAGGTCAAAGCCGAATTGCTGAAAGTTTGTTTAAGTCGCCGCAAAAGTACATTGAAAACTCACCGGTGTTTTATGCTGAACGCATTCAAACTCCAATGATGATTATGTTTGGTGATAAAGATGATGCGGTGCCGTGGGAGCAAGGCGTGGAGCTATATCTTGCCATGCGCAGAACCGGTAAAGATGTGGTGTTTTTACAATATGAAGATGAACCACATCATTTGAAAAAGTACCCTAATAAACTAGATTACACCATTCGAATGAAGCAGTATTTTGACCATTATTTAAAAGGCGTTGCAGCGCCTAAGTGGTTAAAAGAAGGTGAGGCGTATCGAGAATATAACCAAGATTAACGATTACAATTCAATCTAATATTGAACTAAAAATGCCACTGATAGCGATATACAGTGGCATTTTTTATGGGTTCAGCTGAGCGGTTACTGTTCTGAAGTTATTGCTGTTTCTATGCCTTGCTCTGCGGGAATTGAACTGGTTTGTATCGCGTTAAGATCGGTTTCAGTTTGAGGTGCGATAGCGATAATCGGTATTTGCAGAAATTGCTCATAGGTTTCTTGCCCCCAAGCAATCAGCTCACCATCTTTAAATAACAGCGGCGTGCATTCATCTTTAGTGGTTTGACCGTCGGAGGTGACATGGTGAGTGCGGTAAAACATAATTTGAAAGCTGCCATCAGATGATGCTTTGGCCTCTGAAAAATCGGCTCGGCCCATTAGTTGCCTAATGCTATCAATAGTTTGGCCAATTATAATTTCGCTAAGCATTTTATGGTTAAACTCTTGGCGTTCTTGCCAGCTGCGATCTTCTGGCCGAGTCTCGTAGACAAATATAACGAAAATAACAAAAGTGACATATGCAATAAAGATGGTTGCGATTAAATATGACACTTTAGATTTCATCAGGCGATTCCTTGCTTCATTAATGGTTAGCTAACTACTCTAAACTGCTTGAGGTTAATGTTTAGCGGCATATGGCATTGCAGTTGCGCCAATTTATAACTGATTCTTGCCATCTCTTTGCCCTCTGATAATTTTAGCGCTTGTTTCGCACCAAGATTATCCAGTGACTGGTATAAGTTTGCCAAGCTTCTAAACTTGTTTAATAAATCCGCTGCTGATTTTGGCCCAATACCGGTAATACCAGGAACTTTATTCCCCGCGTCTCCCGCAAGCGCGATAAAGTCTAAAATTTGATTTTGCTGCACGGCGAGCTTTTTCTCTAAGGCTTTTATATCAAAATATTGCTGCTTGAAATGATCCCAAATAACAATATTGCTATGCATCAGTTGCCCAAACCCTTTGTCGGTTGACACTATGATGGCCTGACCGTTATTTTCAGCAATTTTAGTGGCCAAGGTGGCAATCACATCATCGGCCTCTGAAATGGCATCATGGGATTGAACATGTTCAATGGCCAGAGCGGTTTTGATATCTTCAAGGCCAGCCTTTAAAGCGATAGGCATAGGCTTACGGCCTTTTTTATAATCAGGGTAGAGCTGTTTACGCCACGATTCTTCATCACCGTCCCACACCATAATGGCATGAGTTGGTTGGTGATGTTTAAGTAATTTTTTACATGCTGACAGTGTGCGCTCTTTAACACTGACGATATCCGTTTCATCTGGCAATACCGCATGAATACGCCTAACAAGATTAAGGCCATCGATAATGAGTAATTTATTCATGGTTTTCTTTTCGTTTGCAGTAAGGTCGCTCACATTGAGCCACTGTATGATTTAATTATAAATTAACCGTCCTTGAGCTTAAACCTTACGGCTTGTTTTTAACAGTGGAATCAATGGCTATTTAAGCGCTACTTGATTAAAAAGCAAGATGTAGACGGCAAAGTAAAGCAATATAACATGTGCTATTTTTTATTATTGATGCGATAGCAAGGAGTATATTCGCTGCCTGGCAGTTTCATTCTTTGTTGCGTTACGAACGCAGCAAGCAGTTTATCCATCATGGTCATCAGCCGCTCATCACCACTTATCTCAAATGGACCTAAGTCTTCAATAAGTTTAATGGTCTCACTTTTGACATTACCGGCAACAATGCCTGAAAACGCCCGCCGTAAACTGGCCGCTAACTCAGCTTTGTTCGGATGAAAAAACAGGTGCAGGTTTTTCATGACCTCGTGATTTGGCTCAAAAGGCAGTTGAAATTCAGGTTCTATTTTCAGCGCCCACTGGTATTGGTAAGCATCACCAAGTTGTTTACGCATGGCTTTTACATCGCTCATGCCTTGTTTCATCAGCTGCGCTACCTTTACAGGATCATCAATAATGATTTGGTATTTATCTCGGGCCTGCTGACCAAGGGTAGCGCCGATAAAGTCATCTATTTCAGTGAAGTAGTCCGCACTTTGTTTAGGGCCGGTTAAAATCAGTGGAAAGGGCAGCTGGGCATTGGCGGGATTAAGCAAAATACCCAAAATATAAAGCAGCTCTTCAGCGGTGCCAGCGCCGCCGGGAAAGATAACAATACCATGGCCTAAACGGACAAAGGCCTCTAAGCGTTTTTCGATATCTGGCATTATCACCAGCTCATTGACTATTTGATTCGGGGGCTCTGCAGCAATAATACTGGGCTCGGTTAAGCCAATATAGCGGGCATCTTTAATGCGCTGTTTGGCATGACCAATGGCGGCGCCTTTCATTGGGCCTTCCATTGCGCCTGGACCACAACCGGTGCAAATATCTAACGCTCTTAACCCCAACTCATAGCCTACTTCACGGGTGTATTGATACTCTATGGGGTTAATGCTGTGTCCGCCCCAACACACTATGACATTAGGATCGATCATCGGTGAAATGACTCTGGCATTACGCAAGATATCAAATACCACATTGGTAATGTGGCTGGCATTGGTGAGATTGATGTGCTTTAGATTGTCATATTTATTGTCGATATAGACGATATCGCGAAGCACAGCAAAAAGATGTTCTTGGATCCCTGCAATGATTTCACCATCAACGAAGGCTTGTGTTGGCGGGTTGATGAGCTCTAGTAATAAGCCGCGTTCACGTTGCAGCACATTGATATGAAAATTGGCGTAGCGCTTGAATAAAGCGTCAGAATTATCACTTTTTAAACCGGAGGCAAGCACTGCCAGTGAGCAGTTTCGCAGTAGTTGGTATAACTCATTTTTAGCACTTTGCTTGAGGCGATCAACCTCCATTTGCGAAAGTTGATCTAAGCTGCCTCTAGGGCTGATCTTTATTATCATATGCAACTCCTTGGTAGAGTTGCAGTAGATACTAGATATCGATTACAACTCTATCTCGACCATTATTTTTGGCTTTATAAAGTGCAGCATCAGCACGTTCAAAGGTTTCTTCGATACGTTCGTTTTCCATGACCTGAGCTGCACCTATGGATAATGTCACAGTAATTCTCTGATTTTTAAACTTAAATGGAATATTCTTAATTTTATCTTTGACCCGATTTAACAATAGACCAATATGCTCTTCATTGACATCTGGTAGCAATAAAACAAATTCTTCGCCGCCATAACGGGCAACAAACTCACTTTCTCTAAGGGAGTTTTTTAGCGCCATGGAAATGACTTGCAGGGTTTTATCACCGGTACTATGACCAAAACTGTCATTGACTGTCTTAAAGTAATCAATATCAGTTACCGCCACCCATAATGGACTATTAAAGCGTTTATGGTTTCTATACTCTTGCTCCATTCTATCTTCTAATGCAGCACGATTTGGCAGTTGGGTTAATGGGTCTAATAGGTTGAGTTTTTGATGCTCAAACAGTTTTTCTTTGTAGCTGTTGGCTTCTTTAGTAATAGAGCTTAGCTCTTTTTTCATCGACTCAACGGATTTACGTAGCAGTGATTGCTCACGAGTTTCAAGGGCTTCTTTACGGTTTAATGCATCTCGTAATGAAGCAAGTTGGACGGTCAGCTCAGTTTTTAGCGCGATGATATCATCGACGTCATCGACAATACCGTCAGCATTATCAACCCGCAGGTTAATTTCTTTATTAAGCTGAGTTTTAATTTGTTGTGAACGCTCGTTATTGTTTGCAGTATTATTGACCACATCACGAACTATGCTAATCGCATCATTTAAGGTATACAGAAAATCCTGAGAGGCGGTTTTTTCTCGGGCAATGTTATTCAGTAAAAAGCTCAGTATTGTTTGATATGACTCAAGTAAAGTATTGAGCTTAATATCACCCATAAGCACTTCTTTCATGACCAGAATTTGATCACGTTGCTCTTTTCTGAATTCTATCTCAGATATTTTTTGGGCTAACTCTTTTGCTAAAATTAAGTGTTGAGGCAAAATGACATGGTCATCAGCATTGGCAAACTTTTGCTGAAGAATTTGCTCGTAAAAGCCGATAACTTGTTCCACCTTAGGAATATATTCCCAAATGGTATGGATCGGCTTATTAAGATCTTTTTTAAAGTAATTAATTTCTTTTTTGATTTCATCAGGGGCAGAATCAACCCGCTGAATCTGGCTGATCACCCGGGACAGGCTGTTGCGACTCTCTTCAAGGCTAGTCATTGTTTGGCTATATTGTGCCTTTAATAACCGCTCAATACCCACCAATTCAGGCAAGGCTTCATCTATTTGCTCAAAACCCTGTAAATGATGTCTCAGTTTGGCAAGGCGATTATCTAATTCAAGATTTTGGCCCTTGCACGCTAAGCTTAAGTGTCCTAAAAATTGAATTAAGGTGCGTAATTTTTCACTACGATCATCATGAATTTCTTCGATAGCTAATTTAGCGGCGTTGAGCTTTTGTTTTAATAATGAAACTTGTGACACCGCTGCTGAAGAGTCTTGCATGCTGTAAGCCTTCTTTGAGAAAAATAAATTTGTTATTAGTCCAATTAACTATATTGGATAACAATACCACTAATTACTTGTTTACACACAATTTTTGTTTGCTTTTTTGATATATATCATTGACTTGTGTGTTATTTGAGCGTAAATCACGTGAGTTGTTAACTCAACCGGTTGGCCACTTAATATCGGCAGCTTGACGATTTGTTTCAGCCCTAATTATGCCTCTTTGCAGTGCATGGGTTAAATTTAAATACAAGGGTTTAAAAAATATCGCCGCAGGGGCAAAATTTAAGCTGCGAATACTGACATAGGTTTGATCCTCATTGAGGCTTTTTGCCGCCGCGAGGGCATATTGCACCGTTTCATATTGTAATTGTGCCGTTAATCTTACATCCGGATTGGCCAGTAATGGCAAGTTAACGTGGCCCATAATGGCGTGTAATGGCTGCTCACTAATATCTGAAAAATTAGGTATATTGCTTTTATTGGCAATGGTGATTGCAGCTAGCTGTGCTTGTAAGTTGGTTAATGTTTGCTGGGCTGATAACTCGTCTGAGAAACATAAGCCAAATTCACCCGGCTTGATGATGAACACTTCACAATGTAAATCCAGTTCTAATTGTTTACTAAGGGATACTGTAATCGCCTTATATTCAGATAAACCCAGATCAATATCAATATCAGCCAGGGCGCGTATATTCACTAAAGCCAGCGTTTTGGGTGAACGGGCACTTGAAAGTAAATTAATTAAGGCCTGGTAACCATTCAGTTGTGTCAGTGGTTCTTGTACGGATAACTGTCGTAAGGTTTGGCAGGTTTGTTTGGCACGATTTAATTTTTTTAGGCTGACAAACCATAAAAAGGCAAAGATAAATATCACCGCAAACAGGATTATAATAGCCTTTTGCTGGTCCTTGTTATCACCCATGTAGTGAGTGAGTTTTTGCTGTAAATTTCTAATTTCTAATTTGAATTTTTCTTCGTTTAAGCTTGAATGAACCATGTCATTGACTGGTGACTCTTGTTCACTTTGGCTAATGGCAACCATTTTATCCATTACCTCAAGGGTAGAGGAAATGTCATCCACTTTACGATAAGCAACGGAAAGGTATTCTAAGGCTTCTTTTTGGGCATCAATCAGTTGTTTTGATTCTGCTATCTCTAGCGCTGCCTCAGCATGTGTAATGGTTTGCTGCCATTGCTGCTGTTTTGAGCTTACCTGAGCAAACAATAACTCGTTATACACTAAGTAGTGTAATACCTTTCTGGCTTTAAAAATTTCATTGGCCATGGTCAAGTAATTGAGGGATGACTGATAATCATCTAAATAAAAGTAGGCTTCGCCGATATTATGAAAGTTAAGGGCTTGACCAATGAGATGACCATTTTGTTGATCAATTTGTTGGGCATTAAGGTAGTAATCAATAGCTTTATTCCATTGTTTTTGCATGCCATAAACCATGGCTATGACTGTTAGGGCCTTTGATTGGAAGGCTTGTTGTCCTAGCTGCTGAAAACTAATGGCGGCATTGTTGGCATTTTTTAGGGCTTCATCCCATTGGCCTAGATCTCGATATAATCGTGATAACTGAAATTGAGTGTGTGCATGTAGCACTGGGGTGTCTAATCGACTGGTAATACGAAATGCTTCGTTATAGTGCTGTAATGCCTTCGCCAGTTGCTGCTTATTAACATAGAACTTACCTAAAGCGGTTTCAGCTTGGGCAATGAAATAATCCACCCGCATTTGGTAGGCAAGGTCACGATACTGTTTGTAGTGATACATGGCTTGGGTATCTTGTTTTAGCAAGCTATTCATGATGCTTAAATAACCTTGTAACACAAATTTAAAGGTCATGGCTTCGCTGTCGTTGAGTGAGGCTATTTTGTTTAATGCCTCTTTGAACAGAATGATACTTTGCTGATATTGCTGATCCTCTCTTCCTCTTATTCTTCCTTCTAAGAGTAAAATTTTTGCTTCATCTAGCGGGCTAATAGCGATTGATTCAAGTTGCCTGGTTAATAAGCGGGCATGACTGACTTCATTAGGGGCTGTGATGGTTGATTGTAAATATAATCTTGCTAGGGTCGCTAAATCTCTTTGTAATTGCTTAGGTTGGTATTTTAACTCTTCAGCCAGTTGTTCAAATTGCTGGCGGTTGTTAAATGATAATGGGAAGTTGGTTTTTTTCTGCAGTTGCTCAAACAACTGAACTGGGCGTTCATTAAACTCAATTTCAGCTTCGATAAAGGTATCCGCAACAACAGGAAAGGCCGACAGTAATATTAAGCTGAGTAAACCACTGATGAGTTTTCGCATGAAGAATGAGCAACCTTATTATAATTTTTGTAAGCTTTTATTGTTACTAGGTGAGTGAACTCACTGTACTTGTTATACTGCGCGCCTTAAGGGAAGAAATTTAATTACAAGTCCTTAAAAACATAACAAGAATAATAACAGAAGGAATCGAGAGTGAAAGCCAAAAAATTGACTATTTTATCTGCCAGCTTACTTTTTAGCGCCAGCAGCCTTGCCCAAGTTAGTTACCAAATCGATTTGACTCAGCCACAGCACCATTTAGCCCAAGTGAATGTTAGTTTCCCTACATCTTCAGCTGAGAATTTAACGGTCAATTTACCCGTTTGGCGTACGGGAAAATATGCAGTGCTGCCGTTAGCTGATGGGGTTCGCTCATTTACAGCAACAGATGAACAGGGCCAAGCGTTACCATGGCAGCGTACTGAGACGGGGGAATGGCAAGTGAATTTGTCAAAACCGACTGCAGTTAATGTCAGCTATCAGTTGTATGCCAATGATTTAGGTACTCGAGTGCGTCATATTGATAGCTCACATGCTTATATCGATGCCAGTGGGGTGTTTATGTATAGCCCAGAGTTTCGTGATGACAATGTGTTGGTTTCAATGAATGTGCCCCAAGGCTGGAACAGTTATTCAGGTATGGCACAGGGCAGCAAAGCCCATTCATTTATTGCTGATAACTATGATGTGTTAATTGACTCGCCAATTGAAACCGGTGAAAACGCCCATTATCGCTTTACAGCTGACGGTCGTGAATATGAACTGGTTTTTTGGGGTGAAGGTAATTACGATGCTCAGCAAATCGTTACAGATTTAACCAAAATCAGCAGCCAAGCTGAGGTGATTTGGGATGACTACCCGTTTGAGCGTTATGTGTATATGGTGCATGCCACTAGTGGCGCACGAGGCGCCACTGAGCATTTAAATTCAACCATTATTCAATTGCCACGCTTTAACTTTAGAGAACGTAAAGATTACCTGCGCTTTATCAGCACAGCATCTCACGAGTTTATCCATACTTGGAATGTCAAAGCTTATCGCCCACAGGGCCTAGTGCCTTATGATTACCAAAATGCCAGCATGACAGAGTTATTATGGATGGCTGAAGGCTCAACCAGTTATTTTCAAAATCAGTTATTATTGCGAGCCGATGTCATTACCCCGAAAGAGTTTTTTGCCGATTTAGCCAAACGGATAAATAACAACCTGCATAAACCGGGTCGTGAAATACAATCGGTTGCGCAAGCCAGTTTAAATGAGTGGACCAATACTGGCGGTGATTATGCCATTAACCATGGGGTCAATATCTATTCTGAAGGCTACTTGGCGTCGTTGTCACTGGATTTTAATTTATTGAAAGACACCCAGTTAGCGCATTCGTATCGTGATGTTCATCGTCAATTATACCGTGACCATAAACTGCCTAAAGGCTATAGCGTTGATGATGTAAAAGGTATTTTAAAGACGCTGGCAGGTAAAGATTATCAGCCTTGGTGGCAGCAGCATATTACCCAGCCATTCAGCTTAGATTTTGATACCTTACTGGCACAAGCGGGTTTAGCGATATCCTATGGCAAAGAGCCAAAGTCGACTGTTTACAGCGGTATGACGTTATCGGGTCAGCATGATGATTTAACACTATCCCATGTCAGCCGTAACAGCCCTGCATGGTTGGCGGGTATTGTTGCTGGCGATGAAGTGGTAGCCATTAACGGTTTAAAAGTCACTGCCGCGGGCTTTAAAAAGCGCTTAGAAGATTTCAGCCCGCAAGACACCATTAACGTAAGCCTGTTTAATAACGACACCTTAAAGCAGCTTGAGTTAACCTTAGATGAGCAACCTAAAGGTGAGCTAGCCATAATCGGTGTTGATTCACCAACGGCTGCACAAAAGGCCTTTCTTAAAGCTTGGTTAGGCATTGACTGGCCATTTGATGAGCAAGGTGAGTTTGCTAAATAAGCTAGTAAATTAATAGTTTTAATCAATTTTTTGATTAAAAGCATAGAAAGTTGCTACAAAAAAGCCCAATAGAAATAAATTCTGTTGGGCTTTTAAATTTGATTAAACCACTAAAGTGAAGTTACAAATTTAGATATTTTCTTCAATAGGCCCTAATGCCTGTTTCATCGCATTAATAAATGCGACTAGCTCGCCGCCCATTAATGCAAAATCGGCATCCAGTTTCGCCAAGGGATCTTCTGTGCCCACATCATCGGTAGCAGCTCTAAATTCTTCAGAGAACTTAAGGCGCTTAACGCTGGCATCAGACTGTAATAAAAACGCAATCGACTTAGCAAAATGCAATGACAGTTTATGTACTTGTTTGCCGGTCGCTAAATGGGCTAATACTTCATCTTCTTGCAGTACTTGCTGCTTAAAGCGCACAATGCCGCCTTCATCTGAATCAGACTTAAGCTCAGCTTCATCTTGCATTTCAAAAGGTTGTGGTGATGCGCCGTTTCTTAACCATTCGGTTAACGTGGTTTCAACTGGCGTAGTAAAGTGCAGCGGCACAACCGGTAGGCTGCCTAAGGCTTTGCGTAATAAAGCTAATAATTCTTCAGCTTTAGTGGCGCTTGAGCTGTCCACTAAAATCATTTCTAACTCAGGCATGATTAACGCATGGGTTTGACTACGACGAGAAAAAGCACGAGGCAATAGCGTCATGGTTATTTCTTCTTTCATCGCATCTTTTTCTTTCTTGGTCACTTTGCGGCTTTCTTGATCTTCTATTAACGCTACTTTTTCATCAAGCGCTTCTTTGATCACTTGGCCAGGCAGGATCTTTTCTTCTTTAGTGACACAAATTAAATGACGGTTTTCAGCGCTGTGAACTAATGCTTGGCCTTTTTTACCCAATGCATTAGAAAAACCAAACTTACTGATGTCTTGGCTTGAGCATGGTGAAAAGGTGAAGTCAGCTAATGCTGTTTCAAGTGCCTCTGTATCGGTACTGAAAGGCTTATTAAAACGATATAGGGTGAGATTTTTAAACCACATGAAAGACACTCTTCGAAAATTAAAAATGCAGTTTACGGTATCGTGGCGCTGGGGTAAACCACCATCCCCAATCTGTTTGATTGTCGTGATAGCAGAATTCATCAAATTGTCACAAAAGGCCAATCACTAATATTACCTTTATATTTCAGTGTGTTGAGCGTTTTGTTTTGTTATTAAATTAGTTTGTTCTAAATAAAAGTCCTGTTTTGAAATATTTCTGCAACAAAAGGTGTGCAATATTCGCCTCGTTCCCAAGCTATTAGGTAGCAGGTTTCTGCTCGTTCCAACTGATTAGCTGCACAGAAAAAGGTGTAAAACACCAACTATTAAGTCTAAAGGATGAAATGATGAACACTTTTTATAAAACGCTAGTTGCTTCTGCTATTGCTGCTGCCACGCTTTCAACCGCTCAAGCGGCAGAGCCACTTGAAATTTACGGTAAGCTCAATGTTTCAATTCAATCAAATGATGACGGTTCAGGTTCAGAAACACGAGTGCAAAGCAATGCATCACGATTTGGTGTGAAAGGCGCTTTCGAATTAAACAGTTCTTTAGAAGCGTTTTATACTATCGAATATGAAGTGGCAACTGACTCAGACAGCTCAAACAACTTCAAAGCCCGTAATCAGTTTGTTGGCCTAAAAGGCGACTTTGGTTCATTCGCGGTGGGCCGTAACGACACTATGCTGAAAAAGTCGCAGGGCAAAGTCGACCAGTTTGGTGATTACTCAGGCGATTTGAAAAACTTATTTGCTGGTGAAAACCGTATAGCAGAAACCGCAACTTACTTAACGCCTAAGTTTGGTGACTTCCAAGCGGGCGTGACTTACGCTGCATCAGGTGACAGTAAGCAAGCAGATGAGGATGGTTTCAGTATCGCTGCAATGTACGGTGACTCAGGGCTGAAGAAAACCCCAATTTATGCATCGGTTGCCTATGATGCTGAAGTTGCAGGTTATGATATTGTTCGTGGTACAGTACAAGGTAAAGTCGCAGGTTTTGTACTTGGCGGTATGTACCAACAAGAAGAAAAAGTCGATAGCGGTGATAGCAAAGATGGCTACTTACTCAGCGCTGCTTATAAAATTGACAGCGTGACCCTAAAAGCCCAATACCAAGACATGGAAGATAAAGGCGATTCATGGTCAATTGGCGCAGATTACTCACTAGGTAAGCCAACGAAGTTATTTGCTTTCTACACTGACCGTACTTCAATGGGTACAGTGGAAGATGCAGATGGTAATGATATGGATATCTCAATCGACGAAAGTTACTTTGCTGTAGGTATCGAAAACAAGTTCTAAGTATCGCTTTATTAAAAGCGGTTTAACCGAAAATGTGTGATACATAACAAAGGAGGCATATCGCCTCCTTTGTGTTTTTCAATACATTAATTATGGCGTAGCGTGATAGATTTATGACAAAAATATGATTTTAATTCCATTTAGGGCCTTGAGATCATATTTCTGTAATAAAACTGACCAATAATACTAACGCGGCAAACTACTCACAGATAATATTATGACAGCTAAGATTTTAATTGTAGAAGATGAGTCAGCCATTCGAGAAATGCTGACATTTGTTATGGAACAACACGGCTTTACTACAACGGCTGCTGAAGATTTTGATTCAGCAATAGACCTACTGCAAGAACCTTATCCAGATCTGATTTTATTAGACTGGATGTTCCCAGGTGGAAGTGGAATACAATTAGCTAAGCGTTTAAAGCAAGATGAGTTTACTCGTCAAATTCCTATCATCATGTTAACCGCTCGCGGTGAAGAAGAAGATAAGGTTAAGGGATTAGAAGTCGGTGCAGATGATTACATTACTAAACCGTTTTCACCAAAAGAGTTAGTGGCACGTATTAAGGCTGTGTTACGCCGTAGTGCGCCAACACGACTTGAAGAGCTTATCGATGTGCAAGGGTTACAATTAGATCCGGTAAGCCATCGTGTCTCTGTTGGTGAGTCAGTGCTAGAAATGGGCCCAACCGAGTTTAGGTTACTGCACTTTTTCATGACTCACCCTGAACGTGTCTATAGCCGTGAACAGCTATTAGACAATGTGTGGGGCACCAACGTCTATGTTGAAGATCGCACTGTCGATGTCCATATACGCCGCTTACGCAAAGCCGTTGAAGACTCAGGCCATGATAAACTGATTCAAACCGTTCGCGGTGCGGGATATCGTTTTTCAACCAGAATGTAATTACTCACTATCAGCCAAAGCCTAATATACTGTTGTATTTCACTTTTGTTGTTTAGGTAAATGTAAATATTGTTATTTATTTACAGTAATTTAAGTGTAATTCAACGGCTTGGCTATAGTCAGTAACATGGTTTTAAGTTATCTTGTGAACCATTATTTTTCGACCGACAATACGGTAAAAAATCTGCTTAAGATTTTTTACCATCATAATTAGGCCGCTTATGTTTCGAGCTTACTCAGGGTCCAGACTTCTCCTTCGCCTTGTGGGGATCTTGTTGATTTTTGCCATCATAGGCATGATCATCAATCAAGTTTATATGAGTATTATTGTCGGTTGTATTGCCCTTTTAGGCTGGCATTACCGCCAAATTACCCGCTTAAATTACTGGCTTTGGAAAGACCGCAAACTCACTCCACCTCAAGGCACTGGCAGTTGGGAAGGTATTTTCAATGGCATATACCGCCTGCAAGGTAAAAATCGTCGCCGAGTTGGCCAGTTAGCGTCAATTTTAGGCCGCTTTAGGCAAGGTGCTGAAGCCTTACCAGATGCTGCGGTCGTACTTGATTCTGAACTCAATATTTTATGGTGTAACAAACTGGCGCAACTGCTGCTGGGTTTTGTTTGGCCCCAAGATAGCGGTCAACGCATTGATAACCTCATCCGTCATCCTGATTTTTCGGCCTACCTTAAGTCTGGTAAATTTAACGAGCCATTAGAGCTACCCTCACCACTATCGGATCAACGCTTATTAGAAATACGCTTAATGAGCTATGGCGACAGACAGATGCTACTGATTGCCCGTGATATTACCCGCATTAATCAGTTAGAGGGTATGCGCAAAGAGTTTGTTGCTAATGTATCCCATGAGCTAAAAACCCCGCTTACCGTACTGCAAGGTTATCTTGAGATCATGCAAAGCATGGAAGAGCCTGACAGCATGAACCATAAGCCACTTAAATTGATGCAGCAGCAAACTAGGCGAATGCAATCAATGGTGGAGCAGTTATTAGTGTTATCGCGTATTGAAGATGGGGCTGATATTGATTTAGAAAAAACCATCAATATGCAGGTCATGTTGGATATTTTAAAAGATGAAGCCTCGGCATTGGCAATGGATCAATACCAGCTTGAGTTCATTTGTGAGGATAATTTAAATTGTCACGGTAACGAAGTGCAATTGCGAAGCGCCTGTACTAACTTGATTTCAAATGCGATTCGTTACACAGAGCCAGGCGGCAAAATTACCATTCGCTGGGAGTTAGTCCCAAGCGGCGCTAAATTTAGCGTAACCGATACCGGCCTTGGGATAGCGCCACATCATATAAGCCGCTTAACCGAACGTTTTTATCGGGTTGATAATGCCCGCTCCAGTAAAACTGGTGGTAGTGGTTTAGGGCTAGCGATTGTAAAGCATGCGCTTAATCATCATTACAGTGAGTTGCACATTACCAGTGAGTTAGAAAAGGGCAGTTGTTTTAGCTTTATTATTCCAGCACATTTGGTGATTAAGGGGTAATGACTTTCCCCTAAATTTTTAGCATTAAAAAAGCAGACATCAATGTCTGCTTTTTTGTTTGTGTGACTTGTTGTGATAGCTGGTAAATTGCTGGTTCTGACAAGCTTTTGGACAGAAATCATTTAGAGCTAAAACTCTGAAAGCAACGACTTCCATTAGGTAAAGTATGGTGACCTGATATGTGGTAACGACCAAAGCAACGGCCGCACGTTAGTGCGTCAGATTGCCTTTGTTTGTTAGCTTTTGATGTGTGGGATTTTTACTGCCAGAAGTAATTTTAAATGCTTTTCGGTGCTCTTGCTGACAGATTCGCTCACCACACACCCTTTCCAGTTTATATCAAAAGCGTCATGGCTCTTCCATTTTTCATACGCATCTTGCATATTTCTATCATCACTTAGCCACATTGATGCCAGCATCACCCTATAAATAGCGTTGGTTTTGCTTGCTGAGACAACTGGTTCTGACTCATCTATCTCTATCAGTCTTTTTGTGTCATTTCGTATCGATTTAATTGCAATACTTGAGTTAAAAGACCCTCGTGTCTTTCCTTGTCTTATCCGCTTTGCTTCTAAAAGAATAATTATATTTTCATTTTTTAACTTGATTGCAGCATCGAGCCTAGCTGACCGCTTTCGCTTTTTATGAAGGCATTGTACCTCAGTCCAAGCAACAACATTGTCATAACCAGATAAATTTTGCAGAGCTTCAATAAAAGTCAAAACATGATTAAATTCATGAATGCCGCCATTGCCTTTCCCTGGAAAATACTCAGACATTCTGTGTTCATGGATTTCATGGCACTTTATAACAGCCCTTTCTAGAAGCTTAACAACACTGCTCAATGAGTTCTCCTTAACGTGATAAGAAAGCTAACGCCCAATTAACGGGCTAAAAATTGTGGGCTAATATGGAGCGAAGCGAACAGCCCACTGTTTTAGTCCCGTTGAATTTCTTGTGTACGCCCAGCATGGGCATGAACTAATGAGGTGAAAGTCCTCTGTAGGAAGGTCACCGTTTATTAACATGCT
>NZ_JAUORL010000012.1:0-130768 GCF_030548015.1 Shewanella sp. 4_MG-2023
CTAAATGCTAAATGCTAAATGCTAAATGCTAAATGCTAAATGCTAAATGCTAAATGCTAAATGCTAAATGCTAAATGCTAAATGTTGAATGCTAAATGTTGAATGCTAAAGAGAAGAGCTTTAAACAAATGACGCGAGATAGGTCATAAAGAACAGAGAGATTAACTAAGATGTTGAGCCTAGTTAAACAGAGTCAAATAGTGGCTCGCGATGGCAAGGTTAATGTTTGTATCTAAAGGTATTGCTGTCGTCTAGAATGTCAATTTTGATCGCTACAATCCCTTGATCAACACTGGCTATTTGTTGAAACGCTTTTTGAGAAAGATCGATCACTCGGCCTTTAACAAATGGGCCGCGATCGTTAATTTTTACATCGATGCTTTTATTATTACCGGTATTGGTCACCCTCACTATAGTGCCAAATGGCAAGGTTTTATGGGCTGCGGTATAGGCTCTCATATTGTATTTTTCACCACTTGCCGTCAGTCTGCCGTGAAATTTACTGCCATACCAAGAAGCTTGCCCTGCTAGCACATGAGATGTTGAATATTGTGTTGTTTTAGAAGCATCGATGGGCACTCGTGATGAACAGCCTGTTGCCATAGCAAGGAGTAACACACTAAACATAAGCTTAAATTTAATCATTGTGTTTACTACTCGCTCTTTAAAATAATGCTTCATTTTATTCGCTGCCTTGTAAGCACAAAATGCTCTCAGACAACTCGCTAACCTTAGCCTGCAGTGTAGATGAGAACATTTAAGCTGTCACTCAAGATGACTTATAACACCACCATAGCAAGCGCAGCATCACATAAACCCTGCTCATGTTCACTCCCTTGTTCATGTAGTAGCTGCTGGAGCCTATATGTTATGGCTCGCTAGCAACCGTGGATTCTGCCCCCCCGTTATTACACTGACTTGCACTTATGACACTTTTTAAAAGCAAAACCTTATGCCAACGCTTGTATCTCAGAGAGTGCTTTATCAATCTCGGCTTCGTTATTAATTAAGCTCGGCGCAAAACGCGCGTATGAGTCACGATAAGGCGTCGAGCTCATAATGATGCCCTTAGTGTGCATATGCTCTACCACCTGTTGCGGTGACAAACCATCGACATCAAAACACACCAGCCCCGATGATAGTTCAGTGGCCATTGGCGTATACAAGGTGACATGTGACATTTTTGCCAAGCCTTGCTTGGTTTGGGTATTGAGCTGATGAATACGCTGTTGCACATTGGCTTTACCCAAACGCATATGTAGCTCAAACGCTGCAGGCAATGCCCAGCGATGTTCAAAGGAGTGAAAGCCTCCTGGTGACATATGTTCACCCATTGGTACTTGCGCTTGGGTGCTATTACCTAGCCACACATCGTAGGATAGGCTGAAACTTGGGATCACTGCGCTGCAGTTATTCCAGCCGCGCTTTGAGCCCCATATAATGCCAGTGCCACGTGGGCCAAAGATCCACTTATGAGTGCCAGCAATAAAAAAATCACAGCCTAATGTACTCACATCAACATCCTCGATGCCAAAGCCATGTACGCCATCGACACAAAATAGGATTTTATCAGCTTCAGAACGTGAGCTGTTGGCTTTGGCAATCACATCTGCCATAGCGCGGATAGGTAATTTAACCCCAGTGGAAGAGTGAACCCAAGTCACAGCCACCACCTTAGTCTTTTGATTAATGGCCTTTGCCAAGTTATCGATAACTTGCAAGCTTGTCACTGTGGCAGGGGTGTCATATAACGTAATACGGCGCACGTTAGCCCCTGTTCTTTCTGCACGCAGTTTTAAAGACAGATCGGTAGAGTAATGATCGTGTACGGTTTGCACTACTTCATCATTAGGGCGTAATTTAAGCCCGCTGTATACCAAAGATAACCCCATCGTTGTACTGTCAGTGAGGGCAATTTGTTCGGCTTCACCACCCATATAGCTTGCTGCCGCAGCGGATATTTTTCCATCAATGGTTTCAAAGTGTTTATGCCAATAATCTGAAGGATTGGCATCTAAGCCTTTGCGGTGTCGCTCAATTTCATCTGCCACAGGTTTAGGGTGAGAAGCCAACAAAAAGGTAGAAAGGTGAATGTAATCGTCAGTTAAGAGGAAAAGCTGTCGCAGCGCAGTCCAATCTCCAGCATTGATATTATCAGGCATTAACGCTGCTTTATTGCCCTCAGCAGCGGCATCAGCTGCATTGCCTATGCTTGTCCCAATGACACTTCCAGCTAAGGCTAAACCCATTCGACTTAAAAAATTACGACGTAACATAGATAACTCTTTATTAATCGCTGTGTACCGTTAATAAAAAGTAGCAACCGAATGCAGGAGTGTCTATTAATTGACCGCAAGTGTCACTGCGGCGCCGAAAAGTCAGTCTTAAACATGATTAAGCCTGTTTGATAATGTACAAGTTGGGTAAGTGGGGAGATGATCTCGCTTGCTAGTGTAGGTAAGCACAGTTAAAGTGCACTCTGTTTTGATCTAACAATCATCAACTTGATTGATTGCAGCGTTTTTTATCTGAAAGGTTAACTATATATGGAAAAAGTGTTTGAAAAATTAATGTATGCATCACGCTGGATCATGGCACCGATTTATTTAGGTTTAAGCCTTGTCCTATTTGCGTTAGGTATCAAGTTCTTTCAAGAGATTTTTCACATCCTACCGATGATTTTTGAGATGAAAGAAGTTGACCTGATCTTGATTACACTATCGCTAATCGATATCACTTTAGTGGGCGGCCTTCTGGTGATGGTGATGTTTTCAGGCTATGAAAACTTCGTTTCACAGCTAGATGTGGGCGAAAACAGTGACAAACTAAGCTGGCTTGGAAAAATGGATTCAGGCTCACTTAAAAACAAGGTAGCCGCATCAATTGTGGCCATATCGTCAATTCATTTACTTAAAGTTTTTATGAATGCCGAAAATATCGATAACGACAAAATCATGTGGTACTTACTGATCCACATTACCTTTGTATTATCGGCCTTTGCCATGGGCTACTTGGATAAAATTAGTCGCACAAAGTAGCTGCTGACCTTAAGTTGCAAATCCAAATAAAAAAAAGCCTCGATACGGTTAAGCATCGGGGCTTTTTTCGGCTTGCAGTTTGTCGGCATTAAAGCTGACACCTGAAAGCATGCTGCATTATTGCTCCAAAGAAACGCCTTAAGTAGATTGTAAATACACCTACAAAATAATCTCAGCTAATACAAATCCAATCATCACCGAGCTAACAATCGTCACCACACCGGGTACCACAAAAGGATGGTTAAATACCCACTGGCCAATACGGGTAGAACCTGTGTCATCCATTTCAACAGCCGCCAACAAGGTTGGATACGTTGGCAATACAAATAAGGCACTCACCGCAGCAAAAGAAGCAATAGCAGCCTCAGGGCTAACCCCTAGCATAAATGCCGATGGCATTAACGCCGCTGTGGTTGCGGCTTGCGAGTACAACAACATGCTGGCTAAAAACAAAATGATCGCCAACATCCACGAATGCTCTTCTAGCAAGCCACCCGATAGCGCTTTAATCTCTTCTAAATGCCCAGCAACAAAGGTGTCACCTAGCCACGCAACACCTAATACACAAATACACGCACTCATGCCCGATTTAAAGGTCGCCGCATTAAGCACCTCAGCTGTATCCACTTTACAAAACAGGGTAATCGCCGTCGCTGCCGTTAGCATAAACACCATAATCGCTTCATTTCGCGGCAATGTCGGATTATCAATAAGACCTACAGCATCACTAATCGCCGTGGCGTAAAACACCACTGCCACAATTGCTACCAGAAAAACCATCACCGAACGCTTAGCCCCTGCTGGTAACTCAGTGCTGTTCACCTCGCGTTTGCTCACTAAGCCATGAGCTAAACGGTCTTGATAAACGGGGTCATCTTTCAACTCTTTACCCATAAATTGGGCAACAAAAGCGCCGACCATACAAGCAATAAAAGTAGCGGGAATACAAATCATCAATAAGCTGATATAGCCCACGCCTTTGCTTTCAAGCATGCCGCTCATTAGCACAACCGCAGCTGAAATAGGTGAAGCCGTAATCGCAATTTGAGAGGCAACAACTGCAATACTTAATGGCCGTGAAGGACGAATGCCCTGCTCTTTCGCCACCTCAGCGATGACAGGTAAAGTAGAAAACGCGGTGTGGCCCGTACCCGCAAACAGTGTCATGGTATAAGTGACAATCGGAGCTAAAAAAGTCACCTGCTTAGGATTTTTACGTAAAACACGCTCAGCGATATTCACCAAATATTGCAAACCACCCGCAACTTGCATCGCCGCAATAGCCGCGATGACCGACATAATAATCAAAATCACATCAATAGGAATGGTGCCAGGTGTCATCCCTAAGCCAAGAGTTAACACCAACACACCCAAACCGCCAGCAAAGCCAATGCCAATGCCGCCTATTCGTGCGCCGATAAAAATGGCAGCCAATACCACCACTAACTCAATTGTTACCATAAATCCTCCCAAGCATTAATTGCGCGCACTCTACTGCAAAGTTAATAGACCCAATAGATGATTAAATCAATAAAACCTTAATTAGCAGAACAATTATCAATAAGTGTTAACTAGGGCATGTTGTTCTTTGCGGGTTGATTTTGTTCGAGATAAAACGGATTAAGCGCGGCGAGTGAATTGCCGCCTAGCAATCTAAGCACTCTTTGTTCGCAAAAAATTCGCTCAACAATGCAGAATCCGATTTAGCCGCCCCCTTCGGGCAGCGTTTGTTGTCCATTTTTACTACGTTATCGGGTTTTTATGTAGAATAAAATGTGTTGTGCGCAAAAGAGGTTTACGCTTGGCGACTTACTCCGAGCTTATTTCGACGCACTGACTTTGTGCCCTTATTTCCCACACCTTATTTCCCACACCTTACTTAAGGCGTGTCTTTGTGAAGTAATTCCATCAAGCCAACGAGTGCGGCAAACAGCACGGCGCCAACAGGCCAAATAATCCAAGTGATGCCCCAAGCCATTGTCCAAAAGCTCCAGCCAAGATAGATAGCAATGAGCAAGGGCCAATAAAATCCAGCCAACTTCTCGGCTCGTTTAGTACGTCTACTTGTTTCTGTCTCTTTCACTGTTTCTTTCAATACATTGCTATAGGCATCATATTTTGCAGAAACCGGTAAAATAATGAATAGACCAACCGCAATGATAAAAAGCAGTACATCTATCATTAATAAAACAATGTCTTGCTCAAAAGAAAAAATACTCACGCACAGCAGCGGAACAAAACTAACAATAAAACAGAAAATACCTACAGATAAGCGCAAATTATAAGCTGGCCTAAACTGTTTACGTTTTTCATGAAACACGCTGTGAACACCATAAGCGAGTTCAAATGGTTCATCTTCTATCGCCGCTATTTCATCTTTATATTGGTTTGTCTTGATAAAAAAGCTCACCCCAACTGACACCAAAATCAACACACTCACAATACCCAACGCCGCTGCGATATCACCCGTCATGTTAAATCGGTTTGTTTCCGCCATAGCCATAAAGAAAAATAACGGCATTGCAGAACAAACACACAAAACCACGCCTTTGGTGACAACATTGGTCATTGCGATTTTATGCTCAACATACTCAGTCGCTTGCTCTAGGGTAATATGGTTAATGCCTAGTTCTTTGGCTTCAGTAGCAACTTTAAATTCCTCGTTCTCATCCTTTAGTAAGAAGTCTGTAGACACATCAAAAATCTGTGAAAGCATAACGATTTTATTTAAATCAGGAATGCTATTTGCCCCTTCCCATTTAGAAACAGACTGACGAGAAACATTCATTTTCTCAGCCAACTCTTCCTGAGACCAACCCAGTTTCTTCCTTAATCTAATAATCTTATCTGCAAGTATCATTAGTGAATCCCTTTAATCAATAATTGAGCCACAAGCATAAGAAATCAGCCAGTTGCTCACTAGCAAGCCAGCTTGTTAATCTGTCAACCAGCAGTTGCGTTATTGATTATTAAGCCATAATTCGGCTATTTTTTGTATCTAATTGCTCAATTAGCGATTGAGTGTAGGCTATGAAGCAAAGAAAGAATTTAATCAGTCACCCGATTTGAAATCGCTTAAAGAGTCGAGACTAATCCAATTAATTTGATTTGTATCAGCTCACCATGACATTCACTCACCGACACGCCGTAAACTCATCCATGAGGGCTCGAACATCCCATCCATGGGATGAACGGTCGTCTCGCTAATACTCATGGTTCACCTATTGAATATCAGTTTAATCCTCAGCCTTTTAACACGTTCAGCAAAAATACCAAAGTCAGTAAGCACAAAGCCCCGAACAGCCAAGATTATGGTTGTGTTTAATAATTTGATTGAGGAAATAGAAAAAGTTTACTCTGCCCCTAACAAAACCCCAGTGATTCTATTAGCGACGCAGTACCGCTATCCAGCGGCCAAGATTGAGCAAGCTGGCTAGCGAGCCAGCCACGTAGGTCAGCGCCGCCGCTTTGAGAATCTTCTCCGCATGCTTTATGTCACCGTCGTGCAGGTAATTGCCCTCTTTGAGTATGGGCAGCGCCTTGCCATAACTGGCGTCAAACTCCACCGGCAAGGTCACCAGATGCACAATAGTGCTCAACCCCATCGACAGCACGCCGATTAAAATGGTCAACGCGCCCGCCTGTGGTATACGGGTGAGCATTAAGACCACTGGCGCCGCGAACATCATTATGCCGGCGATACGCTCACCGACCATAGCGGTTCTAGCGAGCTTCTGTCGCATCAAAAACAAAGACTCGCCGCGAGAATCCTGTAGCGCATGCCCTACCTCGTGGGCAGCGACAGTCACAGCAGTCAGGGAGTGACCAGAATAGTTATCCGGCGTAAGGCGAACAGTCTTAGCGGCGGGATCATAATGATCGCCGTCAGGCGTCTCTTCAACCTTAACGTCATTTAGGCCAAAACGATCTAGAATATGGCGAGCAAATTCTCCACCGCTACCTTGATGACGGTAGCGATCAGTGGGCTGTTGGTACTTGCTCATGATGTGCTTGACCCACAAGCCAGGCAAGAATACACAGGCCGCAATGACAATAATTAGAATAATCCATAGCATGAAAACCAGTATGCCATAAACCTTGGTATAACTCTCACGGCTTTTACTCAAAGCCAGTACTGTGGATGCGTGTAGTCGCCTGCAAAAAATAAGTATTTTATAACAAAATTTAAAGCCAACAAAAAGCCCCGATACAGTTAGGTATCGGGGCTTTCAATTTCTTTTACAAGAAGTTCGGTTCTAAGCTTTTAGGCTTTAGACCAACATAATCATCTAACGCAGGAAAAATCGCTTTAGAGCAAGGCTTCTTGCCACGACGTTTAGCTTTTCATAAACGAGTGGCAAGGTAACGCAGCTATAAACGATTTTAACCAGTTAGATTACATCATGCCGCCCATTCCACCCATACCACCGCCCATACCGCCCATATCTGGCGCTGCAGCTTCTTGTGGAATTTCAGCTACCATTGCTTCGGTGGTGATCATTAGACCGGCAATTGATGCTGCAAACTGTAATGCACTACGGGTTACTTTAGTTGGATCAAGAATACCCATTTCTAACATGTCACCGTAAGTGTCGTTACCAGCGTTGTAACCGTAGTTGCCGCTGCCGTTTTTAACAGTGTTTGCAACAACTGAGGCTTCTTCACCTGCGTTGGTTGCGATTTGACGAAGTGGTGCTTCCATTGCACGTAGTGCGATGATTACGCCGTGCTTTTGGTCTTCGTTGATCACTTCAACTTCAGAAATCTTAGACGCTACACGTACTAGTGCAACCCCACCGCCAGGAACCACACCTTCTTCAACGGCTGCACGTGTTGCATGTAATGCATCTTCAACACGGGCTTTTTTCTCTTTCATTTCAACTTCTGTTGCTGCGCCAACTTTGATTACTGCAACACCGCCAGCAAGTTTTGCCATACGCTCTTGAAGTTTTTCTTTGTCGTAGTCAGATGTTGACTCTTCAACTTGTTGTTTGATTTGCGAAACACGGCCAGAGATTTGCGCTTGCTCGCCGTTACCATCGATGATGGTGGTGCTGTCTTTAGTGATAACAACACGTTTTGCTGTACCTAAGTCTTCTAGGGCTGCTTTTTCAAGTTCTAGACCGATTTCTTCAGCGATAACAGTACCGCCAGTTAGGATAGCGATATCTTGTAGCATTGCTTTACGACGGTCACCAAAGCCAGGTGCTTTAACAGCAGCTACTTTAACGATACCGCGCATGTTGTTGACAACTAATGTTGCTAATGCTTCGCCTTCAACGTCTTCTGCAACAATAAGCAGTGGCTTACCTGTTTTAGCTAGACCTTCAAGGATTGGTAATAATTCACGGATGTTAGAGATTTTCTTATCAACTAATAAGATGAAAGGAGAATCTAACTCAACGCTGCCTGTTTCAGCTTTGTTGATGAAGTAAGGAGAAAGGTAACCGCGGTCAAACTGCATACCTTCTACAACGTCTAATTCGTTTTCAAGGGCTTGGCCTTCTTCAACGGTAATAACGCCTTCTTTGCCTACTTTTTCCATTGCTGTTGCAATGATTTCACCGATTGATTCATCAGAGTTAGCAGAGATAGTACCTACTTGAGCAATGGCTTTAGAATCTGCACATTCTTGCGAAAGTGCTTTAAGCTCAGCAACGGCTGCAATAACTGCTTTGTCGATACCACGCTTAAGATCCATTGGGTTCATGCCAGCAGCGACTGCTTTAAGGCCTTCAACCACAATTGATTGTGCTAATACGGTTGCAGTAGTTGTACCGTCACCAGCCGCATCATTGGCTTTAGAAGCAACTTCTTTCACCATTTGTGCGCCCATGTTTTCGAACTTGTCTTCTAGTTCGATTTCTTTCGCTACCGATACACCATCTTTAGTGATTAGCGGTGAGCCAAAGCTTTTGTCTAAAACGACGTTACGACCTTTTGGGCCTAATGTTACTTTTACTGCGTTAGCAAGAATGTTGACGCCGTTAAGCATTTTAACGCGACCGTCACTACCAAATAATACTTCTTTTGCTGACATTGTTATGTTCCTTCAAATTTGTTGATGATTGCAAAGGGTTAATGTTTAAAATTAACCTACAACAGCCATTAGGTCTGACTCAGATAAGATAAGGACTTCTTCACCATCAATCTTTTCTTTTTTCACGCCGTAACCTTCGTTGAAAATCACTACGTCGCCAACTTTAACGTCAAGGGCTTTAACTTCACCGTTTTCTAAAATGCGACCATTGCCTACTGCTAGGATTTCACCACGAGTTGATACTTCTGCAGCGCTACCAGTTAATACAATGCCACCAGCTGATTTTGATTCAACTTCTAAACGTTTAACGATTACGCGGTCATGTAATGGACGAATATTCATCTACGGACTCTCCTAATGATTTGGTGCCCTAAAACGAGGCGGTTTTAACAAAATGATAAGGGCATTACCCCTTTGATGAATGATATATGGGGGTCGATGTTGACAGTTCCAAGTGTATTTTAAAAAAAACTGCGATTTAATTGTAAAATTTGTGGCTGCTAATATTTAAACCATCTTGAATGCTGCTAGAATTTGGCTCCCGTTTTCGTGTTTAAGTCGAGATAGATGAAAGATAAACATGGGTTGCTTAACGCACCAATAGGTCGTGTGCTATTCAATATGAGCCTCCCCAACCTTATCGGTATTCTCACCATTTATGGTGGCAGCCTTATAGATACATATTTCATCAGTCTTTTGGGCACTGAATCATTAGCGGCGGTAAGTTTTACGTTTCCGGTGGCGATTATTTTTTCCAGTATTGCCATTGGCATTGGCGCGGCGGTTTCCACTAACCTCGCCCGCTTAATTGGCGCAGGTAATCAACCCCAAGCTAAAGCGTTTTTGTTTGATGCCTTGTTGCTAACATTTTTATTGGTGAGCGCGTTAGTGTGCATCGGGATTATGGCCATTGACCCGCTATTCACCCTACTGGGCGCTAATGAGTTAAGTTTGCCACTTATTCATGATTATATGCTGGTGTGGTTTTTAGGGGCGCCATTATTGGTGTTATTGATGGTGGGCAATCAGGGCATTCGCGCCACCGGTGATACTTACTCCCCTGCGATCATTATGTCGGTGGCAGCAATTATCAACCTTATACTCGACCCTTTACTTATTTTTGGTCTTGGGCCTTTCCCTGAGCTGGGTATTCAAGGCGCGGCCATTGCCACTTCAATATCCTGGTTATTTTCAGCCTCTGTGGCTGTGTATATCTTGGTATTCAAAAAACAAATTTTGGTCTTCACCAAATTAAGTAAGCACCGGATTATCAAAAACTGGTGCAAGCTGGGGCATATTGCCCGCCCTGCGGCTTTAATGAATATGATTAACCCTATTGCCAACGGCATTATTTTGGCCATGCTTGCCAGAGTCGATCAAGCTGCGGTGGCGGCTTATGGTGCAGGGGTGCGCTTAGAAACCTTATTTATTTTGGGGATCATGGCCCTTAACTCCAGTTTAATGCCGTTTGTGGGGCAAAACTTGGGGGCGGGGCAACATCAGCGGGCTAAAGATGCCATGATGCTGTCACTGCGGTTTGCTCTTGTGCTGCAAACCTTACTGTATCTGCCTATCTTTTTGAGTGCTGATTTTATTGCGCAGTTATTCAGTAATGATGCTGTGGTGATCGATTGGTTGAGCTTTTATATTAAAGCCTTACCCGCAGCCTATGGGCCATTAGCAGTGGTGATTATCTTCGCCACTTGTTTAAATGCCTACCATAGACCGATCCAGTCGTTAGTGATTAACTTAGTCAGGCTGTTTATTTTAATGCTGCCATTGGCGGCCATTGGCTTATACTTTGGCGGGGTAAAAGGTTTATTAATTGCGCTGCCAATAACCAATACCATTATGGGCATTGCCTGCTATGTGATGGCCAGTCGGATCACTGAGCCAGAGTCCGTTACCGCGTCAACGGCCACTAAGTCAATTAACACCATAAATTAACAGGGATGCACAAGGGTTAATACACAATGAAAAGATCAATCAACGCCGCGCTATTGTCAGCTTTTGTGTGCCCGGGTACAGGGCACTTATACATAGGTAAAAAAGCCATAGGTTGGGGCATTATTCTGGCTTGTTTTATCAGTTTATGCGCCATCATGACCGTGCTGATGCAGCGCGCTCAAGCGGTGGCTGATGATATTGTCGCGGGAAATATTGCGCTGGACTTCAACAGTCTTTATGCCGCAGTGCACGACAGCGTGACCCTTGATTTACCCCCTTCAGTATCGATGGCCACTTGGGTGTTATTTATTTGCTGGGTTGGGAGTACGGTTAGCGCGTATTGGATGGCTGAGCAGCTAGACAAACCTTCAAAGGATTCGACTCTCGCACCTTAAGTTAATGCCGTAAACAAGCAGCTGAATTATTTGAGCCATAAAAAACGCTAGCCTTGCTAGCGTTTTTTCATTGAGTCACCAAGCTAACAATTAGTCTTTTTTGGGCTTATCTTGCTCGCCCTTTTGCTCACTATCTGCGCGAGGCTCATCCTGTGGGGTGATATCTTTAATTTCTACCTGATGGGTTTCAGGGGTTAAATCATTTGGATCAAATTTGCGTTCAAAATCACCGTCAAAGGTATTGCCGCCTTGGTTAAATGGGCCATTTTGCCCAAATGGATTTTGGCCTGGTTGACCTTGTGGACCAAAGCCGCCCTGAAAACCGCCACCAGCAACCACGCGCATTTGCATACGTTTAAAGATATAGCTGGCAATCGGTGAGCGAGTAATTGGGGTTAGCAATAACAAACCGATAAAGTCAGTCACAAAGCCCGGAAACAATAACAGTAAGCCTGCCGCGGCGAGCATCATGCCTTCGACAATTTCTTTACCCGGCGCTTCACCGCGCTCAAGCTTAGATTGCACTGACATTAAGGTGCTTAAGCCTTGGCTGCGCACTAGTGATACTCCCACAATCGCAGTGAAAAACACTAATGCGATGGTATTCCAGGTGCCAAGCACATCGCCCACAGAAATTAATACTGACAACTCAATGGTCGGAACGATAATAAATACAAACAATAAAACAAATAACATGTGGGCCTCAATTTTTTCACTGGCTATGAAAACTAAATGGGGGTTATCCGGTCTTAATTCAAGACGTGTCACGATTATCATCAATGACTAATGCAAGCGCTTACGAAAAAACGTACAGTATTGCACTATTGAAATCGCGATAAACATAACATTAGCAACAACAATAAAGATAAACCGCAGTTTATGTTATTAAGCTTAAGCTAACTTTAAGGCAACCAATAGATGATAGCATTCCAATGCCAGCAACTTACTTATTAGTTATAACAACTTGCCCTGATAACGCCAGTGCAAAACGCATTGCATCAACGCTAGTGGAAACTAAAGCGGCTGCTTGTGTGCAATTAATTCCACAAATAGAGTCAGTTTATGTGTGGGATGATGAGGTCTGTCATAGTAGTGAAGTCGCTTTACACATAAAATGTATTGCTAAAAATTATGATGCAATTCAACAAATAGTGACCCAACAGCATCCCTATGAAGTACCTGAATTAATCGCTATGCCTATTACTCAAGGCTTGCCAAATTATTTAAAATGGATAGAAGAAACTTCCCAATCATGAAAAAAATATTTGCGCTTATTTTTACCTCTTTACTCCTGCTAACGCCATTAGCTCACAGTGAAGGCATTTTTAGCAGTAATAAGTTCAGCTTCCTTCAGGGCGAGCCAGAGTTAATGCCTGTTGAAGAGGCTTTTGTATTTGATTATCAGCAAAAAGATAATCAATTAGCCATTAGCTTTGTGATTGCCGATGGTTATTACATGTACCGTGACAAGTTGCAGTTTTCTGCCGACGGCGCAGTGATTGGCGATATAGACCTACCCCGAGGCAAGGTTCATAACGATGAATATTTTGGCGAACAAGAAGTGTATTACACCTTTGTTGAGCTGCCGTTAGCCCTTAAAGAAGCCGCCCAAGGCAGCCTAGTACAAGTGACCTTTATGGGTTGCGCTGAAGGCAAGCTGTGTTATCCGCCTACCAAACGTGATGTTAAGCTAGATGCTGTTGCTGCTAACGATGGCAAGGTAAAGGGCAAAAAAGCCATTATTGGTGATACGCCAGCTAAAGCGGAATCAGCGACAGCGAGCAATACGACAGCGCCTATCACCCAGCAAGACAGCTTAAGCCAAATGCTGGCCAACGATAGTTTAATGTGGACCTTAGTTATCTTCTTTGGTTTAGGTATTGGTTTAGCCTTAACCCCTTGTGTGTTCCCAATGTACCCGATTTTGTCAGGCATTATTGTGGGGCAAGGGAAAAAGTTATCTACCGCTAAAGCCTTCACACTATCAATGGCCTACGTTCAAGGTATGGCGATTACCTATTCATTATTAGGTTTAGTGGTTGCCTCTGCGGGCATGAAATTTCAAGCGGCATTGCAACACCCTGCTATTTTGATTTTCTTAGCGGTAATGTTTGTACTGCTGAGTTTATCTATGTTTGGTATGTATGAATTACGCCTGCCGGGCAAATTCCAAGACAAGATGAATACCCTGTCGAATAACCAAAAAGGTGGCAACCTTGTTGGGGTGTTCTTTATGGGCGTTATTTCAGGTTTAGTGGCGTCGCCTTGTACCACTGCGCCGCTGTCTGGTGCGCTGATTTATGTTGCCCAAAGTGGCGACTTACTACAGGGCTTCTTGGCGCTGTATGTATTAAGCATGGGTATGGGGGTACCATTACTGATCATTGGTACTTCTGGTGGTAAATTACTGCCGCGCGCCGGCGCATGGATGGATATCATTAAGACCATTTTTGGCTTCTTGCTGATTTCTGTCTCAATCGTGATGATTGGCCGCATCTGGCCAGGACTGGTATCTGATGTATTGTGGTCAATTTGGGGGATTAGCTTAACGGGCTACCTCATACACCAGAACAAACTATCAGAGTTTAACTGGAAGCAAACCACCCGTGGCATCATACTTACGCTGACTTTACTCGCCAGTTTCTCTTATGGTTTCCAAGCGGTAATGACTGCATTGGGCCATCAGGCGCCATCAATCAGCAATGAGACTAACCAAAGCAAGCAAATTAGCCATGGTGAGTTATTCATTCAAATTAAGTCACTAGAAGACTTAGAAGTTGAGCTAGATAAAGCCAGCCTTAGCGGTAAAACCGTGATGCTAGATTTATACGCTGACTGGTGTGTGGCCTGTAAAGAGTTTGAGGCGATTACCTTTGCTAATCCAATAGTATTAGAGCGTTTAGATCAAATGGTGTTACTGCAAGCCGATGTCACTAAAAGTGATGCCATTGATATTGAACTGCTTGAGCACTTCAACGTATTAGGCTTACCGACCCTATTAATGTTCGATGAAAATGGCAATCAGCGTGAAGATTTACGCGTAACCGGCTTTATGGGGCCTAAACCCTTTGCTGAGCACTTGGATTTATTGCTGAATAAATAAATTTATTCTCAACTAAGATATTGAAAATGGTCAATTTATTTATTAGATTGGCCATTTTTTTAATCCTGAGCTATTTTTTAATACCAAGTTGATTCTTTTCTTATACAATCTACTTACCTACAACCTAGTTTCAACAAATCGAATAAGGCCTTATGGAACCCGCAATTCTCATTGTTACGCTATTATGTGGCATGCTTGTTAGTCGAGTCGGTTTACCACCACTAATTGGTTATCTTGCAGCAGGTTTTTTACTGTTTATTTTTGGGATCCAAGATGAAAGCTTGCCACTGCTGCAGGAACTAGCTGACCTCGGCGTCATGTTACTGCTGTTTGCTATTGGGCTTAAATTAGATGTCAAAAGTTTACTCAAATCTGAGGTGTGGGCCAGTTCCAGTTTGCACTTAATTGGCTCGATATTATTCTTTTTACCCATCTTAAAATTGCTGGGATTAGTAGGGCTAGACAGGCTAGTTGATTTAGATATTGATCAGCTGTTACTACTGAGCTTTGCCTTAAGTTTTTCAAGTACCGTATTTGCCGTCAAAGTGCTGGATGAAAACGGTGATAGCCAAGCCTTGTATGGCCGTATCGCCATTGGTATCTTGATTATGCAAGATATCTTCGCAGTGCTATTCCTCACCATTTCAAAGGGTGATTTCCCCTCCATTTACGCCTTAGGTTTATTGCTGTTACCACTAGTTAAACCACTAATTTATAAAATATTCGACCGCGTTGGCCACGGCGAAATGTTGATTTTATTTGGCCTGACTATGGCATTAGTCATGGGCGCTTGGCTGTTTGAAGCCGTTGGCTTAAAGCCGGATCTAGGCGCATTGATTATTGGTATTTTACTGGCAGGCCACGCTAAAGCGTCCGAGCTTTCTAAATCAATTTACTACTTTAAAGAGCTGTTTTTAGTCGCGTTTTTCTTAACCATTGGTTTAAATGGTTTGCCAACCATTGCCGATGTGGGCCTAGCTGGGTTACTGGTGCTATTAGTGCCGTTTAAAATCATGCTGTTCTTTATATTATTGACCCGCTTTAAGTTGCGTTCTCGTACCTCGCTATTTGCCTCATTCAATCTAGGTAACTACAGTGAGTTTGGCTTGATTGTTGCTGCGGTAGCCGCATCAAAAGGCTGGTTACCTGCCGAGTGGTTAATCATTTTAGCAGTAGCCTTGAGCATCAGTTTCTTAATTGCTGCGCCCCTTAATGCGGCGGTCAACAAGTTCTATCAGCGCTACCATAAAACCTTTATCACCCTTGAAAAACACCCGCTACACCCTGAGGATAGACAAATTCCTGTGGGTAATCCGCGCTTTTTGATTTTAGGGATGGGCCGGATTGGCTCAGGTGCTTACGATGAGCTGCGCGCTAAATACTCAGGCGAAATACTGGGGATTGAACACAAGCAAGAACTGGTGGATTTTCATCGCTCTGAAGGCCGCAATGTTGTGCAAGGCGATGCTAGCGATACCGATTTTTGGGAAAAGCTTGAGCGGGCACCGGGGCTTGAATTGGTGCTATTAGCCATGCCACACCATATTGGTAATATGTTTGCGGTAGAGCAACTTAAAAAGCTCGATTACCAAGGTAAGATCAGCGCCATTGTGCAATATTCTGAAGATGCAGAGTCACTGAAAGAGCAAGGGGTTAACAGCGTTTATAACCTTTACGAAGCTGCAGGTGCTGGTTTTGTGGACAATGTTATTCATGAATTACTTGAGCCAAACACAGAAGAAGAATCAGAAGCGAGCGTTGATAAAGCCAGCGCAGCCACTGAAATCACCCCTAACTTGAGCAAGCCATAAGCGTAAATAGTTAGCGATATCCTCTATTCGCTATGCTAAACCGATAAGCGCCTTATTAACATTAAGGCGCTTTTTTATTGTTTAAAATGCGCTTTTATATCAATCAGCCAAGGTTAGCCAGCGTCGCTATTTGGGTGGTTATAAAGCCAGTTTATACCTCAAATTTGTTCTGCCAATAAAACAGTCAACGTAAACCCTTACATTAACATACCTCTTTAGTAGTACAAAGGCATTGAAATTACTGTTATTTCCACAAAACCGACTACTCTTAAGCTGCAAATTGTATCAATCGAGTTTTCAGTAGTTACAGCCACTGGCAAGTCGTGATATAAATCACATTATCAATTTAAAATTTAATACTTTTATACCGCTTAGGTAACTTCGTAACTCGACATTCTTTGGAACTGTAACTGTATGTCAAATCCTGCTCAAAAAGCCATGAAGTTGTTTGTACAAACATTTGGAACTACGGCTGACGACCTGTATCAAGCACCAGGTCGTGTCAATATTATTGGCGAACACACGGATTATAACGAAGGATTCGTTTTACCCGCTGCAATTAATTTTCACACTGTTATTGCGGTTAAACATCGTAGTGATAACACCTTTAGAGCCGTGACTGATGCCTTTGCTGGGCAAATCGAACAATGGCGTTTTGGTGAAGAAAACGCCATTGAAGATAAAGGCAGTTGGGGAAATTACCTAAAAGGCTTTACCGCCTCAATGGCTCAATCTGGGCTTAAAGCTAAAGGCATGGATATTGCCATTGTCGGCAATGTGCCACTGGGCGCAGGCATGTCGTCATCAGCAGCTCTTGAGGTGGCCTTTGGCACTGCCATTAGCTACGCCAGCCAACTGCATTTATCGCCATTAGCCATTGCACAAATTGCCCAACGTGGAGAGCACAGGTTCATAAAGTCAGAATCTGGCATTATGGATCAAACCATTAGCGCACTGGCGGTGGCCGATCACGCCTTATTGATTGACTGCTTAGAGTTAGACGGCCGCGCAATAGCGATTCCTGACAGCTTAAGTTTGCTGATTGTCGATCCTAGCATCGATCGCCAGCTGTTAATTGACCGCTTTGATGCCCGTAAACTGCAATGTCATCAGATTAATGAATTGCTTGGAGTTGAGTCACTAAGGGAAGTCAGCCTTGGCCAGCTAAACAGTGCTAAAGCTAGCTTAGGTGATGAACTTTATCATCGAGCTAAGCATGTACTAACTGAAAACCAACGCACTGTGAATGCCGCCCGCGCTCTAGAGCAACAAGATACTGCCCGTTTCGGCCAATTAATGGCCCAATCACAACAATCCATGCGCGATGATTTTGACATCAGCACCCCTGAGATTGATGCCTTAGTGAAAATAATTAAAGATATCATTGGCACCAAAGGCGGCGTAAGAATGAGTGATGGTTGCGTGGTAGCGCTTATTGATCATGAGCTAACCGATGCTGTGGTCAATGCCGTTGAGCAGCTATATCCACAACAAACATCCTTAGAACCAATTATCTATTTATGCTCTGCCAGTGGCGGCGCAGGCAGAATTGAATAAGCAATTCTATTGCTATAAGAGGCATTAATGTTACAAATCACCACACTTGAACCATGGCAAGATCCTCGCGGAGGATGGGTAGAACGTATTCGAGTCGACAACGGCAAGGTTGCTATTGAAGTGTTAAGTCTAGGGGGAATTATAAACGCCTTATGGACTGAAGATAACCAAGGCCAGCGAGATAACATCGTTTTAGGCTGTGATAGCGTCAGCGATTATTTAAACCAGCCGGCTTATTTAGGCGCCATTGCAGGGCGATACTCTAACCGCATTGCTAATGGTCAGTTGCAGTATCAAGGCAACCACTATCAGCTCGATATAAACCAAGCGACCAATTGCTTACACGGTGGCGCTGAAGGTTTTCATTTAAAGCATTGGCATATGCAAGCCCTTGAAGACGGGGTGAGATTAACCCTTGATAGCCCAGATGGTGATATGGGCTTTCCGGGTAATTGTACGGTGCAATTAGATTATCGCTTGGCTGACAATAGTTTACTCATTGAAATGCAAGCAAGTGTCGATAAGGCCTGCCCTATTAGCCTCACCCAGCACAGTTATTTTAATTTAGAAGGCGCTGATAGCTTAACTAATGCAGCGCATTTGATCCAAGTGGATGCCAAGCAATATTTGCCAATGAATGAAGTGGGTATTCCAACTTCAATTGCTGCGACCACTGGCAGCGATTTAGATTTAGCCCAAGCCACTGCATTTGCTGTGCAAACTCATCGACCTGCTCTTGCTGCCACCAATGGTTTTGATCATTGTTATGTGCTTAACAATGCTGAGCAAGTCTGTCGATTTGGCTGTCTTTCAAGCCCTAAAACTGGCCGCACCATGACGATTTACACCAATCAACCTGGGGTGCAGCTGTATGGCGCAAACTTCCTTGAAGGCGTAAAAGGCTTTGACGGCCGTATTTACCAGTCTCACCAAGCGGTATGTATTGAACCACAAATGCTGCCAGACTCACCTAATCAAGCCGATTTACCCGGTAAGCCTTGGATAGAGCCAGGACAAGTTTATCGCCATGTGAGCCGTTACGAGTTTGGGGTGATTTAAGCCTAAGCGATTACTGTTGAGCGATTGATTTACTAATAAACAGCCAATAAAAATGGAGCTATGATTTATTATCATGCTCCATTTTTTGTCTTTAGCGCTTTATGCTAATCGTCACTGTCATCACTGATACCGAAGTCGGCATCAGCATCTTCAAATTCCATTTCACTGTCATCGACATCGATAATCTCATCCACCGCTGCAACTTTTTTGGCTTTTGAGGCTGGCGCAGAGTCTGGCACTGAAGATAATTCGATATGCGCTTCATGTTTTGCCATAAACTCAGCTCTAGCAGCAAGCCATGCTGCTTCATGCTCAGCTTTGGCGGCTGTTAACTGCTGGGGTTCCAGCTCATGCAGGTTAACCTTAACGATATCCTCTACGTACTCGCCAATCGTGTTACGACTAACATTAAATAAGTAGATTCGACCGGGAGACGCATCGGGGAGTCGGTTGTCATGGACGACAATTGAGGTGCCACGTGGAGTACGAAGCTCACCATACCAAACTTGTTTTTTTGCAGTGTTATACATATATGCTAATGCCCTTAAATCAACACATACCTAAAAAATGTGCATTTTAGCAGCACACAGTTTATTTACTAACCTCTACGCAACGCGCATGATTATTGAGGATAATTAATCAAAAACTTATGAAAAAATCAATATATTATTAATGAAGTTTTTTATATTTTTGCCATTTTTTGCCAGTGCCATATCGCCATCGTCTTATGCTGCAAATCATCTGAGTTATGATTTTCCCAAAGTGTTATGCACCCAGTCTAATTTAGCGGCGCTGCAAGCTCTAATTTAGTTCAAATATGACAGCCTTCAAGTCAGCTATGATAAAAAGACTGTTTTGAATTTGATGCCTTACTATTGCCTAATTCTTGCTTAGGTCTTGTTTGTTTACATCTTACTTGTTTAGGTTTTGCTCATTTAGGTTTAGGCTTCGCCTAGCTGCAGAATAATCTTGCCTCTATGCTGACCTGACTCCATATATTGATGCGCTTTTACGACCTCATCAAACGGGAACACTTTATCAACCCGGATCTGCACTTGTTTAGCATCCAGTAATGGCCATAGCTGTGCTAATAATCCAGCGGCGATGTCAGCCTTAGCCTCGACACTTTGCGGCCTAAGCGTTGAGCCAGTCCATTGAATGCGTTTGGCCATAATACTAAAAATATTCACTTCTGCTTTAGCGCCGCGCTGGGTTGCCACTGACACCATGCGGCCATCAAAAGCCAATACCTTTAAATTGCGGTTGATGAAATCACCACCCGCAATATCTAGCACCACATTGACCCCTTCAGCTTGTGTTGCTGCAAGGATAGGCTCAACAAAATCATCTTTATGGTAATTAACCGCCATACTCGCCCCTTGGTCGAGACAATATTGGCATTTTTCATCGCTACCTGAGGTAACAAACACTTTAGCGCCTAGGGCTTTGGCAACTTGTATGGCGGTGGTGCCAATACCGCCAGAGGCGCCGTGGATCAGCACTGTTTCACCGGCTTTAAGCTTGGCGCGATTAACCAAGTTTCCCCAAACCGTGAAACAGGTTTCCGGTAAGGCCGCCGCTTGTACAAAGCTGTAGCCTTTGGGGAGCGGTAAGCAATGTGAGGCGTAAGTGATCACTTGCTCTGCATAGCCACCGCCAGGCACTAAGGCACAGATCTTGTCGCCGATTTGCCATTGCGTGACATCTTTAGCCATTGCAATGACTTCCCCTGCCACTTCCAAGCCTAATATCGGGCTAGCACCTTTTGGCGGCGGATATGCGCCTTCTCGCTGCTTAATGTCTGGGCCATTAACCCCTGCTGCATGTACTTTTATGATCACTTGCCCAGCTTTAAGCCTAGGTAATGCTGAATGGTTAAAGCGCATCACTTCAGCTGCGCCCGTTTCATTGTAAATCACATGCTTTATGCTGTTTACGATCATTTGGCCCGTCCATATTATTTATTGCGTCACAAAAAAATTAACTTTTCGCTAGCAAACTGTCGTTTTAGGTTACTATATTTACTGAAAGTGGCTAGATTTAATTCAACTAACTGAATTTAAGCAAGCACTAGGTTTAATAGCGGAGCATAGTGCGGTGAAAACTAGCTAAGTAAGGCTGCGCCATTAGCACTTATTCTATTGAGGCCAACACTACCGTGAAATATATTATCTCTCTACTACTACTGGTTTCTTCATCCCTTGCAGCCAAGCCTGTATTGATCGCATCGGATATTTGGTGCCCTTATATTTGCCAGGATCACACCGGTTATGTCACTGAACTGACTCGGCGCTCATTTGAAGTCATGGATCAACAGGTGCATTTTATTGCGGTACCTTTTAATCGCGCTTTAAAGGAAGTTAAAATTGGTAATATCGATGCCATTCTTGCAGTTACACCAACCCATATTGAACAATTTAATTTATATACCGACACACTGATTGTTGGCTATACCAGCACGGATTTTTATACTCGCGCAGACGCTTCATGGTCATTTCAGCAATTAGACAGTCTTGATGGTGCGCTAGTGGGGATTATCGGAGGTTATGACTACGGCGAGCAGCTCAATGATAAAATTAGCCGTTCAACCGACTTTTACGCCGCCACGGGAGAGCAACCCATGATGTTGAACATTAAGCGCCTCGTAAATGGCCGATTTGATGTGATACTGGGTAATAAAGTCGCTATTGAATATACTGCATACAAAAATGATGTAGCTAATCAAATCAAATACGCCGGTTCATATGGTGAGCCAACGCCTTTATATGTAGGCTTTAATCCTAATCAAAGCCGTATCGCAGATGTGTATGCTCAAGGTATTGCTAAATTAAAGCGCTCTGGTGAGTTTCAACAAATTTTAGATAAATACCAAATTAAAGCACCTGAAAATATGCCGCCATTAGGCCTTTAATGATTAAATTTAACCAAAGCCATTTAAACAACATACTTTATAAACCATATACTTAGACATTCACCAATAAGCATTCAGCTTATATTAGCCCGAGTCAATACCGGCCATGAGCCTCAATCATAGTCAGATAATCAATTCGCGATAACCGCGTTCAAGCTGTGCCTAACCTCCTATTTAACATTGAAAACTTTGATAATAGATTTTACTAATACTATATATTGACCTATGGTATTTAATTAGTATTTGCTGTTAATGCCAGCTTATTTTCCGCGTATCAATATTTATTAATTACCAACAGGCTCAAATCATGCAGCAGCTCAACACTGCTTTTTAAACAGCTAGCAATAAAGGAATATAATAATGTTTTGGATAATTATTGCTCTAATATGGTTTATCACCCTTGCAGGCTTGTTATTATTTAATTTTCAGGCTTCTGCTAATAGAAAAAAAGAAAGCTATACCAATGTGCTGTTTAATGCCAAAAGCGGGAATGTCGCTATTCAACACTGCTTTTATTTAGCTGATGCCCAGCAAACAGCTAAACGCATCATTGGGGCTGATAGCGATTTAGTCAAAAACCCACAAAGCAGAAAAGCGTTTGCTGACTACGTGCAGACAAACTTTCACATTGCAGATAACAATCAGCAATTATTGCAGCTTGAATACCTAAATTGTGAAATCAAAGGTGACTACCTATGGCTTTACCAACAAACCACGCTAGCAAAAAGCGTTATCGGCAACGATCCCAAGTCGGTGGGCTTTTACATCAAAATCGCCAATCAGTTAACATTGTGTCCCAGCCAATTGAGCAATATTAATGTTGAGCACAACAAACAAGTCAAATTAATGCATATCAGCGCCGATAACAAATGGCAACACTTAGCATTAGACACAGATGTCGCCTAAGTGGATCTGCTAGGCCTTATGCAGCACGCAACACTGACATATTAATCGCTGACAAAAGAGACTATATGGTCTCTTTTTTATTGGTAGAAAAGAAACTCTTTAGCCTTAAAAAGTCCCTCTTTAATCCTCTCCTACTAGGATCTTTTTTAGACAAATTGATCTAGCTCAAAGATATTGCAACTTGTGTTAATTTAATGTTGCCTTACAACTATAAACAGGCAAACTGGAACTAGCTAAAAACAATAAATAAACCTTTTAGGCTAGTAAGTTAACACGCTGTTTGGCGGTTAGTATTTAGCAATCAAAGGAGAAGGAATGACAGGGTTAGTTAAGCTTTTACAATCCATGCTCGGCAGTTTTAAAGATCTTATTCCCATCATAGTCGTGGTGAGTTTCTTTGAAATATTTATCCTCCAACAAGCACCCGATAACTTATTTTCCATTCTTGTAGGCTTAGTATTTATTGTTCTTGGGCTAACCTTTTTTGTCTTTGGTTTAGAAATGGGCTTATTCCCCATTGGTGAATCATTGGCACACGCACTCGCCCGTAAAGGCAGTACCTTCTGGCTGGTGACCTTCTCCTTTTCATTAGGTTTTGGCACCACCTTAGCAGAACCCGCCTTAACCGCTGTCGCCGCTGAAGCAGCCCAAGTTGCAGCAGATGGTGGCGCCATCAAGGCCACTGAGGCTGCCATGGACAGCTATGCGATGGGACTGAGATTAACCGTAGCGGTGTCAGTAGGTTTAGCGATTTTATTAGGGGTTATTCGCATTGTAAAAGGCTGGCCAATTCATTATTTGATCATTGGCGGCTACATCATAGTGATGGTGCTCACCAGCTTTGCCCCTGAAAATATTATTGGTATCGCCTATGACTCTGGTGGCGTCACCACGTCAACCATTACTGTACCGCTGGTAACGGCTCTCGGCGTTGGCTTAGCCACTGTGATTAAAGGACGTAATCCCATGCTTGATGGCTTTGGGCTGATTGCCTTTGCCAGTTTAACCCCAGTTATTTTTGTACTGCTTTACGGGATGATCCTGTAATGACATTCCGCAACAGCCCTGTTTTAGCTGACGTTGTAATAAATCAAAGCTGCGCCTACAAGGAGTATTATGGAGTGGATTAACCAGCTATTGGCAACCTTACTGCTTACCATGCGTGATGTGGTGCCAATTGCGACAATTTTATTTGGCTTTCAACTGGGTGTACTCAAGCGTCCCATTGCCAATTGGAAAACCGTGGTCTTAGGTTTTGTGTATGTGATCTTAGGCTTAAGCTTTTTCCTGGTCGGCTTAGAGTTAGCGCTATTTCCCATTGGTGAAAACTTAGCGGATCAACTCACCTCCCCCAGTATTTTGCACCCTGATGGCTCCGCTGGACCGTTCATTTGGCAAGATTACCTGTGGGTTTATGTGTTTGCAGCTGCCATTGGCTTTAGTACCACCATTGCTGAGCCGTCATTAATTGCGGTGGCGATAAAAGCCAATGAAGTCTCTGGTGGCACCATTAGTATTCAAGGCTTGAGAATTTCTGTGGCCATTGGGGTCGCTTTTGGGATCTCACTAGGTTGTTTTCGTATTGTGGTTGGTGATCCTATTCACTACTACATCATGGCTGGCTATGTGGTAGTTGTAATTCAAACATTTTTCGCGCCGAAATCGATTATTCCTTTAGCTTATGATTCCGGCGGCGTCACCACTTCTACCGTGACTGTGCCCCTCGTGGCCGCACTCGGTTTAGGGCTTGCCTCTAATGTTGAAGGCCGCAATCCCCTTATTGATGGTTTTGGCTTAATTGCCTTTGCTAGCTTATTTCCAATCATTGCCGTCATGAGCTACGCCCAAATCGTAGCCTTTGTTGACCAACGAAAATCCGCCAAGGAGTAACCCATGCGATTTAAATTAATTGTCGCTTTTGTTGATGATATTAGTACTGAAGCGGTACTGGATGCCGCCAGAGAAGCTGGTGCCACAGGTGCCACTGTAATTAACCATGCTCGCGGTGAAGGACTAACTAAAAAGAAAACCTTCATGGGGCTAGGCTTAGATGTACAACGGGACGTCATTTTATGGCTAGTTGAAGAGCATATGAGCCGACATATTTTAGAAACGATCTGTGAGGTGGGCGGCTTTAATACTCACCCAGGTCAAGGAATAGCAATTCAAATTGATGTTGAAGATGCCGTTGGTGTTGCTCACCAAGTTGCAAAACTCACTGATGATATAAAGGATCAAATATGAAACCATCAACGCCAATAAAAAACCGTGATATTTTGATGAATGATTACGCCATGATTGATGGCCTACTTACCGTCAGTGAAGCCATTAATATTGCGATGGCAAAAAACGTCACTATTTTAGTGATTAACAAACGCCATGAGCATGATGAATACGGCATATTGTTACTCAGTGATATTGCCAGAAAAGTATTAGCCACTGATAAGTCACCAGAGCGGGTTAATGTTTATGAAATCATGATAAAGCCTGTGATGTCAGTATGCCCAGATATGGATATTCGCTATACCGCCCGCTTATTTGATCAATTCCAGATCAACAAAGCTCCTGTCATTGAACAAGGCAATATTATTGGCTTTGTCACCTATAACAATATTGTCTTAAAAGGCATGGTTAACAATGCCAGTTGATCACTCAAGATCGTGACTCGTCACCTCTAAATAGCTATCGCAGCCAATAAAAAACCCAGCAAAAATGCTGGGTTCCTCATAATAATTCGTAAAATACGTGTTTAATTTAACACTTTTATCTACATAATTAGATTTACTGTGAATTAGAACGGGATATCATCATCCCAATCACCGCCTAAATCAGGTGTAGTATTTTGTGGCTGTGGCGTTGGCGCTGGGCGCTGTGCTGGAGCTGGTTGTTGAAAACCACCTTGCTGCTGCGCAGGAGCAGCTTGCTGATATCCACCTTGTGCAGGTTGGTGAGCTGGCGCTTGTTGGAAGCCACCTTGTGCTTGTTGGGCAGGCTGCTGAGCTGGCGCTTGAGGCTTAGGCGTGTAAGCAGGCTTTTGCGCTTGAGCTGGTTGTTGGAAACCACCTTGAGCTTGTTGCTGCTGACCATAACCACCTTGAGCTTGCTGAGGAGCACTTTGTTGCGGCGCGTTACCGTAACCTTGGTTCATGCCACCTTGCTGACCACCACCTTGACCGCGGCTATCAAGCATTTGCATTTCCATCGCATTGATTTCAGTTTTATAGCGATCTTGACCTGTAGTCTGATCTTGCCATTTACTGGTTTGCAATTTGCCTTCTAAATAAACTTTAGAACCTTTCTTTAGGTATTCGCCAGCAACTTCAGCTAAACGACGGTACATGACGATATTGTGCCACTCGGTGCGCTCTTGCTGCTGACCCTGTTGGTCTTTCCAAGTTTCACTTGTAGCTACAGTAAAGTTGGCTACGGCATTACCGTTTGGCATGTAACGAACTTCAGGATCTTTACCTAAATTACCAACCAAAATTACTTTATTTACACCACGACTGGCCATCGAAAATCTCCTGCGATTTTATCTATTATCTAATCTAAATTACAAAACTGAGCGATCAAAACGATCTAATTGACAGAGCCTAACACAGCTCGCGCTTCACTCAAATCGAATTGATCATCAACTTTCAAATAAGCTGCTCTCTCTTCCATGACGACAATGGCTTCTGCTACCCCAGATAGCAGTGATAGCTGGGTTGCCATGTCTTTCGCCTGATTTCTATCTTTAACTTGTGCCTCAAGGGTATAGCTTTTTAGCAGTACGGGTTTTTCCATGCCTATGGTTAATAATAACCAAATAAACATCAGTCCAAGTGCCACATAAAATACCCCTGCAGCGCCAACCAGCTGATAAGCTCCGCCACCTAGCATACCGCCACAAAATGCCCCTAAAAATTGGCTAGTGGAATAAACGCCCATAGCTGAGCCTTTATCGCCCACCGGACAAAATTTAGCAATTAAACTAGGCAATGACGCCTCAAGATAATTAAAACCAGTGAAAAATAACACCACAGCGGCACTTAATACCCAGAGGTTATCAGCATAAGATCCCATAGCTGCCAATGCCAGCATCATGATCATTAGTGATATTTGGAACATGGTTTTAGTGTTGTTACGTTTAACACCAATAATAATTAACGGCACCATTAAGAAAAACGCGCCGATAAAGGCAGGGAAATACAGCATCCAGTGTTTTTCTTTTACTAAACCTGCATCCACTAAATCTAATGGCAAGGCCACAAATACGGCGGTAAGCACTAAATGCAAAATAAAAATCCCTGCATCGAGTCTGAACAGTTGCGGGTCCATTAACATACGCTTTAATTTAGTGGGCGTAGCAACAGTATCGCCTTTGGGCGCTTGTGAGACTGGGTTAGGTACCAACACCTGCACAATGATCATGCCCACTACCGCTAAGATAGCGGTTAAAAAGAATAGCCCTTCTAAACCTGCATATTGGGCCACTATCGGCCCTGCAAGCAATGACAATGCAAACGAGAAACCAATACACATGCCAATAATAGCCATCACTTTAGTGCGTTGCTCATCGCGGGTTAAATCGGCGGCCAGCGCTAACACTGCAGCGGCAATAGCACCCATCCCTTGAATGGCTCGGCCAAGCACAACCCCATAAATATGATCTGACATTGCAGCAACCACGCTACCTATAGCAAACACCACCAGCCCAGCCAAAATAATCGGCTTACGGCCATATTTATCTGACAACATGCCCATGGGAATTTGTAACACTGCTTGGGTCAAGCCATAAGCACCGATAGCGATACCCACCCATAGAGGTGAAAAACCCTCTAAATGTTGACCGTAAAGCGCGAATACGGGCATGATCATGAATAAGCCCATCATTCGTAAACCAAACACGCTGGCTAACGAAAATGCGACTTTCTTCTCAATGCCTGATAATCCATTGTTGGCCATTCAGTTGCCCTTAAATTGTGTATCTATAGAAAAATGCGAGTTGCGCATATTATCACAGCGTTCTAATTTAGCTCAAAAGGAATAATGAACCAACAGGCAACTGTTTGTCGTATTTGTTAATAAGGTTAAACAAACAGGTTATAATGTGTTTTATATCCCAGTCGTTTTTTTATGGTTTCAGCCGCTATTAGTCTGGCTCCCTGGGTACATTTAGTGTCACCAACACTGTATAAAACACTGTATAAGCTAGTTAATTAACGATACACTAACGGCTATTTACTAAGCTAACTTAAATTTTGCTACTTTGACAAGATAGCCAAACCAACCTCTAGAGTGATGAATGGATACCATTGAAATTCGCGGTGCACGAACCCACAATCTTAAAAACTTTGATTTAACCATCCCCCGAGACAAACTTATTGTCATCACAGGTTTATCTGGCTCAGGTAAGTCATCGTTAGCCTTTGATACCTTATATGCCGAAGGCCAGCGCCGTTATGTTGAGTCACTATCAGCCTATGCGCGCCAGTTTTTAAGTTTGATGGAAAAGCCTGATGTGGATCATATCGAAGGCTTAAGTCCTGCAATTTCAATTGAGCAAAAATCCACATCCCATAATCCACGCTCAACCGTGGGTACCATCACTGAGATTTATGATTATCTTAGACTGCTGTTTGCCCGTGTTGGTGAGCCGCGCTGCCCAACCCACGGCCAAGCATTAACCGCGCAAACGGTCAGCCAAATGGTAGATAAAGTATTGGAACTGCCTGAAGGTAGTCGCCAAATGCTATTAGCTCCCGTGGTCAAAGCCCGTAAAGGTGAACATGTAAAATTACTCGAAAGTTTGGCTGCTCAAGGTTATGTGCGCGCCAGAATTGACGGTGAGGTTTGTGATTTATCCGATCCGCCAACCCTTGAGCTACATGTTAAACACACCATTGAAGTGGTGGTTGATCGCTTTAAAGTGCGTGATGATTTAAAGCAGCGCTTAGCAGAGTCTTTTGAAACGACGTTAGAGTTATCAGGCGGTATTGCTATTATTGCCGACATGGCCGGAGAAGCAGACGAGTTGATGTTCTCGGCTAACTTTGCCTGTCCATATTGTGGCTACTCCATGGCAGAGCTTGAGCCACGTATTTTCTCATTCAATAATCCCGCTGGCGCTTGTCAAACCTGTGATGGTTTAGGTGTGCAGCAGTACTTTGATGCAGAAAGAGTGATTGCCAATAGCGAGCTGTCATTAGCAGGCGGGGCGATTAGAGGCTGGGATAAACGTAATTTCTATTACTTTCAAATGCTCAGCTCCTTAGCTGAACATTATAAATTTGATGTCGAAACCCCCTTTGAGCAGTTAAGCGCTAAAGTACAAAAAATTATTCTATCTGGCTCAGGTAAGCAAAACATTGCCTTTAAGTACATTAACGATCGTGGTGATGTGGTTATTCGTAATCATCCATTTGAGGGGATCCTCAATAATATGGATCGCCGCTACCGCGAAACTGAAAGTAACTCGGTACGTGAAGAGCTATCAAAGTTTATTAATACCCAATCCTGTAAAAGCTGTGACGGCTCGCGTTTGCGTGAAGAAGCCCGTAACGTATTTATTGGCGAGTTAAACTTACCGCAGCTGACTCAGTGGTCCATCGGTGAAGCCATGAGCTATTTCACTGAGATTAAATTCGAAGGGCAAAAAGCGCAGATCGCTGAAAAAATTCTTAAAGAAGTTGGCGATCGTTTAGGCTTCTTGGTCAATGTCGGCCTTAACTACCTAAGCTTAGACCGCTCAGCAGATACTTTATCAGGGGGTGAAGCCCAGCGTATTCGCTTAGCCAGTCAAATTGGTGCCGGCCTTGTGGGCGTAATGTACGTGCTGGATGAACCTTCAATTGGCTTGCATCAGCGCGATAACGAACGTTTACTGCAAACGCTAATACACCTGCGTGATCTCGGTAATACCGTGATTGTGGTTGAGCATGATGAAGACGCAATTCGCATGGCTGATCATGTGATTGATATTGGCCCCGGCGCAGGCGTTCACGGCGGCGAAATCATTTGCTCTGGGCCTCTGCAGGCCATTCTCGACTGTAAAGAGTCTGTCACTGGCCAATATATTTCTGGCACCAAGCAAATCCACATTAGTGATAAACGCACCCCAATGGATCCGAAAAAAGTCATTGAGCTATGCGGCGCCACTGGTAATAACCTTAAAAATGTCGACTTAACCATTCCTATTGGTTTATTTACCTGTATTACTGGGGTATCAGGTTCGGGTAAATCAACCTTAATTAACGACACCTTTTATAAAATTGCCCACAGAATGCTAAACGGCGCTACCATTGATGAGCCAGCAGCCCATAAAAGCATTACCGGCATGGAGCAATGCGATAAGGTGGTTGATATTGATCAAAGCCCAATCGGGCGAACACCGCGTTCAAATCCTGCTACTTACACCGGCATATTTACCCCTATTCGTGAATTATTTGCTGCAACTCAAGAGTCTCGAAGCCGCGGTTACTTACCGGGTCGCTTCTCTTTTAACGTTAAAGGTGGCCGCTGTGAAGCCTGTCAGGGTGATGGCTTAATCAAGGTTGAGATGCACTTTTTACCAGATGTGTATGTGCCTTGTGATTCCTGTAAAGGTAAACGCTATAACCGCGAAACCTTAGATGTTAAATACAAGGGCAAAAATATTCACGAAGTGCTGCAAATGACCATTGAAGAAGCGCGTGTTTTCTTTGATCCAATCCCTGCGATCGCAAGAAAACTGCAAACCTTAGTGGATGTAGGCTTGGCGTATATTTGTTTAGGTCAAAGTGCGACAACACTGTCCGGTGGTGAAGCTCAACGAGTGAAGTTAGCAAAAGAGTTATCCAAACGTGATACCGGCAAAACCTTATACATTCTTGATGAGCCCACTACAGGCTTGCACTTTGCTGATATTCAGCTGCTACTAGATGTGCTGCATCGCTTAAAAGCCAAAGGCAACACCATAGTGGTCATTGAGCATAATCTTGATGTGATTAAAACGGCAGATTGGCTAGTGGATCTAGGCCCTGAAGGCGGCTCCGGCGGCGGCACTATTTTGGCAAGCGGAACCCCTGAAGAGGTGGCAAAACATAAAACCTCCCATACTGCACGCTTTTTAAAGCCGCTATTGACCAAGAAGGCTGCGGCCCCAAAAGGTGTCGCTAATAAAGGTGTCACCAATAAAAGTAGCGTGAAGAAAACTCCAGCAAAGAAGGCCACTAAAGCCAAATAGCGATTACACTGTTAGTAATTGCACAGAATACACCTGCTGCGGTATGCGCACCATTGAGTTAGTTTACTCATCAAGCCAGAGGGATATAAATGGAATTTTACCAAAATACTCTGGCTTATTTATCCTCGGTATTAGCATCATTTCTGCAAAAATGTCATGTTCAAAAACCACCCTGTTTCACTGTGTCGATTAGATTGACGCCAGTGGCATTGTGTTTTTTGCTAAGCGGCTGCGCTTCGCAAAACTGTGGAAATGACACCTCCAGTCAATGGGCTGATAAAAATCAACTCATCGAAGATATTCGCATATTAACCAGTGATGATTTGGCTGGCCGTAAAACCAATACCATAGGTGCAGAAAAAACCCGCCAATACCTAAGTGCGCGCTTTATTGAACTGGGGTTATCACCTTGGCAAAAAGAATTTATGCTGCCATTTGTTTATCGGCAAAACTTTGCTGATAAACAGGGTATTAACCTCATTGCCACGATTAAATCAAAGCAAGCATCCCAGCGCTGGCGCATTATTACCGCCCACTATGACCATTTAGGCAGTCGTGGCAGTAAAGTCTTTGCTGGGGCTGATGATAATGCTTCAGGCATTGCTGCAATGTTAGCGATTGCAAAGCAATGGCAGCAAGATGGCGATCCGGCGGTTAACTTAATGCTAGTTGCCACCGATGCTGAAGAGCCGGGGTTATTTGGCTCATACGCGCTAGTTCAGCAACTGTTAACACTGCCAGATATGCAGCTAGAAATGTCGCTAAACTTAGACATGATTGGCCACCCTTCTAGACCCAAAGCCATTTATATTGAAGGGGAGCAAAATGTATCTCAATTTAAGCAGATAAAACACCAGCTCCAAGACTATAATAATCTATGTGTGAGACAGAGTCGTTCAAGGCTAAATGATGGCAGTATGCTCAAAATTAATTGGCTGCGAGCATCAGATCATTACCCGTTCCACAAAGCTGGTATTCCTTGGCTCTATTTAGGCGTGCCAACCCATAAGCAATATCACACTGTTGAAGACACCTTAGATACTATCGATATTAACTTTTTAGCAGCAGTCACTGAAACGGCATTCACGCTACTTAAACTGGATAAACAGCGCATCATTGTAAAGCGCTAGAAATTGAGCACTAAGGCGATTACTGCAACTGCATTTGCGAAAAGGCTTGTTTATCCGCTATAAAAAAATGGATTTAATGAATCACGGCCATAAAATAACCGTTTCTGATTTAATTACGTCAAAAGTTACTTAGTTAATCGCTCAGTAAGCGCTACAATAATCAGGCCAATTTTAGTTATTTGTTAAAATTAGATAGTCAACGAGGCCAAAGCTTGCTATAATATCGCCCCTTTGACGCGGGAAATCGACACGGGGTTGATTTTCTGTCTGTGAAACTCTAGTACGAATGCCAATAACTTCGTACGCATCCACAAGGCTACAACTCAATGTCATCCGATGAAAGAACTTTCCGCGAACTTGGTTTATCCGAGAATTTGCTTCGTGCCCTTGACGATCTAGGTTACGAAAAACCAACTCCAATTCAGTCTGCTAGTATCGATCCTTTAATGGAAGGTAAAGATATTTTAGGCCAAGCTCAAACAGGTACAGGTAAAACAGGTGCTTTCGCACTGCCTTTACTAAGTAATGTTGACCAAAAGCTGAATGCTCCTCAAATCCTAGTGCTTGCACCAACACGTGAACTTGCTGTTCAGGTTGCTGAAGCATTTGGTAGCTACGCTAAACACATGAAAGGCTTCCATGTACTACCTATTTATGGTGGTCAAAGCATGCATCAACAATTAAGTGCGCTACGTCGTGGCCCACAAGTTGTTGTTGGTACGCCAGGTCGTGTAATGGACCACATGCGTCGTGGCACTCTTAAACTTGATGCACTACAAGCACTTGTTCTTGATGAAGCTGATGAAATGCTAAAAATGGGCTTCATCGATGATATCGAATGGGTTCTTGAGCACAAACCAAAAGACAGTCAACTTGCCCTTTTCTCTGCGACTATGCCAGAGCAAATCAAGCGCGTTGCGAACAAGCACTTAAACAACCCTGTTCACATTAGTATTGCTGCTAGCCATACTACTGTTGAGTCAATTGATCAGCGTTATGTTCAAGTATCACAACACAACAAACTTGAAGCGTTAGTACGTGTTTTAGAAGTTGAAAATACTGAAGGTATTATCATCTTCGTACGTACCCGTAACAGCTGTGTTGAACTTGCTGAAAAACTTGAAGCGCGTGGCTATGCATCTTCACCATTACACGGTGATATGAACCAACAAGCTCGTGAACGTGCTGTTGACCAACTTAAACGCGGCAAGTTAGACATCCTAATTGCTACTGACGTTGCGGCCCGTGGTCTTGACGTTGAACGTATTGGTCACGTAGTTAACTACGATATCCCATATGATTCAGAAGCTTATGTACACCGTATTGGCCGTACAGGTCGTGCTGGTCGTACAGGTATGGCAATTCTTTTCGTTACCAACCGTGAAATGCGTATGCTTCGCACTATCGAACGTGCAACGAACAGCCGTATCTCGCCAATGAAAGTACCTAGCCCTGAAACTGTTGCTGAGCGTCGTTTATCACGCTTAGGTGAGCAAATCCAAGAAACCGTTAACGGTGACTTAGATTTCATGAAAAATGCAGTGGCTCAGTTATGTCAGCAGCTTGAAATTGACACTGACTTACTCGCAGCAGCATTACTTCAACAAGTACAGGCTGAGCGTCCATTACAACTTCCTGCGATTCAAGAGCGTCAACGTGATTCACGTGACCGTGATGATCGTGGTCCTCGCGACGCTGGTCGTGAGCGTCCTCGTCGTGATTCACGCGGCAGCCGTCCATTGCCAACAAGCTTTGGTAGCGCTGAAGGCCTGAAAGATAAGCCTGATGTTAAAATGTGCCGTTACGTAATCGATGTAGGTCGTGATAACGGTGTTGGTGTAGGTAATATCGTTGGCGCCATCGCTAACGAAGCAAACATTGACAGCCAGTTCATTGGTCAAATTCAATTATTTGATCAAGTTACTTCAATTGACTTGCCAGACGGCATGCCAAAAGATGTACTAGGCCACTTAAGAAAAGTACGTGTTTGTGGTAAAGCATTAAACATTCGTGAAGCGAGTGATGCCTCTTTCCCAGCTGAAGCACCACGTCGTCCACGTAGTGACCGTCCTCGTAGCGACCGCCCTCGTGGTGATCGTCCACGTAGTGACCGCCCTCGTAGCGACCGTCCACGTAAGCCACGTGACAGCGAGTAAATACTTGCAGTCCAACTAACGTTGGTTTAACGCATAAAAATGGAGCCTTGTGGCTCCATTTTTTATGGCTGAAATAAAACTCATCCTACAAGCACTAATAACGCTAAAGTTATTGCGATAAACGCTTTGGTCTTAAACGCTTTCGCCTTCGACATGGGCTTGCCGCTTTTGCTTGTTGCCCACATACAAGGGCCATAGTTGCATGGTAAACACAGCGCCAACAATCAATACAATCCCCAGCAGCGACCACAGATCAATCACATCAACCTTAAACACCTCAGGCCACCAGCCTAAATACACCACTAAAGCGTTAACGCTAAAACTGAGCACTGGCGTCAGCGCGAGCATGGCACTCACTTGCGCCGTGGGCCAGTACTTCATCGCCTGACCAAAACAGCCATAAGCAATTAAGGTATTGATGGCACAAAAACCGACGATCAACCAATGGCTGCTATCCATAAGCCCAAAGTGACTAAACTCGCTAAAAGGCGCCATCACAAGGATCCCTAAGCCATAGATACATAGCAACACATTATTGGGTGTTAGCTTAGTAAACAATGACTTTTGCAGTAAGGCATAACTCGTCCACGACAACACTGAAAACTGCACAATCAGCACCCCAAATAGAATTTGACTGCTATTTTCTGCCGACACATCAAGGCTTGGGTGAAAGAACAGCAACACCCCTAATGCCAGAGCTGCAAAACAGCTTAGCTGCACCGCCGTGAGCCGCTCTTTAAAAAACAGTGCGCCACCAAAGGCTAAAAAGAACGGTGCAGTTTGAAAGTTAAGTTGCGCAGTACCTGGTGATAAGTAATCCAGTGAATACACAAAAGAGGTGTAATTGAGCATCAGTAAAATACCTGCAGCAGCAAGCTTTAGCCAATCCCCCCCCTGCAGTTGACTAAATTGCTTCAAATTACCAAAGCGCCATAGCAGAATAAAGGTCACCACAAAGGCCACTAAAAACCTAAACCAAGTTAACGTAACCGGATCAATAAACCCTCCGGATAACTTAAGCGCTATGGGTAATATCCCCCAAAACACAACGGCAACGCTGACAAACATAAGACCTAAACGGGTATGGCTCACAAGATATTCGCTCTTTAATGGTAAAGCTGCAGAAAATTCATTCTAAAGAGCTATGCCAATAAAGCCAATGGCGAATAGCGAGTTTAATTTGCCTCAGTATTCGCTATACAGGATTAAGAGTTTAGCCGCCTGATAAGCATGGAAATCTGCCTTAATACAGGTAAAATAGCCGCCATAAAAATACCTAACTATCCTTATCAATAAAGGATATCTCCCTACACTCAATTTCTTAAGGAATACTGGCCATGAGTCTTGCTGATTCAGTTCTCGCTATCAATAACGATTTGCCGATCCGAACCGATAAGCCAGTACACAGCGGTAAAGTTCGCAGTGTATATTGGTTAACTGAGGCTGATAGCCGCCGCTTAATTGCCGATAAAGGCTATAACGTGCCAGCTGATACCCCATTAGCGATAATGGTGATCAGCGATCGCATTTCAGCATTTGATTGTATTTTTCATGGTGAAGGTAATTTACAGGGCATTCCAGGTAAAGGGGCGGCACTTAACGCTATCTCTAATCATTGGTTTAAGTTGTTTGCTGAAAATGGTTTAGCCGATAGCCATATTCTTGATATCCCACACCCATTTGTATGGATTGTGCAAAAAGCGCGTCCAATTAAAGTTGAAGCGATTTGTCGTCAATACATTACCGGTTCAATGTGGCGCGCTTATGCCAAAGGCGAACGCGAATTTTGCGGTATCACACTGCCTGAAGGGTTAACCAAAGATCAAAAACTACCAGAGTTATTGATAACCCCTTCAACCAAAGGCATTTTAACCGGTATTCCAGGTGTGCCTGAGCAAGATGATGTCAACATTAGCCGCGCCGATATTGAAGCCAACTACCAAGCCTTTGGCTTTGAAAAACCAGCCGATATCGACTTATATGAAGTATTATTAAAGCAAGGCTTTAAGGTCATCTCAGATGCGCTAGCCACCCACGACCAAATGTTTGTCGATACTAAATTTGAATTTGGCTACGTCAATGACAAAGACGGTAACTCCAAACTGATTTACATGGATGAAGTGGGCACACCAGACTCGTCACGTATTTGGGATGGCGCAGCGTATCGTGATAGCAAGATTGTTGAAAACTCCAAAGAAGGCTTTCGTCAATTTCTGCTCAATCATTTTGACGATGCCGATATTCTGCTTAACAAAGATAGAATGCCTGAGCGTGAAGCCCTCGCCCGTGATAACGACTTACCATTAGATGCGATGATGAATGTCTCTCGCACATACACTGGCGTGGCAGAAAAGGTAACCGGCACTAGCATCTCGCTACCTGACAACCCAAAAGCGGATATTATTAACGTTTTAGCCGAGCAATATGACTTAATCGACTAATCCTAAATCCACACATAAAACGAAAAAGGCGCTTAATGCGCCTTTTTACTATCTACTGATTAACCACAACATTTTGGTTAACGCCATTGTCTAGAAATACTTAATCCAGCCCTGTTTACTTTGATGCTTGTACTGACTAAACCACTTAGTTGGAAAGTACAACAGCAGCGCCAATATCACCGTCACCGCCCACACCCAGCTTATATCGGTAAAGCCATATAAATCGCCATAGTTAGGCCCAATGACATTAACGGCAAAGCGGTACATAAACAGTAATAAATATAAGTGCACAATATAGAAAAACATTGGCGCTGATCCAAAGGTTGATAACACTTTACCATAGCGCGGGTTCAGCTTTTCAAGCGTCCGTAAACACAATAATGTGCCGCCAAGAGTCACCAGTAAAAAGTCCAATGAAGGTGGATATTTGGTTAAGTTAAATACCGACTTTAATGTCATTACTAGGGTTTCACCTTGCTGCCAATCAAGTGTTTCGCCGTAAATATTAAAACCGCGTAAGACTGCAAAAATCGCAAAGCAGCTTAAGCCAAGCCCAATGAGCAGGTTATGACGTTTGTTATCATCAAAGCTTGCACTGTAAATCGGTGCTATCACATAGCCTAACAAAATCACCCCTATCCAAGGTAGTACCGGATAACTGGCTCTAATGCCGATAAAGTCATTGGTTAAGATATTGCCGCGGTCATGCAATATGGCCCATAACGTATAACCCCACTCCCCTGGCGAGAAGCTAATGGGCGTAAGCATGTTATGACCAAATACGATCACTAAGCCAATAAGCCCAAGCCAAAATCTCGGTAAGCCGATTAATAACGCTAGCGCCAACATACTGATGCCAATTGCCCACATGACTTGCAGCCAAATCATCTCGTAATTGCCCATCCACTGAAACGTAATCACTGTGCACTCTAATGCGATAATAAACAGGCCACGCTTGATTAAAAATGACCTTGCGGAGCGCTGTGGGCCAAATTGCGGATGGCTATATAACCACGCTGATACTCCGGTTAAAAACACAAAAGTAGGCGCACAAAAATGCGCAGCAAATCGGCTTATAAATAATCCGGTACTGGTGCTATCCAGTGTCATCGGATCGGTGACTTGCTCATGAAAGAAAAACCGCTCTCTAACATGATCCAGCAGCATGATAAGCATTACAATGCCGCGCATAATATCGATACTATCAATTCGCTTTTTTAACATTGGAGCGGTTACGGTATTCAACTTTTCGACTCTCTTTAACACTCAAAAAACACAGCCATTAAATGGTGCAATTACTAGCACAACACTATAACAGGCGTTTTTTTTATCACGGTGATTTAAAGTAAATTGCCTGTAAAGCAAGCACAAAGCGCAATAAAATACGCTCAAAAAATTTACAAACCACCACCGATTTTAAATGATAATAATTTCTATTAAATAATACATCGATTAGGCTTTAGGGCGAAAACCTAAAGCAGACAAGAGCAATAAGCCTAAGTAACCTAAGCTACCGCCATCATCTTTGGCTGTCATTATAGCATCTGCATCTTTAGTATCCTGTACTTCGGGATATGCCAGGGCGATGATCACCGGATCGTGATCTGATGATGAATAGCCATTGTCAGACTTAACTAAATCGCCGGTGTATTTGCTACTGTATTCAAACAAGCTCGATTCAACCGCATTGATATGCCAGTCTTCAATCGCCACTACCCGAGCCGCTAAGCTTGTATTACCTAAAGCATGGTCTAAATTACCTAACTCACCACCATAACTGTACGAGTATGTAGCAGGCCCATGTGCTTGGGTGTTTAAGTTGATTAGCCCATAGCCCTTCTCAATCACACGTCCTTGTGCATCATGCTCTGCGCCATTTAAGCTGGTGTGTGAGGCGGTTTTTATCACATGTTCAGTTAGGCTGGCATCATAGTCAGTGAGTACTGCTAACGGATCTTCTTTGCCATAGGCATTTAAATCGCCAATCACCAGCACATCACCGTTTAAGCCGGTTACCGACTCACCGATCACTTTAGCAGCAGAAACGCGAAAGGCATTACACTTGCCCTGTAAATCTACAGGCTCTGAATCTTCATTAAAGCTTAACCAATCTTCTAAACAGCCTGAGCCTTTAGATTTAAAATGATTAACCACAATCGTCAGCTTGTTACCATTAATGCTAAAGCTTTGCATTAGGCTGTGGCGCTGATATTTATGGTAGGCGGGATTTGTTTCTGTTACGCCCTCATTGATACGGGTTAGCGCTCCTTCTGCCACGTGTTGCTCAGGGGTCGCGATTATTTGAGCTGCGTCAGCTAAAGCAACAACGGCGGGTCGATATAATATGCCGACTGCGATAGCATCAGTGCCGATGAAACCGTCATTGTCAGTGACTTTAACAAATTGATAAGCCTGCTCAGGTGCCAGCTTGGCATTAAGGGCATCAACTAGATTTTGAATGGCACTTAACTTACCAAAGCCATTATTTTCAACTTCCATTAAGCCAATAATATCGGCATTCATCGCCGCCATCGCATTCACGATTTTTGTGCGCTGCAGCAGCATTTCAGACTCAAGCTTTGCCCCGCGATTGTGGCCTAATGGGTTTTTATCACCGCCAAACTCACTATTAAAGAAGTTCAGTACATTAAAACTTGCTACCCGTAAGTCACCTTGGGCCGCAATGGCTGGCGCTACGGTGCGATCATGATGGCGAATAAAATCACTGGCACTAATGTCATTGGTTGGCATAAAGCGATATTGCTCATAACTATAGCCAATCACACCTTCAATATTGGTCAACTGATCGCCAACCCGAATATAGCCGTTATCGGCATTAAAGCTTGGGAAATACGGCACCTCGCCATGTTCAGCTTTATAGTCTGACTCAACCACCAGCTGGTTGGCGATATTGGCGCGATTCAATGCTATCGCCTCTGCTGATAATGGTGCATAAACCTGCGTGGCTTTCATCAGTGGCGCTTTATGTGATAACACCATGTTGTTGCGATATGAGTCATAATCTAGGCTAAATGAACGGGTAACTTTCATGTCACTTGCGGTGTCTAATAGCACTTTCATGCCTTCAACACGCTCCAGCGCTTCGGCAAGTGATTGACCATCAGCAATATGTAACGGGGTCGCTGGCAACTCACCAACATAGTTACCTAAGTGAAATTGTTGCTGCTGTGCAATATTGATTTGGGTAAAGCCTGCATATTCTTGTACTTTACCAGTGACGCAAATCTGCATCCCCGGGACAATTTCTGCTGGCGCAGTGTCTCCCCAATGGACAAAAATACCATCAGATGTCAAAGGCGAGCCGTCACCTTGGGGATCTTGAATAAAAAAACCTTTATATAATCTTTCTGCCCGCGCAGTAACCACACCTTTAGTGGTCACTTCATGAATGGATTCATCCGCGCCTGCAGCGATAAATGGACTCATCTCACCAGCGCCTTGGATCTCATAGATAGGAACAGTGGTTTTGCCTTCACATGAAAACTCATTCGCTGTCACGTCTTGTGTCGTTACGGCTTTGGCCTGTGCCTGCATACTCATAACCAATGTGATGGCTAACGATATTGCAGATAACTTGCTTACTCTCATTTAACACTCCAACTTATTATTCTTATGCTTATTGAAGCCATATTACAACGGACTATTTAATCGCTAATTGGTTAAATTACAATCTTAAAATGGCATTGTGCACACAGCTATTTATTCGCATTCATTTCGCTGAGTTTAATATCGAAAAAGGAGCCGAAGCTCCTCTTTAATCAATAGCTCAGCCACCTAAAATGAGTGCGACTTTGCTATTTTTAAACATTAGCAGTTAATATTTTGCTGCCGCATCTTCTTTTGGCAAACTGTTCTCAATAAACTCACGTAAGTCTTGATTTGATTGCTTTAAATCTTCGGCACGTAAATACATCATATGACCGCTGCGGTAGCCTTTAAAGCTAAGGCGTTGTTTCATTTTGCTGCTCGGATCTAATTGCCACATGCTATATTTGGCATCGAAGTAGTTCGTCGCGCCGTCATAGTAACCCGCTTGAAATAACACATTTAAATATGGGTTTTGCGCCATCGCCTGACGTAGGTTTTCACCGGTTTTATTTTCGGTGCGATCCCACGGGTGTACATCACCCAGCATGTAATATTTTACATCGGTTTTGTAATTTAGCTCTTCACGCATGTAAGCATTAATTGCAGGGGTAAAGGAGTGTAACCAAGACATAAGTTCAGCGTTAAAGTCTGGGCTATCACCGACATCTTGTTTATCTATGCCAATATAACGTGAGTCTAAACGGCCAATGGTTTGCCCACGCTCACGCAGTAACTCTTTCCAAAAGTATCGAGTTGACACATCAAGGTTTGATTTCAAAATAACATCAACACTGAGGCCTGAATACAGCGCCACTTTCTCTGCAATTTTTTGTTTATGATCTGGAGCGATAAAGCCGCCCATAGCTAGTGCAGGGATATATTCATTAATGGTAAAGGCTTCAACTTCAGGCAAAAAATCAGCAAGGTCGGCTTGTTGAAGTTCAGCAGTTAAGGCTTTGTGATACCAAGCCGCTGCTGCGAAATACGGTAAGCGGTTAGCTGATTTAACCGGGCCTTTGCGCTCAATACCCATGTCAGTCGGCGAGACTAAAATAACCCCATTCACATACATCCATTGGCGATTTTGTAACTCAAGTGCCAACCCAGCAACTCGGGTGGTGCCATAGCTTTCACCAATCAGATATTTAGGTGAGCGCCAGCGTTCAGTACGACTGACAAAGGTATTGACCCATTCAGCTAAATATTTGATGTCAGCGTTAACCCCAAAGAACATCTCTTGTTGCTCATCTTTGCTTGGCATTTCACCGTCTTTATTAGCTAATACCCTTGAATAGCCGGTATTGACCGGGTTTACATAAACAATGTCGGCAATATCTAAAATCGAGTATGGATTGGTTTTCACCCCATAAGGTTGTAATGGATAACCCTCATCATCGACATTAATCGCACGCGGGCCGGTATAGCCAATATCCATCCACACAGAAGCAGAACCAGGGCCACCGTTAAATGAAATCAGTAGTGGTCTTTTGGCAGTATTTTTTACATTATCTCTTTGATAATAGGTATAACTTAATGTCGCAACCGCCTCGCCTTTTTTATTCCATACTGGCTGTGTTCCAACCGTTGCAGTATAGGAGAAGCTATTACCGTTAACTTTGGTTTTATGGCTGGTGACAACACTACTGTCGACAGGAATGTGACGACTATAATCCTGCTTTTTAGGTGTCACTTGCTCTTCAGCAAACGTGATTGTGGATACAGAACATAACAATAGGCTTGCTATGATGGCTGTAATCGTCTGTGTTTTCATACCTTCTCTCTTATTATTGATATTGTCGATTTATCGTAGGTTGTAGTAATTAAAGATTCAATGATACATTTATGTGAATCCATTTAATGTCCATATGATTAAAAGTGCAACACGCATGCATTAAACAACACGACAAATAGTTAAAATATCCCTATTTATTAATTATTTAACTGTTAACATTAATCGTAAGCAAACGTACACTCACATTTAACATAACGGCAAGGCGATGCTGAAACCGACAATAACAAAAATAGAATCCAAATAATGACTTCCCCCATAGCGCAAAAGCGTCTGCAACAGAATCAACAAACACCTCATCAACTCCCCTTGCAAACATGGCAAGCTTCAAGTTGGCCTAAAGCAGCAAACCTTTGGGTAACATCTGTATTGGCAGCTCATAATATTGAGCCAATAGGTGACCTTGTAGAAATAAAGTGCTGGTCTCTAGGGCAGGTTTTACAGCAAGCAACCACTCAAGGTGATGTGTATTTTAAAGCGACGGCTTATTTACCATTATTTTCAAATGAAGCGAAACTTTGTCAAAAGCTGGGTCAATTATTTCCGCAACAGTCGGCCAAAGTGATAGCGATTGATGAAGCAAAGCAATGGATGCTGACAGAGGATTTTGGCGTAGCCTATGAAGATACTGTGCAGCTCACCGCATGGGCTGAGGCTTTTGCTTCGTTTGCACAAATGCAAATACACAGTGCTGATCATATTGACGCAATAGCTCAATCAGGTTGTTTAACTCGCGATATACACAACTTACCGCTACAACTCAAAAGCATATTTGATGATGACAGTATTTTAACAAGGCTGCCAACGTCGATGGCGCTTACCCATCAACAATATCAGGCGATATTAATCTCACTTCAACACTCAATTACAGCCTTGGCGCAATTCAATTTACCCAATACGCTAGTGCATAGTGATTTACACATTGAGAACATCGCTAAGGTAAACGGTCGGCATATTTTCTTTGACTGGAGTGATGGCTGCATTAGTCACCCATTTATTGATGGCACTTACTTATATCGAATGAAAACCACTAATGAACAACAGGCTGTAGTTCATCAGTACTTATCACAATGGCGCCATTTACTCTCAATAGAGCAATTACATGACGCATGGAATATCGCTGAAGTCGTTTGCTATGCCCATCAAGCGGTGTCTTATGCACACATGATCAATCAACTACCGCCACAGGGTGTTGAGGATGTACAAACTGCTTTTGAAAATGCCTTTAAGCGATTGTTTAATATGGCGTTAACGGCAACTTGAATGACATAATTAATTGCTGTTAAAGCTCGCGGCGAGACTCAAATTTAAAAAAATGCCGATAATATTTATCGGCATTTTGATTGATTTACTGTTTTTATGACTCTCAATAACTAAAGCTGTACCAAGTTATACCCAAAAGAGCTGCTGCTATCTGGCATTAATACAAAGCTGTAATTACTTTCACCGTCAAAGCTAATAAAATCAGATTGATATAATAAGGTTTTAGTACCGTTATCTGACTCATAAACCACATTAACTTCATAATTATCATGGAGTAATACTAAGCTATCTTGATCGGTAAAATCCAAATCCGTGATGCTATATTCTGCCGACTCAATCGTCTCCGAACTGCGAACAAAATACACGCTTAAATCATCATAATCCTGCGATAAATTCACGATATCAACGTTGTTTTCAAAGGCTCTTGGGCGCAAATCATGTTCAATGACCATGCCTTTAATTGTGTCATCTTGGTATAGCAATAAGGTACGGACATCATCTTGATTAAAGGTCACTAGTACATTGTCTAACAGTATTTCTGCAGTGGCTGAATCTGTGACACTGACGCCATAATCATTAAAACCGGTTTGTTGGTAATCGCTTACAGTAAAAGGAGCGATATCAAGTAAGTAATGCGACTCAGCTTTACTGATCACATCGACATCTAAACTACGTTGCTCTAGCCCGTTAAAGACCCGAAAATCTGCAGTAGCATCGATGTTAGTGTAAGACGTTGGCGTTGTGGTTGAATCGACACTGTCGATCACCACTTTTAAATCACCTGAACCAAAACTGTTTCTAATCATAAATTTATAAACAGTTTCTGTGGTTAAGCTCATACTGCTTGTGGTGTAGACCACATTATCTGTACCCTTGTCGGTGAGATAAACAATATAGTCATCAGTGTCGAGCATCAATTCTGAGGTGACCCCACGGTAATCGACACTACCAATCATAGTGGCATCGGCGTATGAGTCAGTGTCGAGGGAAATGTAAGCATCAAATGCCATTTCCTCTGCAGTAACATTGGCAACCAGCACCTGCATTTTACTGTATTCATTATCTTCATCGTTATTGAGGTCATCCATATCCGCGCGGTCATAAATAACCTTGAGTAGCTCCGGCGAGTGATAATCACCATAAAGGACAAATAAATGATTCTCTTCTTTATCTAGATCCATGTCCTCAGAATAAATACTGCTTGAATCACCATTTTCATCTGAACCATAGATCTCCATGGTGACACTACCAGTAGCGTAACTATAGCGGGGCATACTGTCGCTAAACGCCACCGAAGTGTATTCATACTCGTCCATCACCAATGATGTGGCTGTGCTGTTAGCCGACGCATTATAAAACTGGATATAAGCACTATCAGTTTCACTGTTATCATCACTATCAGAAGAATCACAGCCCATCAGAGTTAAGGAGCTCAGTCCCAACATCATTAATCCACACATTTTTTTATCAAACATAACAACTCCATTAACGATTTAACTACATATTAATGGATAGGACTAAGCTTGAGCGTAATCGATTGTCAAGAAGTGTAAAGCTCATAAAGACTATGTAAATTAGAGGGTTCCATTACTCTGACAAAAACAAAAAAACACCGACAAGTCGGTGTTTTAAAGGTTAAGACAGTAAACTTATTACTGCAGTGCAGCGCTTAGCTACCGGCTATTTTCATTTCACTCAGTAAGATACCGCCAGTGCGAATAGATGAACGTAAGTCTCTATCCTTAGCCACACCTTGAATGCCCATGAACATGTCTCTTAAATTGCCTGCAATGGTGATTTCTTCTACTGGGAACTGAATTTCACCGTTCTCAACATAAAATCCAGCAGCGCCGCGAGAGTAATCGCCTGTGACCATATTGACACCTTGGCCCATCACTTCTGTGACGATAAGACCTGTGCCCATGGCTTTTACTAATTCATCAAAGGTTTGGCCGCTATGACTTAAGGTCCAGTTATAAATGCCACCAGCATGACCTGTATTGACTAAATCTAACTTGCGCGCTGAATAACTGGTTAGCAGGTAAGTGGATAAATGGCCAGCATCGATAATATTACGCTGCTGGGTAGCCACACCTTCACTATCATAATTTGCACTGGCTAAAGCGCCAATAAGATGTGGGTTTTCCTCGATGTTAAACCATTCAGGAAACAGCTGCGTATTAATCGAATCTTGTAAAAAACTCGATTTACGGTACAGACTGCTACCACTTATCGCACCGATCAAATGACCCATTAAACCAGTGGCGATTTCAGGCGAAAATAGTACAGGCAGTTTAGCCGTGGGAATTTTACGGGCATTGAGACGACTAGCCGTTTTGTTAGCGGCTAAAATCCCCACTGACTCAGGCGTCATTAACTCATTATATTTACGTGCAATGGTGTAATCATAGTCACGCTGCATGTTGCCATCGTCTTCTTCACCGATCACCACACAACTTAAGCTATAGCGTGAGCTGCAATAGCCTTTTAAAAATCCGTGACTATTGCCATAGACCTTGGCTGCAGTATGAGCATTAGCGGTCGCGCCATCAGAATGCTGCACCCGACTGTCTACTGACAAACTGGCTTCTTCGGCGCGAATGGCTAATTGAGCTAGTTCATCAGGAGTAATATCTTGAGGATGGTATAAATCTAAATCGCGGATGGTTTGCGCCATTAACGCTTTATCAGCAAGGCCACTAAAAGGGTCTGATGAGGTATAACGGGCAATATCATCAGCGGCTTTAACGGCAACGGCAATGGCTTCAGGACTAAGGTCAGAAGTTGAAGAGCTGCCCTTACAACCATCACGATAAACCGTAATACCTAAAGCACCATCTTTATTAAATTCAACGGTTTCAACTTCTTTTTCACGGGTTGAAACCGACAAACCTTGTTGTTTGCTAATGGCAACTTCAGCCGCACTCGTGCCTAACTTTTTTGCATGCTCTAATGCGACAGCAACGGCATCTTGTAACGCCGTTAATTCAGTATCAATATTATTGGTAGACACAAATTTACTCTTTAGTTTCCATTGTTAGGCTTAGCATATCAAATTCAAAACTGTATTGATAACCATCAAAACAAGGATTTACCCACCACAATGGCGCTAAATAAACTAACCTTAAGTTAATCAGTGAGTATCATATTGAATTCTCGCAGATTGATTCTATGAAGCTGGTTGATAAATCGGTCTCTACAGGCTTGCTCTTTTGGCAAGCTGAAGACGATGGTAAGCATCAAAGATTGACCAGCCTTAACATATTTAAAAAATATTCATCGGCTTAAGCTTGAAAACCCGTTATACAGTGGCCTACACCACCCTGAAAGTGCTATTATTCGCCGATATTTATGAGAGGTTTATTACTATGAAAATTGTCGGCGATTCAGATCACTTTAAACAGCCATACGACAATGACGATGAATACGTCAGCAGAACAGAATTTAAAAAAGAAAGCGAAGAAGCTCAAGAGCTTGGCATGCGCTTAATTGCATTAAGTAAAACGCAGCTTGATAAAGTCGAGCTAGAAGAGTTTTTATACGATGCAGTATTAAAAGCCAAAAATATTAAGCAAAAAACAGAAGCCTATCGTCGTCATTTACAATACATTGGCAAACTAATGCGTGGCTATGATCATGAGCCAATCATTAAATCAATCGATAATGTATTGAATAAAAACAATAATGAATCTGCACAGGTTCATAAAATTGAGAAGTTACGTGCCCGCTTATTAGAAAACCCAAACGAAGAAGTTGAAACTTTGCTGGCTGAATATCCGCTTTTTGAACGTCAAAAATTGCGTCAATTAATCAGACAAACCAATAAAGAACTCGCTAAAGGCCCTGAGTCAAAATCATTTATCGAGTTGTTTAAATATTTACGTGCTGGAATAACCGAATAAACACCACTTACAAGGATGTTGCTGATGCTGCTAAAAACAATAATACGCGCACTGCCTTTTTCTATTGCTTCTCTATTTTTAATGACCGCTTGTAATGGGCCTTCTGATGATAACGATACTGGCAGTGGAGGCGAAGGCAGTTACAGCATTAGCCTAAGCTACCAAAGCGTTGTTAATGGTCAATGCGCTGAAACCACTGATGAATTACGCTTTGATGTAACTGAGAGTTTTTGCGCAGTAGCCCAGTTAAAGCAATCCAATAGCAACGTCAGTGGCGCCATTGTCAGCTTTGCCCCAAGTTTTGGTCAAGCCAGTGTCGATAGCACACTAACAAACAGCAGTGGTATCGCCAGCGTATTCATCAGCACCACAGATAATACTGTCGGCGCAGGTACCTTAGTGGTGTCTCATACCCCTACAGATACTGAATCCGAAACTGATGACAGTGTTTCTGCCTCGCGTAATTTTGAATTTATTAATTCAACCACCACGCCAACACCTGAAACTATCACAATCAATGCCAGTATTACTCAGGCAGGGCAAACGGTAACCCGTTTTAAGATTGATCAAGCCGTATTGCTTACGGCAGCAGTTTTAGATGGCAGCAATCAACCAATAGCGGATCAATTAGTGAGCTTCCAGGCTGGCAGCGCCAGTTTATCGCCAAATACCGCCTTAACCTCTACTGATGGTATTGCTACTGTTAGCTACACCCCAAACAGCAGTGAACTTGGCGCTTATAGCTTAATTGCCAGCACTGACTTTGATGGCACCACTGTTTCAGGCAGCAGTGCCTATGAAGTGCTAAGTGGCGATGAAGTGATTCCTGAAGGCACGATTAAGTTTGGTTATATTGTTGACGATGAGACATTCATTGAAAGCAAGCTTGGTTCAACCTTACCCGCTGATGACCCCGAAGCAGATCCTCTAACCTACACCATTGGTGCTGGGGCAAGTTTTGGCGTTTATGCTGATGTGATTATTGAAGCGGCTGACGGTACATTCGAGCCATTACAAACACCCGTAAGCGTATCGTTTAGTTCTGATTGCGTCGCCAATGGTGATGCGAGTCTTGATACTCCGGTTACGACATCCTCAGGCAGAGCCAACTCAACCTTTCAAGATACAAGTTGCAGTGGCAACAGTGTCCGCAGTCAACAAATTATCGCTGCAGCCGTTATTGGTAATGACACCTACAACGCCAGCTTTGATTTCTCTTTAGATCGCCAAACTTTAGGTAGCTTGAGCTTTATCTCTGCAGAGCCAAACCAAATTCGCATTAAAGGCGCTGGCGGTACTGGCTCCACTGAAAGCTCATTAGTGACTTTCTTAGTCAGTAGCGCTAATGGTCAACCTGCAGCGCAGCAAAAGGTGACCTTTGGTTTAGACACCGTTATCGGCGGCTTAAAGTTTGCCAATGGTGATGAGGCTATTAGTAATGCCAACGGATTAGTTAGCGTTACAGTGCAATCAGGCACAGTGCCTACACCAGTGAGAGTGTCAGCATCTGCAGAAGATACAGATTCGGGCATCATCATTACCACTCAATCAGAGCAGTTAACGGTTAACACAGGCCTGCCTCAACAACTGGGCTTTAACATTTCCCCTTCTTTGTTCAACCCAGAAGCTGCTGATGTTAATGGTGTTGAAGTCACCATGACCGCCTATGCCTCTGATAGCTTTGGCAATCCTGCGCCTGATGACACCACCATTAACTTCACCGCAGAAGGTGGCCAAATTCAGCCATCTTGTTCTACGATAAACGGTAGCTGTTCAGTGGTTTGGACTTCAACCGACCCACGTCCTATAGATCATCGCGTGACCGTATTGGCTTATGCATTAGGTCATGAGACATTCTTTGACACAAACGGCAATAATATCTTTGATAAAGATGACGGTGGCGTTATCACTAACGCATGTTTAGATATCGAGGGTAAAGAAACAGCTTGTACTGGTAACGGTATGGATATCGAAACTTATCATCAAGGTGGTTTTAGTGATTTAGGCGATGCCTTTAGGGATGATGATGAAACTGGTATTCGCCGTGATGGTGAACCTTATTTCAATACATCAGGAAAGTCATATAACTCACATTGTGATGAGATTGACTGTGAAAATCCCTTCAGCGGTGATGGTATGTTCAATGGCCCACAGTGTGATGATACTTCTGAAGGTGAAGATGATAAGTTTTGCGGAATCGAACAAGCCAATAAAACTTACATTCGTGCCGCAACGGTATTAACGCTATCAGGTTCTAAAGCGACCATTATCACCACTGATACTGATGAAGACAGAACACCATTCACAAAACTCACCGTCTCACCTGAGAGCATGACTACGGTGAAAGTTGAACTGTATGACAGTGCCAATCAAATGATGCCAGCAGGTTCAACTTTAACGGTTGCAGCAGTCAATGGATCTATCACCTTTAGTGGCTACGCCGTACCCAATGCGACTTGTTTCAGTTACAAAAGTATTACGCCTCCATTGTCATGTGATGTAGAAGCGACTCAGTTTAGCTATACCGCAGCAGATGAAACTGGTGAAGACATAATTACCTTAACCGTTACCACTCCGCGCGGCATTAAGACAGAAGCATCAATTACGGTTACAGTGCAGTAGCACTGCTAAAACCCCATTACGATCTGAAACTATTAAGGCCTGCTAATGCAGGCCTTAATTTTATGTGGCCTTACCTTATTCAGGAAAAGTCACCACATCAAGCTAATGCACCAAATAAGTGCTTAAAGAAGCACTATTGGTAACTGTGACTAATAATTAAACTTTTAAATATCTGTTTTATCTACAATATTTAGTTGGTCTAGTCTTTGCTTAGCCTGCATCGACTTTAGTAAAAAGGATTTTAAATGCTACCTTTACATACCTCATTACGAGGTTTGCGTTGTTTTTGTGTTGCAGCCGAATGTCTCAGTTTTAAAGAGACTGCTCAAAAATTATTTCTCACCCCTTCAGCGGTGAGCCATCAAATTAAACAGCTAGAAGAAAACCTACAACAGCAATTATTTATTCGCCAAACTCGCTCAATCACTTTGACAGAAACAGGAATGCGCTTTTATCAACAAATTACCCCGTTAATGCTGCAGCTGACCGAAACAGTCAATAACTTCAATAATGCCCACACCATGCATGAAGTCAGTATTTCCATGCCAGAATTTTTTGCCAGTGAGCTGTTTGTACCGCAACTGGTGGGTTGGTCAAACAAATACCCTAATATTAATTTAAAGCTCGAAACCGTTAAAACCCGCGCCAAACAAACGGCCAATACAGATCTGTCGATCGTGTTATCTGGTAGTCGCCAAGACCCTGATAAATCGTATGATTTATTTCCGCTTAATTATGTTCCAGCCTGTAACCCAGCACTGTTTAACAGGCTTGAACATAAAGGCTTTAGCGCCCTGTTAGAAGTCCCGTTAATCATGCATCAGGCAAGACCCTATGCCTGGCATCAATGGGCTGAAAGTGTTGGCCTTGATCATTTCAAACCCAAACAAATAATTCAATTAGATAGTATGTTTAGCGTCGCAAGAGCTGCTGAGCAAGGTTTAGGCATCGCATTAATCCCACTGCCTATCAGTAAATCATGGTTTGAAAACAATCAGTTAATTTCATTATTTGAGCAATCTTTAACCAGTCACGACCGCTACTATCTGATCAACCATAACAATGTCACCAAGCCTGAAGTGCAGTTACTTATTGATTGGGTTGTCGCCCGCTTCCATTTTTAAACCACCTCACCAGGGCTGACTAATAGGTTAACCACTGCATGAGTGAATAAATCTCACTTATCAAATTGATTTATCTCGTTTGTCAGCCTCAGACTTTTTTCCTAAATTAGCCCTGTAGCAACTAGCTACTACCTATAAAGGAATATAACCATGAAAAAATCAACACTCTCTATCATCACCGCAGCTGGTTTATTATTATCAAGCTCTGCTGTGATGGCCAATGCCATCGAAACGAGCAAATATAAAATGGTACTTATTGAAGACACACCTGGAGTTGATGCCATTCAATCTGGTGACATCAGTGAAGGCATCGCGCTAACAGAAGCTGCCACCGCCACTGTCATTGACAAATACACTCGCAGTTTGAGTCTTTGTGTTGGCTACACTAAGCTTTCAAAGTTTGATATTGCTGAAACAGCTTGTACTGAAGCGGTAGAAATGGCCAATAAGGCTGCTAAGTTACCCTCAATGCAAATGCGAGCTTATGCCTACAATAACCGTGGTGTTATGAAGTTAATGGCTAATGATAATCTAGGCGCACTGGCTGATTTTAAGAAAGCAGCAAAAGCCAACCATGAGCCAATTTACCAACATAACTTAAGTCGCTTAGAAGCGGAATTAAGTCGCTCTGAAACAGGAACGTTATAATTTGGAAGACGATCAACAGCGACAGCAAAGCTTAATGATTAAGCTCAAAGACATGAAAAACAAAATAGGTATATTTCATCTGAATATACCTATTTTTATTTATCAAAAAAATATCAATATCACGATCACTGGATAATTAAGCTCAATACGCCATGATTAACCAGCTAATTCACAGCCCTAAAGGCCGCTACTCAAAACTAAACACTGGCCCCTTCCTTACTAAATAATCGACGTCTTACGCCAATATAAGCCAGCAAGCTAAACAGTAAAAATAAGCCCCACATTTGCAGCCACATTGGCATGATGGCATCCCATGAGGCGCCCATTTGATTTAACTGCAACATACCCATAATGGCAGGTACAGCAGGGATAATTTGCGAAGCTTGCACTAACGGCTCAGGAATTAATGCCAGCGGCCACACAAAGCCTGAGACAAATAAAATCGGCATTGAGACCAATAATAATACTTGAGTGGGTAAGTCACGCCTGACAAACAAACAGCTTAATGCAACCCCGCACGCCGCAGTCGATAATATAAATGGCACCATAAACAGCAACACTTGGCCTAAACTCGCTTGCACACTAACGCCGTAAAAGTAGTAGCAACAGCCCAAATAAAAACATGAAAAAAAGCTATAAATTAAACTGAAAACGGCTATTCGTGCGGTGATCAACGCCAGTGGCGATACCTGCTGCCAATAGCCCTGTTTACGCCATTGGCCTGCGCCTAAAATACTGGCACCTATCAAGAGGGTTTGATGCAAGATCAGTAAAAATAATCCCGGCACCACATAAGGGGTATAGCCTAAACTTGGATTAAATGCCGGCACACTATTTAAATTGACTGAATTAAGATCTTGTTGAATTTGCTGCGGATTCTCGCCCCGCGCCAGTAAGCCTATCATTTGCACTTGTTTACTGGCATCCATGCCTGCTGCCACTAACCCTTCTGCTACCGCAGAATAAATTAAGAAGTAACTGGCATCACCACCGTAACTTAAGGTTGCCCCTTTACCCAGCAGTAGGTTACGCCTAAAGCCTTCTGGAATAACCAATAAACCAAAGGCATCGCCGTTTGAAATCCACTGCTGCGCCTCATTGATGCTGGCCACTTGGCTGACTATTTTGATTTTGGGGCTGGCATCGGCATGACGCACTAACTGTCTGCTCAATGAAGAGTTATCATGATCTACCACGACAATTTTTTGCTCGGTAGGGACTTGATGTAAATAAGGCAGAGGGTATAACACCGAGTAAAACAGTAAGCCGCCAAAAACCGTCAGTACAATGTCTTTATCACTTAACAGCGCTTTAAAATCAGCGATAACAAGTTGCAACCAATTCATCGTGCCTCCTGCTGTTGGCTCACAACAGCTAACGACTCAGCACTATTTACCGGCGCTTGTTTTTGACGAATGATTTTTGCTAATAACCAAGCAATAGGCAATAACACGAGAAAATATAACAAGGAGCTAGATTGCAATAATACCTGCCCAGCCTCGGCGCCATAGCTAACCACAATAACATGGGTGTCCATATAATGACTTGAAGGCATTAACAATCGCCACCACTGCGCCAATTGCGGCATATCATTAACTGGAAATGTAATCCCCATAAAGGCAAATGCTGGCGCAAACATCGCCGAGCCCATACTGATACTGCCAGCAGGCTCGCGCATAACCACCACCACTAATATGACCAATAGCCACAAGGCCCCTAGCATCATGGCCTGAGTCAGTACTAACAAGCCTAAGCTGCCAGCAATGGGTAAGCCTAAATAGCCATATAACCAAACTAAAATAAAGCCGCCATGGAGCAACATGATTGGCGTGTAGAGCATGACTTTAGTGGCCACTAATTGCCAAAAATTATCAGGCAATAAGCATTTATCTTCACCTTTGATCAAACTAGCATTTAAGCTATTCACGAACACCATCATTGATAATAACTGCAGCAATGCAATTAATACTGGCGGCACTAAAAATCCGACGTAGTTATTATTACGATTAAATAAAGCCGTGGTTTGACTGGTCACTGGGGATAAATTTACTGCAACAGATGCTTTATTGGCACCGCCTAAAAGTTGTTTTAGCCCCGCCACTTGCATTAACCCTGAGCCAAGGCTTAATTGTAATTGACTGGATAACAACTTACCGACTAATAAGAACTGGCTGTTATAACGAATATCTATGGTCGGGCTAGCGCCTGTTAATAAGCCATGCTTAAACTGATGGGGGTACACTACCAGCGCATAGACCTCTGCAGTACTCATAGCTTCTTGAGCCAGTGCCAGATTAGGATAAGTTTTAGGGCTGATAACGGAGTTAGCACTGAGGTTGCGAGTCAATGTTCGCGTTAGCTGGCTGTTATCTAAATCAACCACTGCTACGGGTAATTGTCGTGGTAAACCTGCACTAAATAGCCACCATAAACACAACATGCTGATGATGGGAATGTAAGTCACCAAGGCTAATTGCCAAGGTGAGTTCCACAGTGTCTTGAGTTCTTTCTGTAATAAAGCTCCCATGAGCGCCTCTAGCCTCTACTGGCTTGTAAATGCTGAGATTAATCTAATGTCAGTAATACTGACATGCCCACTCTAAGATCATCAATGGCTTCATTGGGGCGCAGCTCGACTTGAAAAGTACGCATATCAAAGTCGTGACCACTTTCAGTGGAGCGCCAAGTCGCAAAACTGCCCATCACACTGATGTGCGCCACTGTAAAGTCCGTGGTCAGTTTTAATGCCGGAATGGTTAGCGACACAACATTGCCCACTTTAAACTCAGCCAATTGGTCTTCACGTAGTTGCAATACGGCCCAGGCATCCGACATATCAATTAAACTGACCACAGGAAAACCACTTGGGGCTAACTCACCCGCTTGCAATAACACTTCACTGACCTCAGCCACTTTAGGCGAGCGCATTTGGCTGTCGGCTAAAATGGCATTCACTTCTTTGACTGCACCTTCTGCCATACGGGCATTACCCGCCGCAGCAGCTTTAGTCTCGACTCGGGCGCCTTCATCGGCCATTTCATACATAGCTAACGCCGCTTGCTCAGTGTATTTAGCTGCTTGCCATTGGGTAAAGGCTTCATCGCGCTTTTGTCTGGCAACCACTCCTTCATTAAACAAGTTTTCAACTCGCTGATAGGTGGTTTGCATTAACTCTGTCGCCGCCTTAGCTTTGAGCCATTGCTCCTTTGCTGCGGTAACTTGCTGTTGTCTTGCGCCGTTATCCGCCTCTTGTTGCATGGCATTGGCGGCGTCACGACCGCCCTCCGCTTGCATTAATTTAGCGGCTAATTCCGGGCTATTAATGGCAAATAATAAGTCGCCAATGGCCACTTTGTCGCCGCGCCTAACCATGACTTGCTCAACGCGGCCGGGCACTTTAGAGGAGATATTGTATTCTCTGGCCTCTATTTGCCCCTGCAATACACTGGGTTTAGGCTCAAATGCCAATCTCAAGCCGTTAGCTAATATGCCCACCAAAAAAATAATGGCGATAACTGCAATAATCTTATTAGTCCGCATGCTGGCTCTCCTGTAATTGGGTTCGACCGATAAATTCATCCACTTGACCGCTGATGGCCATTAATCTGGCATATGCTTGTACATAGCGATATTGCGCCCCCAGTTGCTGGGTTTTAACAGCGCTGAGTTTAAGCTCTGCATCCACCCGATCGATTGAGGTTGATAGACCTTGATTAAAGGCAAGTTCACGTAATCTCAGGTTTTCGGTAGCGAGAGCTAAAGAGGCATTAAGGGCGTTAACTTCTTCATCTGCTTGCTGGAGTTGGCGATAGCTTTGATCCACCAGCAGGCTTAAGTCTTGCTGAGTTTGCGCCTTAGTATGCTTAGCTTGCAACAAGGCGCTTTGGGCGGCTTTGACTTTACCGCTGCGGCCATCACGGCTAAATATTGGCACATTTACGCCTAATCCAACCATCCAGTCGGGTTCAATTTGCGAAAATAAACTATCGTCCTCGTAAAGGGTGTAATTACCGTATAAAAATACGGTGGGATGATACTTACCCTTTTCGAGTTTAATTAGCCCATTCGCTTGGGTTTCTTTAGCCTCCAGCAGTTTTAGCGCAGGGTGCTGGCTGATGGTTAACTGGCTTAAGCGCGGCAATGATGGCGGCTGCGCCAGTGAGAATAACCCCGATGTAGGAGTAGCATTGCTCAGCTGCAACATTCTCGATAAAGCAATGGTCGACATTTCATATTGGCGTTGGGAGCTGCCTAAATTAACTTTGGCATTTTCTAGCGCCACTTGGGCATTTAAGCGCTCAACTTTGGCAATCTGCCCTTCGCGCTCTAATTTCTGCGCGTGTGACGCGTGCTCGGTTAACGAATCAACCAACTGTTGATTCGTTTGCACTAAGGTTTTGGTCACTGCTACTGCAAAGTAGCGATCGACAAGCTGGGTAAACAGCTCGCGGCTGACTAAGGCGTACTGATGCTTTTTTTCTTCCACTTGGGCGGCTTGAATACCTTGAGCCGCAGTAATTTGTCCACCAGTATAAATTGGCCACATGGCTTTTAAACTGGCTCGAAAAACGTCTTGCTCGGTAAACGGGGTCACAAACAGTGAGCCGGGGATCGCACCAATGATATTGCCAAGGGCTGGCGGCAGAGCGGCGGGATCTAATGATGCAATGGGATTAAGATCCCGTAAATCAAGTTCTACGGGTTTTTCTAAGCGGGTATAACTTCCTGATAGATCAAGCGAGGGCAAACTTAAGTCTTTGCCCGCATCTTGCTCCGCTTCAGCGCGGCTGACTTCTTGAGATTGCGCCTTTAACTTATCACTGACCGTTAGCAGTTGTTGCCAAGCCTGATTAAAAGCCAAGGGCTCAGCCTGAGCTGCGCTAATAACGCTGATCCCCACAACTAAAAATGCGGCAAAACGACTGCACATAATACGATTACAAATGACCAAATAGCCCATTACACCACCCTGATTAGATTTTTTACTCTATGTTATTAGCAAGTCGTGACTAACTTTACTTTTTACATCAACAACAGTTAGTTAAGTGTAGCTAAATATAAAGCAATGTCGATTAGAATGGCCTAAATAACTAAGGTGCTATTAAGGCACCTTGGTTTCATTGTTAAGCAGTGCCGCCAACGGTTAAACTGTCTAACTTCAAGGTAGGTTGCCCCACCCCAACTGGTACACTTTGACCATCTTTACCGCACACGCCGACACCTTGATCTAAGGCCAGATCATTACCCACCATAGATATTTGGCTCATGGCTTCTGGGCCGTTGCCAATAAGCGTAGCCCCTTTAATTGCTTGGGTGACTTCGCCATTTTCAATCAGGTAGGCTTCTGAGGCTGAGAACACAAATTTGCCTGAGGTAATATCCACTTGGCCGCCACCAAAATTAGGCGCATAAATGCCTTTCTCTACTGACTTGATCATTTCTTCAGGCGTTGAAGTGCCAGCTTCCATATAGGTATTAGTCATACGTGGCATTGGCAGGTGCGCATAAGATTCACGGCGGCCGTTACCGGTTGTCGGCTCGCCCATTAGACGCGCATTAAGCTTATCTTGCATATAGCCCTTTAAAATACCATTTTCGATTAAGGTGGTCTTTTGGGTTGGCACCCCTTCATCATCAATACTTAATGAACCACGGCGATTAACAATGGTGCCATCATCCACTACGGTAACTAATTCTGAGGCCACTTGCTGACCGACTTTACCGCTAAAGGCACTGCTGCCTTTACGGTTAAAGTCACCTTCTAAACCGTGACCTACTGCTTCATGCAGCAATACGCCAGGCCAGCCGTTACCCAGTACTACGGCCATTTCACCTGCTGGGGCATCAATAGCATTGATATTCACTTGGGCTTGACGCACCGCTTCACGGGCAAAGTCAAAACACACAGGTAAACCGGCGTCATCAGTTGCCATAAATACGCTGTAATCATGACGACCGCCGCCACCGGCACTGCCGCGCTCACGCTTACCGTTATCTTCTAAAATAACACTACAATTAAAGCGCACTAACGGACGAATATCCGCCGCTAAGGTGCCATCACTGGCAGCCACTAAAATTTCTTCATGTACGCCAGACAAGCTCACTACCACTTGAATAATGCGGCTATCTAGGCTACGAATATAGGCATCAGTTTGCTTGAGCAAATTAATTTTTGGCGCTTCTTCCATGGCCGCTATGGGGTCATCACTACTGTAAAGCTTATGGGTGTCATGACGTTTAAAGGCATGTACTTTGTGCTCTTGGCCCGCCAAGGCAATGCCTCTTGCCGCTTCTGCTGCTGCGCGTAATGCTGCTGGATTAATTTCATCAGCATAAGCGAAACCGGTTTTCTCGCCAGTAATGGCACGAACACCGACTCCGCGCTCAATATGAAAGCTACCTTCTTTGATAATGCCATCTTCAAGCGCCCAGGTTTCATGGCGGCTGCCTTGAAAATATAAATCTGAAAAATCAATATTATGCTGATGAATAATGTTCAGATAATCTTGCAGCCCGTCAAGGGTGAGTGCGCCTTGTAATAAACTTTGTTCTACTTGAGCTAAAAATGGCATTAATTCTCTCTTTAAGCCCCATGGCCTGTATGTGGATTCTTGTCTCACCGAACTTAATTCATCGCTCGATATGTTAGCTAATTCAGTATTTATTTTAATTGGGGCGCAATAAAGCGATTGTGCGCCGCCACTGGAATTTGTTGTCTTATGGTCGCTAAGGCGGCTAAATCAAGCTGGGCTTGCACCCAACCTAGACCGGTCTTTTTCTCAGCGATAATCTTGCCCCAAGGGTCTACTATCATACTTTGGCCCCAGGTTTCTCGGCTACCTTGGTTATGCTGACCCCATTGATCGGCAGCCAGAAAATAACACTGGGTTTCAATCGCCCTTGCTTGGATCAAGGTTTGCCAATGGGCTGCGCCTGTTACCTTAGTAAATGCAGATGGCAAGGCAATAATTTCTGCCCCCGCTAACCTTAATGCCCTGAATAAGTCAGCAAAACGTATATCGTAGCAAATGGCTAAGCCTACCTTGCCAAATGGGGTGTCAATGACAGTGATACGATCCCCTGGGCAAAAAGTATCACTTTCTCGATAGGATTGCGTTTTATCGGCAACCTCAACATCAAATAAGTGTAACTTATCATAGCTGCCTAAGGTATTGCCTTCATCATCAAATAAGTAACTGCGACTATAGACCCTAGCTGCATCTGCAGAAATCGGGATAGTTCCGGCCACCATATAAACATGATGACGCTGAGCTAATGCGGCCAGTTGCTGTTTAAGTTTGCTGGATTCTTCCACAGCAGCAACAGCTAATTGCTGCTGCTCGTGACCACCAAATAGCAAACTGCACTCAGGCAGTACTACCAGTTGCGGTTCATTAGCCTTTCGAGGTAATACACTAAGCTGCGAGTCGATAAAGGCCAGATTGGCTTTGACATCTGTGCTGCTTTGACATTGCAATAAACTGACTTGCATTGGCGCCTCCTTGGCATTGTCGATGATACAGGCTAAAGGACACGATATTGGCTGCGGCCTCTGTGGCTGCTTCATCTGCTTTAAGGTTTATGTCAGTAGCATCTACTTCATTAACACCAGCGTCATTAACACCAGCGTCATTAACATTAGCTTTATTAACATTAGCTTTATTAACATCAGTTGCATTCGGCTGATTTTCAGAGCGGTTTAGTTCTACACTCTCAACTTTAGAGCTAATAGCTTCCGAGCTTACCGTACCTGCCCCGACCTTATCAGGGCTGACTTGTGTTGCTGGCGTTCTTGGCAAAATTGATTCTGGGATTTCGATTTCTTTACTTTTTCGCTCAAGCTCTTCTAATTGTGGCTCGGTCATAGTACCACCAAGGCGAAAACGAATTTCAGAAATAACCTCAATCACAGGCTCTAATACCTTGGTCAAGGCAAAGGCACCTAAGCCTAAAGTCCATGCGCTGGTACTGAGCAATACCACTGTAGGCACACTTGATGCCAATTGCGGAATAAAGCGAATATCATAATTTAAACTTTGGGTGGTTAAATCAGTATAACCACGCACTTTCATATTACCGGCAATCGCATCCATTTCAGTGTCAGTGGTTTTAACCACACCGTTATCGATATTAAGTGAGCCCCCGAACGAGTCAAAGTGTAACCCTTTACCAAACACATCAGAAAAATCTAAAGATAACTTACGCACTATAGAATCTAGGCTAAATAGCGAGAATATCCGCGCACCTTTATCACTAATTTCAGATAAGTAACCTTTGCCCATATCAAAACGTAATTTACCGTTTAGGGTGTCTAATGAGAAACCATAAGGCGGGCCCTGCCATGAAAACTCACCAACTAAATCAAGGGGGGCGTCTTTTAAGCCGGGGTTAATCCCAAGGACTTCTGACAATGCATCAAATTTACTGGCTTTCAATTTAACATCAAACTTAGTCAGGTTTTTGCCATCTTTAAAGGTCCAATCGCCAGTAGCTTGCAAGCTAACAATGGGCCGGGTGAGGGTTAATGTTTGAAAGCGATAACCGTCTTCATAAGGAATACCCTGCAGCACTAAATGGCCCAGACGCCTATCGTAGATGCCAAAATCATCCACATCCACAGCTAATGGCGGTAAATTATCGAGCATATTATCTGGGCTGAACTCCGCTTCTTCAGCAGGTTTAACCCTGGGCGTTAAATGCAATTTACTGGCAACAACTTTTAAGCCTTGTTCACGCCAACTGGAATAAAAATCAATCCGCCCATCAAATTCTTGTGACAAAACATCAAAACGCCATACATGCTCTAACGGCTTGGCGCTAAAACTCAGTTGATTAAAGTCTTGGGCTAAAATATCTAATTTACCCACCTTGGCATCAATTAACGCTAGCGGCGGGAAGAAGCTAGCTTTTGGCCGCGTTAGGGTAGCTTCTGTGGTGCTAGGCTGGTTTTCAGTGGGCGCTGAGGTTTCCGCTGCATGGGCTGTCACAGTATCAACCACGGCTGACTCAGCTGCAGGCTTATTGGCAAAAATACTGGCCATTTCCTCTTCAGTATTTACCAGTGCCGCAGCCGTGGTATCTGGAAGATCGATACTTGAGCTTGCCTTATCGGTAAATTGACTGATGATCGGCAGCCACTGAGTCAGCACCGCATCAGGTAAATCAATAATGATATGACCTTGGTCTTTGGCAAGCTTGTCGCCTAACTTAAACTGACGCCCCAAGATCAGATCATAATGGGCTAAATTATCACCACTTTGTTGATTGAAGCCGCCCCAAAACTCAGCTTGTTTCGCTAGTTTAAGCCCCAATGAGGCCTGTTTATTATCGCCAATAAGCTCTGCACTTAATCGGGTAGGCGTAGCGGCTGCTTTTGTAAACGGCGCAGGTAAGGATAATTCAGCGCCAACTAAGTCTGAGTTAAGCTGTACTTGCAGGCTGTAACCTGTGGCATCAAATATCATAGTGACCCCGCCATCCCAATCCAGTTGACCGGAATAATAGTCAGATAACGGGTTATCAATATAATCAGGTAGATTGTCTAAATCCCACAATCCTTTTAAACCAACGCTTAAGGCTAAATCATCAGCTGAGGTTTTGTTGGTGCCAAAATCAAATGTCAGTGGCTGCTCAAATAAATCTGCGTTGATTTGATTGCCGTTAACTTCAGCATTAATAAATGCCACAGTGCCATTTACTTTTTCCAAGTTAAGCCCTGGTGTGGCGATAAACACCTGGTTATCGTTAAAATGAATTAAGCCTTTATTGTCAGCAACACCGCCCTCATACATCGGAATGGTTAAATCTAAATCACTGATAATATCCCCTGAAATTTGCACCACATCCAAGGTCGTCCCCACAGATGATTGCAAAGGCGAGTTATCAATAAGCGTTTTTGCAGCCGCTGCTGTTGCCGCGATTTCAGCTTCAATTTTTAAGGTGGTATCTTTACCCATAAACGGAATATAAACATGGGCGCCAGCAGCATTTACGTCTAATAATTTGCCCTTATTAATCATGATATCCATGGCGGCATTTTCAAATAAGGCATATAAGCTCAAATCATCAACTTTGGGCCAATCAGGCTGAAACTCAAATGCGCCGTCATTAAGGTTAAACCCAGCTTGAAAAATACCTGAACTGTCTTGATAAGGAAAACCGCTTAGATCACCATGCCACACAACTTGCGCATCAGGAATATGACCTTTGAGAATAGCCTGGTTTAGATAACTGACTAAATCATCACTCATGGTTTTAAGAGGGAAATAACGCCCTGCATTGGCAGCATTGCTGATAGCCACATTAGCATTTAACGCCAAGTGCGCTTGCGCAGCCATATCCAGCTGCATTGATGCGGCGAGATCAATATCATCATTGTAAAAATGGACTTTGGGTAAGGTAAGCCGTGATTTAGCTAAACTATACTGCGCTTTAAATGCATCAGCCGATAATGTTAGCGGCGCTTCAAAACCATCTTGAAAATCTAGCTGATATTGCTGCGCAGGAAACTCGGCACTTAATAGATTATTAGCCCAAGAAAGGCTGCCATCAATGGGTTTACTGCCGGGAATATTCCCCGCAGGTTGCCATTGCAGTTGTTTAATATCAGTTTTAAACAATAGCGGTTTATCGGCAACTTTGAGTAATTGCAGTGGCCCAATACTGCCCTGTGGTTGCAATTTACCCCATTGCTCAACCCCTTTAAGGCCCATTGACGGGATTAACGGCAATAATGGTGTCAGCATTTCTGGGGCGATTTGATTAACGCTAACGGATAAGTCACGGTAGTTGGTTTTTAAAGATAGTTGTAATTCAGGCCAAGCTTGCTCATTCGATTTAAAATCAAGGTCATAGCTATTAATCTGCCAGCCGTTATCACTGGGCTGCCAAGTTAACGCGCCGCCACCAATTTCAAATTTCTGCGACTCAGTAGTCCCATGCCATTGTAGCCAACTTGGCTCAAAGACTAATAAACCAGTATTAATGGTGCGGTGCTCAAACCCGAGCCAAGCTTTTAAATTTACAATGCCTTCAAATTCAATACTATCAAGCTTTAACTCTTTCTCATGTTGTCTTGATGCCCATTCCCCCAAGTCCAACGACTCAGCCGAGATATACACTTGGCCCTTAAGATTATCGGGTTGATAACCACTGCCTTTTAAATCAACTCTTAAAGCCAGTAGCTCTTTTTCTGAAGCTTGCTCATCAAGATGTATAAAGCCTTTAGCTCTGTGCATGCCCGCCATATTATGCCAAGTTAAATTACTAATAAATATCGGCCGATAATCATGGCTGTTACTGAGTAATTGTAAGGTGCCATCACTGATTGAAAAAGTCTCTAGTTGCTCTAACAATAGCGCATAGAGCCAATCGAGATCTGTGGCAGCAGCTGAGGTGGCCTCAGAGCTTGCAAGCGCATCCATGTTCAATGCCACATGAATGCCATCAAACTTGACCGTTTCGATTTGCGGGCTAAGGCTAAGTAGCGTTTGCCAAAAATCCAGTTTTAGATGTACCTTGCTGGCAATTGCAGTCACTGGTATAGCTTGCTGCGGCGGGATCACGATATTACTGACGGTTAAAGCGGGGCCATAGGCCTGCCATTCAGCAGAAACCTCACCCACTTGAACCTCAAGCTGATATTGCTGATATAAATAATCAACAATTTCTGAACGCACTTCAGGTAAATGTGGCAGTAAACCGCGGATAAGACTGACCGCTAGCGCGAATAGTACCAAGACTACGGCTACTGATTGAAAGCATATTCTGCACGCAATTAAGGTTTTACTCTTGGGCACTACACCATCACCACGTCATACTTATTTTGGGTATATAAGGTTTCATTTTGCAGTCTAATACGTTTACCGATATACACTTCAAGCTCGGCTAATAAATGCCCTTCTTCATTGCTTAAGCTCTTATAAACCGCAGGCGAGCAATACAATAAAAACTCATCTGCTTGGTAAGCACGATTCAAGCGAATGATTTCTCTAAACACTTCATAAGAAACAGTTTCAACGGTTTTCATTGAGCCAGTACCTTGGCAAGCTGGGCACTCGCCGCAGACGACGTGCTCTAAACTTTCACGGGTGCGCTTACGGGTCATTTCCACTAAACCTAAACCCGAAAAACCGCTGACACTGGTTTTAACTCTGTCGTTCGCTAAAGCGCTATTTAAGCTGTCTAGCACCCGCTTTTTATGTTCATCATTTAGCATATCAATAAAGTCGATAATGATAATGCCACCTAAATTACGTAACCGCAGCTGCCTAGCAATCGCTTGAGTGGCTTCAAGGTTAGTATTAAAAATGGTCTCGGCTAAGTTACGATGTCCCACAAAAGCGCCGGTATTAATATCGACTGTGGTCATAGCTTCAGTTTGATCAATAATTAAATAGCCGCCAGACTTTAATTCGACTTTACGCCCCAATGCGCGCTGAATTTCATTTTCAACGTCATAGAGTTCAAAAATGGGGGCTGGCCCTGAGTAATGTTCGAGCTTTTCAGCAATTTCAGGCATAAATTCTTGGGCAAAACCCTGCAGCTCTGCAAAAGTGCGTCGAGAATCCACTTGAATATGGTCAAGTTCGGCGCCAACAAAGTCACGAATAATCCGCACCTGTAGGGCTAAGTCTTGATACAACAAAGTCGCGCCTTTGCGCTTTCTACGCTCGCAGACTTTTTTCCATACCCGGCGCAAAAACGCCGCGTCTTGAGCCAGTTCATCATCGCCTACGCCTTCAGCAGCGGTGCGAATAATAAAACCACCATCTTCATCAACATAAGGTTCGGTAATCGCTTTTAAGCGAGCCCGCTCAGTCTCTTCTTCAATCCGCTGAGATACACCCACATGGCTTGAACCTGGCATAAAGACTAAGTAGCGTGAAGGCAAAGTGATATCGGTAGTCAGGCGGGCGCCTTTAGTGCCAAGGGGATCTTTCACCACTTGCACTATGATGTCCTGACCTTGCCTGACTAATTCGGCAATATCACGCACCACAAAGTTGCCTTTTTCAACATCGGCAACACATTCGGTATGGGGAACAATATCTGAGGCATGTAAAAATGCAGCTTTTTCAAGACCAATATCCACAAAAGCGGCTTGCATGCCAGGTAGCACCCGACTGATTTTACCTTTGTAAATATTACCCACTAAACCACGCTTCATACGTCGTTCAATATGGACTTCTTGCAGTACGCCATGCTCAACCAGCGCGACTCTCGCTTCTGTTGGCGTCACGTTAATCAGTAATTCAGAGCCTTTTTTACGCTGAGCTTTAGTTTGCATAAGCCACCTGTTTAACGTCTTGTTATACGATATGGGTTATCGAGCCAACTTCTGCAGCTCAGTGTCAAAGACAGATAACCTAAAGGAGTGTTATTTATTTAATCAGGTTCATTTCAATGAGTAGTTCGCGAGTCTCTACTAACGGTAACCCGACAACGGCAGAATAACTGCCTGTAATTGCCTGTACAAAACAGCCACCTAATCCTTGAATACCATAAGCGCCAGCTTTATCCATTGGCTCTTGGGTATCAATATAGGCATCAATAGTCTGGGCGGATAACTCACAAAAGGTTACCGCCGTTTGGCAAAGCCTTGTTAGGGTTGTAGTGCCATCAGTCACTGCAACAGCTGTCATGACTTGATGGGTTTGCCCCGACAATGACGCTAAAATAGCTTGAGCATCTTGTCTGTCTACTGGCTTACCTAAAATCTGTTCACCTAGCACCACTATCGTATCTGAGCCTAATACTTTGGCATCGTCGATTTCAGTACACAAGGCCAAGCCTGCAGCGGCTTTTTCTTTAGCTAATCGCAGCACGAAATCGGCGGCTGACTCACCAGCAATATGTGATTCATCAATATCAGGTGCTACCTGCTTAAAAGAAAATCCAGCATCTGAAAACCCAGCTTGGGCCAGTAACTCTTTGCGGCGTGGCGATGTTGAAGCAAGAACCCAACTCATACTTAGCGAACCTTATAACGTCGACGAATGTTGCGTAGCACCCAAAAAAACCACCACCACATGAAAATACTGGAGATCGCAGGTAAGAACATTGACCAATCGAAGCCAACACCGTTAATTACAAATTCGACCCAATAAATAATAAAATGATATAAACACACAAACAGCGCCACTAATATAGACTGCTGCCAGCGGGTAAAGTTACGTAACCTTTGGGATTGGATCACAATAAGATAAATGACAATCGAAAAGGCTAACGAGCGCACCCCTAAGGTTGCGCCAAGCAGCACATCAAGCAGCACGCCAACGACCCATGCGGTAAGTACGCTATAACGATGTGGCAGTGCCATCGCCCAATAAATCATTACCATTAACAACCAATCTGGTCGCCAAGCTTCAACAATGGGCGGCAGCGGCATGATTTGAAACATCATACTGACAAAAATGGTGATCAACACCACCATGCGGCCATTGGCAATATGCGCACTCATTGGCTCACCTCAGTATCGGTCACTAATTCAGCATCTGCCTCAAGGGGAGGAATATCGGAGACTAATGTTGGCTTGAGAGACTCAAGGTCTTCATCAGGCCAAATCAATAATACATAACGGATACGGTCTAAGGCCGCTAATGGCTGCGCAGAGATAATAGAATAGCTTTGGCCAGCATCACGAGAAATGTTCATCACTCGCGCCACAGGGTAACCTTCAGGAAAACGCTTCCCAAGACCCGATGTCACCAGTAAGTCACCCACTTTAACGTCGGTACTTTTAGCCACATGGCGTAATTCGATTTCATCGATATCACCGGTGCCCTGAGCAATGGCGCGAACATCATTACGGGTAATTCGCACCGGAATACCGTGGCTGGTATCAGTCAATAATAATACTCGACTGGTAAGTTCACTCACTTCAACCACTTGGCCAACAACGCCTTTGGCATCAACAACCGACTGGCCGACGAATACCCCTGTGCGAGCGCCGTGGTTAAGTACCACATAATGCCTGAAAGGATCGCTTGCCACTTCCATCACTTCTGCGACCACTTTACGCGAGTCCATGTGCACCGGTGAGCCGAGTAAGGCTCTAAGGCGCTCATTTTCTTGTCTCAAGTGTTCAAAACGTTGTAAACGCTCAGACATCAGTAATTGCTGGCGCATCAACTCTTTGTTTTGTATTGCCAACATATTACGGGTAGCAATAGAATCGGCAGACCAATCCAGCATCACACCAGGGACATTAGCTAAATATTGAAGCGGGCTTAAAACAGAAGAAATGGACTGACGAAGAGGTTCTAGGCGATCATTAGCGATAAGTAATACCACCGACAAGATAATTGCCAGTGTTAATCTAAATTGTTGCGATATACCACGAACAAAAATTGGTTTCATAATTATCAGGCGGTGACATTTTAGCTATAGAAGTCAAAATATACACCGCCATTGGTTCGCTCTTTAGTTCTCTTCAGAGAATAAGTCGCCACCGTGCATGTCGATCATCTCTAGCGCTTTACCGCCACCACGAGCAACACAGGTTAGCGGATCTTCAGCAACCATCACCGGGATACCGGTTTCTTGCATTAGCAAACGGTCAAGATCACGCAATAATGCGCCACCACCGGTTAATACCATGCCACGCTCAGAAATATCTGAAGCCAGCTCTGGTGGAGACTGCTCTAATGCAACCATTACCGCACTCACAATACCTGATAACGGCTCTTGTAGCGCTTCTAAGATTTCATTGCTATTTAGGGTAAAGCTTCTTGGTACACCTTCGGCAAGGTTACGACCACGTACTTCAATTTCAAGTACTTCGTCGCCAGGATATGCAGTACCAATAGTGTGCTTAATACGCTCAGCCGTTGCTTCACCGATTAAGCTACCGTAGTTACGGCGTACGTAGTTAATGATGGCATCGTCAAATTTGTCACCACCAATGCGTACTGATGACGAGTAAACCACACCGTTTAACGAGATAATCGCCACTTCAGTAGTACCACCACCAATATCAACAACCATTGAACCTGTAGCTTCTGATACTGGTAAACCAGCACCGATTGCAGCAGCCATTGGCTCTTCAATTAAGTAAACTTCACGCGCACCAGCGCCCATGGCTGATTCACGAATGGCACGACGCTCAACTTGTGTTGCGCCAACTGGCACACAAACAAGGACACGCGGGCTTGGACGGAAAAAGCTATTGTTATGCACTTGCTTAATGAAGTGCTGTAGCATTTTTTCAGTCACGTAAAAGTCAGCAATTACGCCATCTTTCATTGGGCGAATTGCTTGAATATTTCCAGGAGTACGGCCTAGCATTTGCTTTGCATCTGTACCCACAGCAGCTACTGATTTTTGTCCGCTGCTGCCACGCTCGCCACGAATCGCGACCACCGATGGCTCGTTTAGCACGATCCCCTCGTCACGAACGTAAATTAATGTATTTGCCGTACCTAAATCGATCGATAGGTCATTTGAAAAAACGCCACGCAGCTTTTTGAACATGTATCTAGCCTGTATTCTGTATCGTCAGAAGAAAGAAAAATCAGGTAACTTTATCAATGCCGCTGGCTTTCCACAAGACCGAACAGGTTAACAATCGCTAATCTAGGGTTTTTTTTTCTATATTAGGCAAATTAATTAAATTTTGACTTAAAACAGCCTATAAACGCTGAAAAAAACATCAAAAACCAACCTCCATGGAATCGCGATATCCAAGACTCACGGCTTAACAGCAGTAAGTTTTGGTCAGCGTTAGCTCAAAAGTAGTATTAATGACATTAAGGCAAATGACCTAAGCGCTAAAATCAGCAGCTAACGGACTTCGCGCCAATAGATAATCCGATCATGACCACGATAGCGACCAAAAAAAGCGCTAGCTCTTGGGTCATAAAGGGTGGTGGAAGATAAATCGTCCCAATCCCAATACCATTGCAGCCACACTGGCACAGTTAAAGGCGCGCTAACTTGGCCTCTATAATCATTAGGGCCAGTGATAAGTGCATTCCATAACAAGGTAAACTCACCGTTAGCAAAACTGCTTGATTGACCAGTTCGCTCAATCGCTTGGCCAGACGTTAATGCCGGTTCAAATTGATAACCCAATGCAGCATCATCAGTTTGACGAGTTAATGCTGGCGTAACCACACTACAACTATCTTCAACATTTGTAGCCCAGTCACTGCCATTCCAATATTCAGCACGAATTGGCATTTTTAGGGTATCGTTTTCAGCACCATAGGTATTATCCATCACGATGCGTCCATGGCGAAAACGCTGAGTAGAAAGCAATTTAGCATCACAATTGCTGCCACAAATGCCCGAGGTGGCCGCATTCATATCAGGGTTGGCCACAAAGGCGAAATCACCATCGTTGTCATCGACAATAACCCCAATATCAAAACTGTCAAAAGGGCCATCTTTACCAGGAGCAGCAAGCCTGCTCAGTGTCGCCATATAGCTACTATCCACAGTTGCGACACCTGCAACCCAAGAGCTTGCGGATATTGGCAATGCGCTCAAGCGATTGCGTTTATCATCGCCATCATCACTGTCTTCACCCACTAATAACGCAGTGGCTTTAGAGAAATTGCCTTGATAATTTTTAGTTACCTCACTGCCAATATTAAAGGCACTGATATTCATTGCCAGTGGGAATGGCTGGTCCATATAACTAAAGCCTGTGCAGCTAGGTAAAACACTCACGCCACTAATGGCGAATCTATCAGGTACAAAGCGGCCTATATTGCCCGAGCTTGCCAGTGGGATATCGTAAAAACTTGAACCTTCATAAGTGGATGGCGACTTAACTGTAAACTCAAATACCCCTACTTCACTGATAGATTGCGTAATAGTATTGGTATTATTAGTCGCAGCAATATGGTTGTAATTACCAATACTAAGACTGCCTTGCTCACCAGGTATTGGCGACACCAGTTCACTGCCCAAAGTCATCCCACTATGGATATAGTTAGGCGTAGTTAAGTTGTCACAAAAATCGCCATCATTATCAGACTGCCAAGCCATACCTTGTATCGTTAAATCAAACTCCTCACCGGCTTTTTTATATACATTGCAACTGCTATCGCCCGCTGCACAGCTAGCATTGGCATCAACAGGTTTAACGCATAAACCCACAGGAAAGCTGACAAATGAGTCTGCGCCCACCATCACTAATCCATCTTCCTCGCCAGTGCCATCGTATTGCGCATTTAATTGCATCTGACCCGCATCAGGGTAATTCACGCTAATATCGGCTTCGCCATTAGCATCAAAATCCAGCGATATCAGTGTGCGTGCGCCAACGGATGTCCCTATATCAGTTGCTGCGCCATTACCGGTTACTGCAACTTGCGCCCCAGATATAACTGAACTCGGCGAAACGTAATCGCTCCAAAAGCCCACATCTTTAGTCACATCAGCAAATTGCGGTACGCACGCTTGTGAGGCATCATCTTTTTTCACCGCAGAAACGCTAATACCAGAGGCAGGTTTATTCGCCAGCTTGTCCGGCACAGTAAAAATAAAACCGCTATCGGCAAAATTAAAGGTACATTGCGCTGCAGTGGGCGTATTTCCGGCAATGCTACATAAAGTGGGGTTAATGGGGGTAGGCACTGAATTAATAATCCCAACGGTCACACTACCCGTAGTGTTGCGCCTTAAATCAACTTGAGTCGAGTCACTAAAGCTAACACTATTGCCGCCAACCCAGCCTCCGCCACCAGTAATAGTTGCTGGGCTTAAGTTCGCTGATACAGTATCTGAAACCGTGGTGCTACAACTGGCATCAGCGCAAGCTTTCAGGGTTAATGTTTCTGCTGAACAGGTTAACGCTGAGCCTGAGTGGGTATATTCAAAATGATCTATGGCTGCGGTTATCGCAGTCGTTTCAAGAGCGACAAAGCTGTAATGTTCCCAAATATGACGGCGATCGGTATCGCGATAAGTATCTTCATCAACCACCATACTGACTGTATCATTGGTCAACTGACAACGGCGCAGCCAGCCTCCATCACCGCCACGTCGACTGGTTTTTCCTGACACTAAGACTGGCGCATCGCTAAAGCCCGTTAAACTAGTAGTGAAGTTACACTGATAATCTAAGTCCTGAATATTTGCCGCAGTAAAAGTCTGCGCATTACCAAAATGAAAATTTGTACTTTCACCATTTAACTCAATAGTACCGTTACCTGCCTTTAACGACATATACGCTACGGTTTCGGCTTGAAGCCCATTATTATCTAACCCACCGTCCATACACTGACTCGGATTTGTCACCCTAACCTCAGATGCTTCTAAAGCAACTTCAGCCCCAGTCGTTGTAAATTGCGAGGTAGTGGTAAGCCAACAATTATTAACCTGAGTTTGTATTTGGTGCAAAAAGATATCTTGGGTGTCGGGTAATATCACATCGGTATAAGGTGAGTTTGATCCAATTAGCGCATCATCTACAGCCACAGTTCCGGCGATCAATTCGGTGCCATTGGATAAGTCATGGGTGCCCTCCGTCACTGCAATCCAGTGCACCTCAGTCATAGGTTTTGAATCAACCTTTCGATTTCCTGAGGTAGGTGGCTCTTGTTGCTCCCAGCTAAAGCCTGATGTGCTAACACTGTTTTGAGTTAAATAAACTGAAGCGGGGCCATCACCATTTGCATCAGTTTCAGAAATGGTCGGCATTAAAAAGATTAGCGGTGTTGAACCTGCGGGGAAAGGCGTCTCAAAACTAACACTCCCTGTTGTAGCTCCAGTATTCGGATCAGTTATAGATATAGACTTACCGTATTGAATATGGAATGGAATGACAGGGTTGGATGATGCATCATTGATAGTCGATGATTTCATATTTAACACTTTAGCGGTAACACGACCATTAATAATTGACTGATTGGTCATTGACAAGGTCCCATCAACAAAAATCAACCCATTAACCGTAGTGCCACTGGCTAGTGTTAGTGAACTATAGGTAATTAATTGCAATTCAAAGTTATTACCATCATTCAGCTTTACTCGATCACTCCAAGTCGCAGACTGGTTAACAAAAATTCTCACATCGCCAAGTAACTCAATGGATGAGTCGCTACCTAAAAGTAATTCATCGACCCAGTAATCACCACCCGACAAGATCAATTTACCCCGATTAGTCAGTTCAAGTTTATCAAAACGATATTCATTAAAGTCATTTGTAATAGTAGCCGTACAATTATCTAGCTTAATCTCTGTAAATTCATTTTCACCGTCATCACCCAATGTTATTTGAGCATTGTTATTACAAGAATCACTACCAGCCCCGCCATTACTAGTCTCAAATTTGTTAGTGCCGTTCATCGCTAAGCCACGGATATCTCTACCGGTAATAGTACAAGTGCGATCACCGCCAGCAGCAGTATCGCAGCTTCTCCCATTACCATTTACAATGCTAATAGAACAAAACTGTAAATCATCTCCATTAGTACCATTAATTCGACTTTGATCACTTAACGATAACTGTGTGCCTGAAGCACAGCTACCGTTATTATTATCACGATGCCCCTGCGTCACATCAGCCCAAATATCACTCTGGTCAATAACTTCAAATGCATAAGCTGGCATTATCAAAAAACAACACATAACTAACGCTGTGACACTACTTTTTAGAAAACTAATCACCACGGGCTTCTACCTCAACTTGTCGATTAACCCGCAGGCAATCTGTTGTAGCCGCATCGCCGCTACAATTACCGGTTTCACAAACTGCATAGCTAAGAATGCTATATTGGGTCACGCCGTTAGCCACCGTAGGGGTACAAATCACTGAAACGCTACAGCCGTGAAAACCAACGGTTGATGGCGCTATCCAATCGTGGCGAACTGAATTACAAACACCAACGCCACCAGCAACCGGAAATAAACTTGCTAATTCAGCATCTGCGCCGCTATTGGCGGCAAATAAGGCTCTGGCGCCCCACACTTCGAGGTTCACAGCATCATCGCTATCTTCCAGCATCCGAATTAATGTGCCAGCCAGTAAAAACATGACAATTAAGACAAAAATAGCAATCACCAAGGCGCTGCCTCGTTGACGTCTTGCTATTAAGCCACTAGCGCTTAGTGCCTTGTTTAAGGGGTTATGGAACATTCGTCACCTTAACTTGATGCTGATATTTGAACGTTTCGCCATTAACACTAAATCTGGGTTCAATATGGACTATGGCATTTCGCATTAGGTTTTGTTCAGTCAGTTTAATAGCAGGCTCTAGTAGCAGATTGTTACTAACATTTTCTGCCATCAATACCGCAGTGCCCATTTGCGATGGTGCTGGCTGACTGGCTAAGTAACCATATTCAGCATAACGATAAAGTTTTACCTCACTATTGCCTATAGGGCTTTCAAAACAATAACTAATAGGCTGACTAGCAAGGTAAATCCGCTTAATCGGCGACTGCTCCGCAAACTGAACTAGGCCAGTAAATGTTAGCGTAAGCACATTGGCAGAACTTGAACTTGATTGCAGTTCAAAGCGTTTGTTTCTGCTAGCTTGATATACATCATTAACGCCGCTGCTATTGCTAGCGAGTGGGTAAACCAGCGCATATTGCCCTGCATTAATGCTAATGCCATTATCAATCACTGTGCCGCTGACAAGGGCATCATCAGGGTAAATGGGCAGCTCAAGGTAACTGGTGCTGGAATCAATGGGCAATAATTCAATACATTGATAACTGCCGCCTGTTGCAGTGCGTAATCTGACGCTATTTGGCACTGCATTACGAATATCACGGGTCATGCGTTCAACCGCAAAACGGCTTTGGCTAAGCACTTGATCAATCGAGCTTGATTCAACAAAAATACGGGTACCAAAAATAATAAAACCGCTGACTCCAACCACCAATATGCCCAAAATCAAAATCACGGTGACCATTTCAATTAAGGTAAAACCAGCTTGTTTAGCGCCTATATTTGATAAAGGTTTTGCCCGTTGCAGTATGCCCATTAGTAATTACTCCTTACCGCTTGGTAAGTGATCACTTCACCAGCAGGTGTAGTGACATCTACAGTAATTAATTTTTCGGCTTGGCCGTTAAGGTATGACACATCAACTTCTAACTCATAGCCCAAATACACCTCGGCGTAGGTCTGGTTTGAGTCAAGCATGAGACTGCTAATATTCAAGCCTTTGTAATCATCCACATCATTGAAATTATTACGGCTTTCACCGTTTGGCCCCAGCGTGGTTGAACAAGCTACCCCAGCAGCAGAATTACACGCTGGTATACCACCATTTGGATCGGTATTTTCATCAAAGCGCTTACCCCAAATCTCATTCATCACCGAATGGGCAAGCTCAGCAGAGCGAACCCGTGAAAGTGTTTCAACGGCGCGATCAGCTTGGGGTAACAGCATTGAGGTCATCAGTACAATGGATATGCTCAACACAAGCATACCCACCACTAGTTCAATCAAAGTAAAACCTGATTTTTTAGTTGTAAAAGCATTAAATGGGGATAATTTATAAGCCATGAATATAGCCCTCAGATTCCATTGCAATACCTAAGGTTTCATCGGCTACCGCATTAAAACACAAGCCTGAACAATTGATATTTGAGCGGCCATAATTATCAAAATCTAAAAAGAAGGTCGTCGCGCTTGTACTGGCCAGCTCGATATAAGCGCCACCCTGAAAAGCTTGTTCCACTTCTGTTCTCAACAGGTTTGCGGTATTACAGCTTGCGGAGGCGGTGTTAATCGTTTGCGAATAGTGGCTAAGCTGATAACCCGTTGGCGACACACTAATACGATAACAACGATCGCTATTATTCATTGCTCTTAACTGCACTTGGCGCAGCTCACTAATAAATTCGTTTCGCAAAGAATACGCGCTATAGCTGGACTGGGGGATGAGCCTTGGGATCACAAACACAGCGATAATCCCTACGATTAGAATCGTAGTCACCAGCTCAACTAAGGTAAAGCCACAATGAACGCGTTTATGTTTAAGCCCGAGTGAAAAGATCGTTACCACCTATCAAAAAGTAAATCAGTTATATAGTATGGCAAAATATAGCACAAACGTCTTGATATCCTTTATTAAAATTGCCATCTAGCTGATTGGTAATGTTAGCCAATATTTAGCGTAAATACTGAAATACTGCCAATAAAAAAGCCTGCGTAAGCAGGCTTAGTATTAAGTTAGATCAATATTAACAAGCTGAAGCTGTTGGTAATGTTACAAATGTTGGGAGTTTATTCTCTCCAGCACTTTCTTTATAAGTCAATTTGCAAGCTTCAGGAGCGCCTACTTGAACTATCTCAATAGAATTTGGGGTGCCAGATACCTCAGTAAAATCCCATTCATCGTCTGAAATATCTACCGCTTTTAATAATTCAGTTTTTGTTGCTGCAACATAACCAAATACTGTTTTAGCATCCGCTGCAGCACCAATACTTACTGAACCTGGGTTGTTCTTTTCTTCACCAGCAAGGATTGCTTTTGAATATACAAGGCTATTAGCACCTTGAATCGCCGCTTTTACGCCTTGCAGTGTCGAAACACGGGCATCGCCTTGCAAATTGATAAATTTAGGCGCTGCGGTAACCGCTAAAATACCTAAAATAATAATGACTACCACTAATTCAATTAGCGTAAAACCTTGTTGCTTTTGCATATATAAAAACCTTGAATAAAATTGAATAACATCAGCTCAAAAATTACGAGCTTACCCCTTTATGGCAACAATTTTATCACTTTCACATGAGTATCATGTGTTACCAAGGTTACACAGCAGCAAAAAATTCCTTTTAAAAACAAAAAAGCCTGCATAAGCAGGCTTTTTTAAGTAATTCAGATTAACAATTAGTAGCGTCTGGTATAGGAGAATATACAGGTAACGAAGTTGTAGCATCAGTCGATGTATATTTAATAAAACACGCTGCAGGCGCCCCCGCTTGCCAAAACTTTACATCTGTACCATCTGAATGAAGAGCCCAATCACCAGTAGAAGTAACGTTACCAGTAGTAATATCATCCGTTTTTATCTCTACACTAATATCTAAAGCTGTAGAGAAGTTAGCAGCTGTAGCATCCATATAGCCAAAAATGGTTGAAACACTTTCGGTGTCAGAAAGGTCAACGTCAATAGCCACTGTACTTTTCTCAGATCCAGCTATGGCAGCCTTTGAGTATACTAAAGTATTTGCGCCTTGAACGGCAGCCTTCAAACCACTTAATGCAGATGCTCTAGCATCACCTTGCAGATTAATAAATTTAGGTGCTGCGGTTACCGCTAGAATACCTAAAATGATGATCACCACCACTAATTCAATTAGCGTAAAACCTTGTTGCTTTTGCATATATAAAAACCTTGAATAAAATTGAATAACATCAGCTCAAAAATTACGAGCTTACCCCTTTATGGCAACAATTTTATCACTTTCACATGAGTATCATGTGTTACCAAGGTTACACAGCAGCAAAAAATTCCTTTTAAAAACAAAAAAGCCTGCAAAAGCAGGCTTTTTATTCATATTTACCAGATTAACACTTAGTTTCGTCTGTTTGAGCTACATATGTAGGTAGAGTTGTCGCGTTCGCAGCTTGCTTGTAAGTCATCTTGCAATCTGCCGGTGCGCCAGCCTGCCAAATATCAACACTTGCAGGATTTCCCGCATTTACTTTGAGAATCCAATCTGCACCTGTTGCGGTTGCTGGAGTTGCCACACCATCTGCCCCTAAATCAAACAACGCTTCCATAGCACGTTCGAGATCAAGCTTAGTTGCCGCTGTATAACCATAAACAATATTGTGATCTGCTGTTCCAGAACCAATATCAATCGTTGCAGTACCACTTTTTTCTTCACCAGCTAAAGCAGCCTTGGAATAAACTAATGTATTTGAACCTTGAATTGCCGCCTTCATACCAGCTAAAGCAGACACACGCGCATCACCCTGCAAATTAATAAACTTAGGCGCTGCGGTTACCGCTAAAATACCAAGAATGATAATAACTACTACTAGCTCAATTAATGTAAAACCTTGTTGCTTACGTTTGATTTGCATAATGTCGACCCTCTTTAAAAAATAAAATTTATGGCATTTACAACATTACTGAATAATCCTTATTCAGTAATTAACTATTACTTTCAGCGTGATTAAGGCTTTAGTTACCTTAATCATTAAACTAATCGTTACTAAAACTTAGTACTTGCCCTGTACCTGGGTTATAAGTCACACCCTTTGCACCCGCTGTGGTTAAATCAGGTACTGGAGATGGTCTGCCATTACCTTGGTCCAAAACTAATGATGCCACTTGGTGATAAACACATAAGTCGATATTCGCCACTGTGCTGCCATCGATGCCGGTGGCTGGTCCACCCACACCGTTTTCAACTTTTACGGTATAGCGTTGATCGCGAGCATCCTCATTAAAAATGACATTTCGAGGTGCACTTTGCAGTACGTTATCAAACACTTCTTGGCATGTTTGGTTAGTCATTGCTGTAACACTGGTATTGCCACTATCGCTACTGCCTGTCGGGAAACCAAAGCGGGTATCCAGTGACACGCTAGTACCATCTAAAATAACAGAAGTATTTCGGCGACCATCAACTTCCCATTGGGCTCTAACAAAACCCACCGCAGTCGCTAAACCACCGGCAACACCTTCAACACTGGCGTTTTGCGCATCCTCAGTGACATTTAAAAAACGTGGAATTGCGGTTGCCGCTAACAAGCCTAGAATGACAATAACAATAACCAGTTCGATTAAAGAAAAGCCTTGTTGCTTCATTTTCATATAAAATACCTCTATTGAGACTGACACCTATTTGAGCTGCAGTCATATTGCCTATTGTTAACTAGCTAAAGCTTATATGTAAATAATTTTAGCACTTAATGTAGATTAAACACCTGTATCGATTAAAATTTAATCTGACCCGGTAAAAATAACCCGCCCCGATGAAACCTGATAACTAATGCTACCACTTTGCGCTGTAGCGAAATGACAAATCTCTAATTCGGTTTGGTAATTTACCTTAACTCCCATATCTAGCAAGTTGCTTGCCATCAATTGTTGCCATAACTCAACACAACCCTGTGCGGAGGCGGATTTTAGCATTGGCCAGCCAAAAGTCGACATCAAAATAATATTATCCTCCCCAGCCAACTTATCATTTTTAAGTTGTTTAGCTGAACCTGACGCTAGGTTTTCCCAACTTAACTTCAAGCGCTGAGGCTTGCCCTGACTAAGCCACTGGCTTTTTACCATCGCCAGCACATACAGCAGCCGATTATGTTCTCGGTGGATACTTTGAGCGCCGATACTCTCGACGCTTGCAAAATGTTTCGCTCCGATAACAACCATAATCACGAGCACTAAGGTGATGCTGATAATACGGATATAGCTCTTAACCAAATTATTTTCTGATTGCTGTTGTTTTTGCATTATGCAATTAACTCAAACATTGTGGCGTTATGCATTGTTAGCCACCTTTGACCACATTGAGCATATCCCACATTGGCAGATAAATACCCAAGGCCAAAATTAATACAATGCCTGCTACAAAGCCAATTAAAATCGGCTCTAATTTGGCGGTTAAATTCTTTAAATCGTAATCCACTTCACCTTCATAAAAATCAGCAGCATCATTAAGTAATTTATCGATTTGACCGGTTTCTTCGCCTACTGCCACCATCTGCAGCACTAATGGTGTAAATAAACCACTGTGGTTTGACACCCTTAGCATTGATTCACCAGATTCAATTCCGCGGCGCATGGCAACAATACGGTCATGCATATAACTATTATCTACGGCATCTGCCACTAAACTGAGCGCTTGAGTCATAGGCACACCCGCTCCCAACATCATCGAGAAACTGCGGCAGTAGCGCGATAAGGTTGAGCGTTCAATGATTGAGCCCACCGCAGGAATATGTAATTTCCATTTGTCCCATTGTCGCTCACCTTTTTCGGTGTGATGCCAATATCGAATGCTGACAATAATGGCCACTAAAACCACTGTCATTACATGCCAATAATTAACAAATAAATTAGAGGTGTTAATTAAAATTTTAGTTGCCCACGGCAGTTCGGCGCCAAAACGGGAAAACATATCAGCAAACTTTGGAATAACCATGATGTTCAACACCACCATGGCAATACCGATGGCTATCAGTACGAATATCGGATAACGCATAGCTGACTTTATTCGGCGGCGAGTCTCTTGCTCTCGTTCGATATAGCCAGATAACTGAATAAAAGCATCTTCCAATTTACCGGTGTTTTCACCCACATGAACCATAGAGATAAAAAGCGAATCAAAAATATCTTGATGCTGATTCATGGCGGCAGATAAAGGGCGACCTGAGGTTAATTGCTCTGAAATATCATTAAGGGCATCTTTCATTCGTTGGGAATGCGTGGTTTCAGCCAAACCTGCAATAGCACGCAAAATTGGAATGCCAGAGCGAGTTAACGAATACATTTGCCGAGTAAAAATTTGTAGCTCTTCTAATGACACCTTTTGAGTAAAAATACCGCCAAGATTAAAAGGCTTGGTCGGTTTTACTTCACGCAGCTCAAGGGGAATAATGCCACGAGACATTAACGCATCTGCGGCGCTATTCTCGTTAGCTGACTCAATTAAGGCAGTAACGGCAGCGCCTTGGGAGTTTCGTCCTCGATACTGGAATGTCGGCATGATTAGACCCCTGAAGCAATATTATGCAGAGCGGGGGGCTCCATTCGCAGCTCACTGACATCTTCAACCAGTTTGGCTACCTCTTCTATGGTTGTCATGCCATTAAATAGATATTCAAATGCTGAGTCTGCCAGCGGCACAAAACTTGGGCTTTGCTTGGCGGCATGGGCAAAGTCTTGCGGGTTACCGGTGCGCATCGCATCCACCATGGCATCATCAAGCTCAAGAATTTCAAAAATACCTATACGACCACGGTAGCCGGAGCCATTACAGCTTTGACAACCTGTACCTACTTTAAAGTTGGCTTGGCTAGGATCTTTTTTGCTTACGGCGTTAATCCAGGCTAATTCGCCTGCTGTAGCTTGGTAATCAGTCACACAGTTCGCACATACGCGGCGCACTAACCGCTGGGCAATAATCACCCTTAGCGCACTGGCAACTAGGTAACTGGCTGCGCCCATATCGAGTAAACGTAGCGCACTGGTAATAGCATCATTGGTATGCAAGGTCGATAACACAAAGTGACCGGTTAATGCGCCTCGAAGGCCAATTTCGACGGTTTCTTGATCACGCATCTCACCCACCATGATGATATCGGGATCTTGACGTAAGGTGGTACGTAGTACATTGGAAAAATCTAAGCCTATCTTATGATTTACCTGTACTTGGTTAATCCGCGGCAATTGGTATTCCACCGGATCTTCAACGGTAATGATCTTAGTATCAGCTTTGTTCAACTCACTTAAAATGCCATACAAGGTGGTGGTTTTACCGCTACCAGTTGGCCCTGTAACTAACAGCATGCCGTGAGGTCGCTTAATCTGTTTACGAATGCGCTGCAAAATATGGTCCGGCATACCGGTTTCATTCAACGTCAGTAAGCCTGCTGATTGATCCAATAAACGCATTACCACCGACTCACCATGATAAATCGGCATGGTAGACATACGTATATCAATTTTGTGGCCTTTTACCTCTATATTAAAACGGCCATCTTGTGGCATACGCTTTTCAGAGATATCAAGTCCAGCCATTAGCTTTAAACGCAGTACTAATGCTGAGGCAATATTGACTTCATCTAAGGTGTTTTCATGTAACTGACCATCGATACGCTGACGAATACGCAGTACTTTTTCACCGGGTTCAATATGAATATCCGAGGCACGCATTTGCACAGCATCTTCAAAAATCGACTGTAATAATTTAACCACTGTGGTTTCATTATCACTGTCACTGTTGGTGATACTGGCCAAATCGAACATGTCATCTGCGGCATATTCTTCTTCTAATTCACCCGCGATTTTTGCAATTTCATCGGTGCGTCGATAGAGGTTATCGAAGGCATCCAGTAACTGTCGCTCTGGCGTCACCGCAATGGTCAATTTTTTCGGCGCGACAAACACTTCAAGGTGATCGATTGCTTGTAAATCAGCAGGATCGCTCATCGCCAAGGTCACGCTGTCAGCGGTGGCTTCAACGACTAAGGCGCGATACCGGCGCGCCTGTACTTCAGGGATCAAACTGACCACTTCAGCAGGAATAGAAAGACGACTGATATCTAAATAAGGCAGATTAAGCTGCTGGGATAAAAACTTCAGTAATTGATCTTCAGTAATACAGTTAAGATCAATTAAGGTACGACCGAGTTTTTTACCGGAATTACGCTGCTCCGCTAAAGCCTGCATTAACTGATCGTTTGAAATAATGTGTTCTTGAACTAGTAGATCGCCCAAACGCATTTTCAATTTAGGTTTCATTGGCTACCTCCTAGTTGAATTAAACGCTGCTCTATATAAGTCATAGCACCCGTTGATAAACCTCGATATGACATCGCTTTTCGATAAGCATCTGCCGCCTGAGGGTATTGTTGTTGTGAATCTAACGCATAAGCTAAGCCCATCCACCAGCGCGCTTGCGAGGGTTCAATGGAAAGTAATGAGCGATAAGCCGCTTCTGCCAGTGCAAATTGACCTTCTTGTTGTGCAATATCACTTTGTAACATCCACTTGTCTCTGGCCCATTCGCTGTTATCGTCTATCTCACTCAAGGTATTGAGCGCTTTATTGGGACTAAACGCGGCGATTTGCACTTTTGCCTTTAAGATGGCTAATTCAACCTCTTCAGGAAAAAGGCTCACCCCTTGGGCTAAAATTTGCTCGGCTCTGCCTAAGTTATTGACTGAGTAATACAGCGCGGCGAGTTGCTTTCTTGCTTGATGCATAGAAGGCTGCAGTACTAAAGCTTCATAATAATTTTTAATCGCTTGATCAATTTTTTGCTGCTGCTCAGCCACTTCTGCTGCGTCGAATTTTTTCTTCGCTAATTGTTCATTAGTTAAGGTCACTTCTTTAACCGCCATGTGACCTTTTTGATTTACATTGGCCACGGTTGCACTGCTGCTTGAACGGCGATGTTGGGCAAAATGCACTTTTACATCCGCCGTTTTATCAGCCACTTTGACGGCTTCAGGCTCAACCAGCGTTTGGTGTTGTGTTACTGCCTTAGCTTCTGCGCTGAGGCTTGCTGGCTCACTAACGACTATGTCTTGTTGCTCAGCTAACGCTACATTTACTAGCTCTACATTTGCTAGCTTTGATTGCTGGTTAGCATCAGTTTCATTTAGCTTACTTTTATTTAGATCACTTTCTTTTAGCTCAGCGCCTGCAAGCTGATCCGAGGCTTTAATCTCAGCCTCAGTAATATTATTCTCAGTCTCTTGCTGCGCTATGGTTACCTTCGCACTGGCATTGCTAGTATCAGCCTTAGACTGAAGATTATGCTCAGCCAAAGGCTGCAGGTTTTGTAATTGCTTACCTTGTTGATAAAGCATGAAGCCTAATATCAACATGGTAATTATCATCACCAGCGCGATGAATAAGCCTCGGTTCGCCCCCATTGCTGAGCCAGATGTTGATTCTGGTTGCAACTGACTGTGGAATTGCACTTTGGGAGTAACAAAAGCCTCAGTCGTATTGGCAGCGCCATTTTCATCTACTGCGGTTTGCTGGCGCTTATCTAAATCTTTTAAAACTTTATTTATTACGCTCATATTGACTCACTTAAAACAGCTAACCAGTCAACATCGACAATATATAAACATGTCAGTGATGCGCTAATAATTAATATAAAAAATACCCAAGCATTTATGGTATTGCTGGGTGATAGATGTGTGGCATCTTCAGTATCGGCAATGGCTGCGCGGCAATGTGATGTGCTTATTTGCGCTCGCCCTTCTGCATAACACAGCAACATGGCTTTATTAGCAATTACATTAACTAACCGTGGTATGCCTCTTGCCGCTTGGGCGATTAATTTAATGTCTTTATCACTAAACAAACCTTTGCCTTGGTAGCCTGCAACACTTAAGCGATAATTAAGGTACGCTTTAATTTCATCCCATACTAATGGCCTAAGGCTATAACTAAAGGTGATCCGCTGTTTTAGCTGCCGTATTGCTGGGTCTTGTAAGCGCTTATCTAGTTCTGGCTGACCAAACAACACCACTTGAATTAACTTGGCGCTTTCAGTTTCTAAATTGGTAAATAGCCGCAGCGTTTCTAAACTGTTATTAGGTAAGGCTTGAGCTTCATCGAGCACCAGAATCACTTTAAAGCCTTGGCTGTTGAGCTCAAGTAAACGGCTTTGAATTAAGCTGGTAAGTTGCTGCTGATTGAGGTTTTCAGTTAATAAAACCCCGAGCTCCGCCGCTAACGCCCAACGAAGCTCGTCAGGGGTTAAATAAGGGTTCGGTACATATGCGCAGTGATAATTAGTCGGTAAATCGTTCATCAGCTTACGACAAATCAGCGTTTTACCTGTCCCTACCTCACCAGTTACTTTAATAAAGCCTTCACCGTTAGCGATGGCAGTTTGCAGCACTTGTAACGCCTCCACATGGGGCGTCAAACCAAAGAAAAACTGTGTATTTGGCGTAAGCGTAAACGGTAACTGACTCAGGCCAAAGTGCTGCTGATACATAATGTTTGCTCGTGCTTACATCGCTATTCTTGCTCTGGGTACCAACGATCTAACAGGTCTTTTGAACGTTTTAGCTCATTGGTCCAGGTGTCTGCGCCAACAACCGTAGGCTTAAGCATAATGATAAGCTCGGTTTTTTTGGTTGATTTACTGCGGTTGGTAAATGCTTCCCCTAAGAAAGGAATATCACCCAGTAGCGGCACTCTAGAGACAATTTCAATATTCTCGCTCTTCATTAGGCCACCGATCACCACCACATCACCTGATGACGCTTTTATCACAGTGTCAGATTCACGGATTTCACTTTGCGCTAATGGCAGCTCTAATGATGAGCCACTCACTTTAATTTCTTTGATTTGCTCAGACACATCAATCACTGATGGATGAACATGCAACAAGACATTGCCTTCACCATCAATTTGCGGGGTCACATCTAAGGCTATCCCCGAAAAAAATGGCGTGAGTTCAACTTGCGGCGTGGTCACTGGCGTTGTTCCTGCAACCGTGGTTGATGATACGTCAGTAACAAAGTACTCATCATTACCCACTTTGATCACTGCTTTTTGGTTGTTAGATGCGGTCACCCGAGGGCTTGAAAGTACATCTACATCCCCTTGGGTATCCAGCAGGCTTATCATGGTGCTAAAGTCGGTACCGGTTAAGCTGACAGAGGTCACCCCACCTATCACATTAGTAATTTGATCGCTTAAGCCATTACCCGGTGAAGTGCCAAAACTAATGTCTGTGCTACCTGCATGGCCTAATACGTTATCCCATTGAATACCTTGCTGATAACCATCAGATAAGGTCACTTCTAAAATCTTGGCTTCCAGAATAACCTGACGCTGTAAGTGGGTTTCTGCAATATTTAAAAAGGTGCTGACTTGGCGTAGCTCGTTTGGAAAAGCCCTCACAGTTACTAAGCCAGCTTGAGGGGTAATCACCACTTGGCGTCCACCACCGGTATCGCCAATAATTGATACTAAGGTTTTTTCTAGCTCACCCCAAAAATTTGACTTGGTGGTCGAGCGAATAAAGGTGCCGTTGGTATTATCGTTACCATCGTTATTGCTATTATTACTGCTGTTATTTGAGCTATTGCTATTACTGTTATTTGAACTATTGCTGTTTGAATTAGAGTTTGAGTTGTCATTACTATCTGAGATACGGCCAGAACTGACAGAGGTTAGTGATAAGCCTTCACGTTCCATATAAATATAATTTAACGGATAGGTTTCAGTGCGCATGCCCGCTGGGAAGATCCGTAAAATACGGCCATCTTGGCTAACTTCATAACCATAAATGTCTTCAATCACTTTAATCACTTCAGAAAGCGTCACGCCATTGAGCGATACAGAAATAGAGCCCGTCACATCAGGATGCACCGCCACACTTAAAGGGGTGCCTTGGACTAAACTTGGGAAAAACACTTTTGCATCAACATCGTTAGCAGACACATCAAAGCGGCGCTCAGTCGGTAAAGATGCACTGGTTCTGCCAAGGGAACTTGAACCATTTAATTCACGCTGCACATCTTCAGGCATTTGCGCTGGCGGCGGGACAATATTTTGCGCCGCTTGTGCTTGCTCAAGAGATTGACTCAGCTCACTTTTAGACGTGGTTGGATCGGGTCTGTCTGTGGTTTGACAACCTAGCAAACATAGAGATAGCAGAGGGGTTATATACTTAATTACATTCATTGTTATTGATTTCCTATCGCTCTGTTATCGATTGAAATAGCGTTAATTTTCTGCCATCAGCTAAATTAACGTATTGCTTTCCAATATATTCAATTCGTACCCCTTCGACGCGATCACCAACAAAAAATATTTTGTTGTTAATCACCGCATGGGGTTTATTACTATGCATTATGCTATTAAGTACTAATGAGCCCGGACGATTAACTTGAGTCGATGACACTGCGTAGCCTTTGCCTGGTAGTGTCGGATCTCTCAATGCTTTTGCAAAACTTAAGCTACTGAATAGCAGAAAGCTTAGGCTGATAGCACAGGTGATTATGAGTATCTGCTTATTGTGCAACACTAATAAACTCCTTATTAATACTTAAGGTATAAAGCTCTATTTCTACTGTGGCATTGGGGTGTTGCTCAACATGGTAATCGAGACGCTTCCAATATAATTTGTCTGGCATCGCTTCAATGGACTGAATAAATTTTAAAATAGCAAAATAGCGCCCTTCTAGGGTCAAGCGAATACCATGGCTATATAAGTTCATTTTGTCTTCTTCGCCCACCTCAATAAGTGGCTGCGGGGCGATAGAGGAAAATGACACTAACTTCACATCGTTAATATTACCCAGCAAAGTGGTTAATACTGTCGGCATATAATTGGCTGGCACCATGGAGATCATCTGGCTTTCTAAATTGGCATCCATCTGCTGATTTTGCTGCTCAATCATGGTCAATCTATTGCGATAATCGCTATTAGGATCCATGGCTAATCGCTGCTGATAAAGCGCAATTTGTTGCTCTGAAATATCATTTTCAGATTCAATTTGCGTGACTTGATGTGACAGCTTTAATCTTTCTTTCCAGATAGTTTCAACCGGAATATAAAGCAGCATTGCGACAACAATTATGCTGGCAAGGGCAATCAATACTCTTTCGCGCTGACTAAGCTCATTAAACTGAGTGGCGAGTTTTTGCCATGTTTGCTTCATTGCTTCGCCCCCTGTTCAGCAGTGCTCGCCAACTTAAACGCCAAAGGCTGGTTTTCGCCTCTATCCATTGTCATGGTGGCAAAGGCATAACCTTTAAGGGTTTCAGTGGTTTTTAATCGCTCAACCCATAGCGGAATGCTCTGGGGGTGAGAGCCAAAACCTTCAAATTCAAAATATTGCTGATTAATCACGATACGGTTTAGCCACACAGAACTATCAGATACAGAGGCAAGATCGGTGAGCAGGCCTGCGTAGCCATGACTTATCATGTTATCTCGTTGTTTTATTTCATCTGATAATAATTGCTTTAACTCTAGACGTTGCTGCTCAAGCTCGACTTTAGCAACTAAATCCGCATCCGGTTGACGGGTGGATAATTGCAGCTCTAACGCCGCTTTTTGGTTGTCTAATTGCAACTTTTGCTTTGATAATGCGCCGTGCTGACTGGCAAGAGTCGACTCCAACCAAAAACCAACACCCCAGGCGATAAGGCTGAGCACAACTACGGCGGCAACCGCCAGCATCATGCGCTCAAAAGATAGCCTTAACTTGGCGGGCAATAAGTCTACGCTAAACAGGTTAACCGTGGTTTTGATCACTTAACACCTCCAGCGAGTTGCGCATATGCCATGGCGGCAAAATGACCATTTACTGAGTCGTGTGAGATCACACTGACCGTTTGATTAAAGTTTTGTGCAACCAAAGGCACCAAGGCTTGGGATTCACCACTGATAAGTAAATTAATCGAATGAACTGGCGCTTGGCGTAATTGGCTCTCGAAGTAATCCATTGAGCGTTGGATTTCTAAACTCAAATTATCGGCTAATCCATATTGTAAGTCTTGGGCACTGGCGCTATCTATTTGACTGAAACCGCGCACTCGGCGCTGCATTAATAGCTCGCCTTGCTTAACCACGGTTAATAGCAACTCTTGCCCTGATACATGACTAACAATCATGTGGGCTGACTCATCGTCAAATAAGTGGGTCATGGCAAGTTCTTCAATGCTGATGCCGCTAATGACAAAACCATGATGCTCACAAGCTTGTGCCAATTGTGACAGCTGCGCTTTATTGGCTACCACCACATTAATTTTTCCGGATGTATTTAACGAAGACTCAAAGTAATCTAATTGAATGTTGCCAACAGGCTCTGAAACTAAATCTTTAACCGACCACAATAGCGCCTGAGTTAACTCTTGTGCTTGTACATTGGGTTTGTCGGCAGTGACTAACTGATAAAAGGCTTCGCTCAAAACAATTTGAAGCTTAGCTGCACCAAATTCTTGCTGTAGCATTTCAAAGGCTTTTGAGTAATTATCGCCATTAAAAGCGATTTGATGAATAACACTGTTTTTAGCCGAGTTTACAAAGGATTTTGTTTTTGAATCAGTTTGTTGTTCAGCATTGCTGACAATATTAGTCTGAAAAACTGAAATCGTATCCGCGCCAAGGTATAAGCCTAACTCTGTAGTAGGCTGAGGCTTGCGCCAAAAAGCTAATGTGTTCAAAAAACCATTTTTCATTCAAAACCCTGTGCTTCAATGACTCGCAAATGTAATGACATAGAAAAGCAACTCTACGCAGCCAAAATCAAACCAATTATACAACATCAAAATAGCGCACTTACCGAGATGTCATAACGACTATAGCCAACTAAGACTAAAAAAGTGTCAAAAAAATAACGCGTGTCATTTTAACCTTTAGTCCCTTAATTTTATAGGGGAATATTTGGCTAATTTTCCATTATACATAAGATAGGTTGTTAAACGAAGATACACAAGTTTCACACTTGTTCATCAAACATGCTATCACTGTTAAATGTGCTAAAATCTGCTGAGTAAATGGCCAAAATCTATCATTGCTCCCAGAACGGCTACCGATAACGACCCACTATGAGTCGTTACTGATACAGTAAGATACAATTATTGTACCAATTTATAGCAAAACGCTTTTAAGCTAGCCCAAACAAGGTCAATACTAATGGTTAAAAAAGTCACCTTGGGCGGCACTAACACCGAGAATTTTTAAAGTTTGCCACTCTTCAAAACTGCTGACACCTTCAGCAAATACCTGCACTTCAGCGCGATATAAGCCACCAATTAAGCTACGAATAAACAATTGGTTTTCTGACTTTAAATGGATTTGGTGAATAATAGAGCGATGCAATTTTACTAAGTCAAAATGACACTCTTGAATATAGTGAGTGCCCACAACTTGCAAGCCCACATGGTCAACACACAACCTGGCTCCTATTTTGCGAAGCATTTCGAGCGTGGCTACCAAGTCTTGTTGATGTTTGACCACAATATTTTCAGCCACTTCAAAAGTAAGCCTTGATGCTAAAGGGCGATGCTCAAGTAATGTGGTTTGTAGCCAGCGCGTAAAAGCGCGACTGGTTAGCGAATCGAGGCTTAAATTAACACTAAAATGCTGTTGGTTATTAGCCATTAGCTCGAACAATACAGTTTCAATTAATTGCCGCTCAATTTGCGGCATCAAGCCACATTTGTTGGCCATAGGTATAAATAACGTCGCCCTAACCTCATTACCTTGATTATCAATAGCCCGGCTAAAGACTTCCTGATGACAAGTTGCGCCATCGCTATCAATCACTTTTTTAGTAACAGTCACAAAGCGGCGGTTAACTAAGGTGCTTTCTAAGAAACTGCGCCAACGCACCGATCCTTTGGCGATCTCTTTATCCACAGCGCCTTTGTCATACATAAACCAGTTATTATTTCGTTGCAATTGCGCTGCTTTCAAGGCCATTTCGACTTCTTCAACGATCTGCTGCTGCTGATCGCCAGCCTTATAAAAGGCCGCCCCCAAATGAATATAGTTATCTTGAGAGTCAGACTGATTTTGTAATTGGCTAATGCCAATTTTAAGCAGTTTGCCGGCTAAACTGTCCGCTTCAGCAAGGGAAAGTTGCGGCGCTACCACGACAAATTGATTAAAACTGTAGCGAGCAAAAATGGACTCTTCAAATCTCACCAGCAACCTTTGTACAGCTTGCACTAAGTCATTAAGCTGCTCATTCACTTCTTCAACACCATGTTGTTGCTGCAATAAATCTAAGTCGTCAAAGTTCATCAGCACCACTACTCCATGAGCAATCATGGTTTCTTGGTGCGTTAACGCCTCCAAACGGTTTTCAAAAAATATGCGGTTACCAATGCGGGTGCTGGGATCCAAAAAGGTATTCGAGCGAATAAACTGATCAAAACGGCCACGCTCTTTTTGGGCATCTTGCAGTTGCACAAGTAACTTTGTCATGGCACGGTTAATCAGTCGTGGTCTGGCCTTAGCCGCATATTGCAATGCTTGTTGATGCTCTCCATCCAAAATCAAATGACTACGCTGAGCAATATGTTCAATGCCGTCTAACTCTTCAGTAAACCAGCGCAATCCAAAACGGACAAACAGTCCAATGGCGCTTAAAGCAATAAACAAGCTGATATATTCATACCACCCCAATTGTTGTACTAGATAAGGCTGAGGCAAATTTAGCTCCATCGCTAAATTAGACGACTTATCAAGCGTATGCTTATATAGAGTGGGATATTGATCTGCCGTAGGGGAGTAATACTCAAATAAAATATCATCACCACGGGTCAACTTAAATGAATTGGCGTTAAAAGCCATCAGCATAGGCGGTAGCCATGCATGTAAATCCCACTGATACTTGGGTTGGCTCTTGGATTGGTTTGCGGATTGGCTCTTAGATTGATAGTGTTCAACTAACATCAACCCTAACTTATCGACTTTTTGCTGCTGAAATTTATAGGTCAGTTGCGTGAAACTGACCATAGCACCCACCAAAAAAATAAAGCCCACAGCCGTGAGCGATAACAGCCAAAAACTGATCAGCTTTTTGGTTAGCATTTTCGTTAATTTCATTTATCAGCATCCTGCTTAAACACAGCACTCAAGGGGAATTAGTTATTGTTATTTTATTGCGAGTACATTTTTATTATTAGAGAAATAGTTTAGAAAAATAATATTAAAATCACATGTTCAGTTTATGCTAAACGCGTTTACTTTATACTAATAGTCTCGCCTTATATTGAACGCGTCATACTATCACTTGTTTAATAAAAAAATGCTGTCGCAGTTTTAAAAAAGTGAGCTTAGGCTTAATAATCTTATTTAGCTATATTATCTGCTGCAATCTTGCAAAAATAATAGTGACATTTACTCAGCATCATTTAATTATAGCAATCAAACTCGTTTATTATTAACGCCATTTTCAGCCAATAAAAAAGGGGCTAATGCCCCTTCTAACTAAGGTGAATATCTAACCATTAATAGATTAATAGTCAGTGGGTACCTTATCTAATACCGCGACACCTGAATCAATGGCCGCCTGAGATACCGCACTGGCGATATTTTTCAATAAACGAGGGTCCATTGGCTTAGGCAGCACGTACTCTGGGCCAAAGCTTAATGAATTAACATGTGGGTAGGCTGCTAATACTTCTGCGGGAACCGGTTCTTTAGCAATTGCCGCTAACGCTTTAACTGCAGCAATTTTCATTTCATCATTAATGACACTGGCTCGAACGTCTAATGCGCCCCTGAAAATGAAAGGAAAACACAATACGTTATTCACTTGGTTTGGGTAATCACTACGGCCGGTACCCATAATCAAATCTTGACGGATTGAGTGAGCCAACTCAGGTTTAATTTCAGGATCTGGGTTTGAACAAGCAAAAATAACCGGTTTTGGTGCCATTAGCGCAATGTCATCAGCAGTTAATAAATCAGCGCCAGAAAGCCCCAAGAATACGTCGGCATCCTTAATCACATCTTGTAAGGTACGCTTGTCTGTGTTGTTAGCAAACAAGGCTTTGTATTCGTTAATGTCTTCACGGCGAGTATGGATCACGCCTTGTCTGTCGAGCATGTAAACATTTTCACGCTGAGCGCCACACTTAACAATCATGGTCATACAAGCAATGGCCGCAGCACCTGCACCTAAACAAACAAATACTGCGTCTTCAATTTTTTTGCCTTGAATTTCAAGTGCGTTCAACATGCCTGCTGCAGTTACGATAGCCGTACCATGTTGATCATCATGAAACACAGGCACATTACAACGGGCAATAAGCTCTCTTTCAATTTCAAAACACTCAGGCGCTTTGATATCTTCTAAATTAATGCCGCCAAAGGTATCTGCAATCGACTCAACCGTATTAATAAAATCTGCCGTAGTTCTGTGCTTCACTTCAATATCAACTGAATCAATATTGGCGAAACGCTTAAACAGTAATGCCTTACCTTCCATTACAGGTTTTGATGCTAATGGGCCTAAGTTACCTAAGCCTAAAATTGCCGTACCGTTAGAAATCACCGCAACGGTATTACCTTTATTAGTATAACGATATGCGTCATCAGGGTTTGCCGCAATTTCTCTTACCGGCTCTGCCACACCAGGACTGTATGCCAGCGACAGATCATGACTGGTTTGCGCTGGTTTAGTGAGGGTTACAGCAGTTTTACCTGCAACTGGGAATTCATGGTAATCGAGAGCTTGTTGGCGAAAATCTGGCATTGTATTTTCCTGAGTGAGGCAAGTGATACGGCGAAGTAAAAGTAATTCTGCGAAAACGAGGCCAGTTAAAAATAACTTGAGATCAAACTAATCCGTCAGCGATCGCTTTCTGCTGGGATTATAAATCAAAAAATAACAAAAGTTACCTTTAATAATTAGAATTTGGTCAAGTTATATTTTTTAATCAAAAAATTAACCATCACATTAAGAATCAAGGACTTAAAAATGTAGACAAATAACAAGATTTGCTAATAAAAACCGTAAAATGCTACTTAAACTTGTCAAAAGTTTGTCTAAATAACAATATTATTAACTCAGTTGAGTTTATATAATTTATAACCAAAAACTTTATTCAGCTGAAAATAAATTTGTGTAAAAAGTGACAGCTACAAAAAAAGACGCCGAAGCGTCTTTTTCTTAAAATAATTGCAAGAGCAATTATTTTTTACCAAGTGCACCAAAGCGCTTGTTGAATTTGTCGATACGACCACCAGTGTCTACAACTTTCTGAGTACCAGTGTAGAATGGGTGACATGCGCCACATACGTCCAAGTGCAAGTTTTTACCAGCAGTTGAATTTACTTTAATGATGTTACCACAAGTACAAGTTGCAGTAATTTCAGCGTAGTCTGGGTGGATACCTGTTTTCATTTGGATTACCTTTTAATAGAGGCCACGTCGCTCTCCCAACCCGAAGTTGAGCACCACATGCGTTAATAACAATAGTGTTTTAGGCGCGCAATAGTACAGTATGTGTCCAGACCAAACAAGTGCTATTTATTGGCTACGGTGTTTAGCTTCTATCGACTCAAATTCAAGCTTCGCATCAGCCTTTGTTATATATTGATTCAACTGAACTTTTGTCGGGCATCGCAATGGCACATCTTGTTTGATTAAGTGAATTTTCTGCTGAGAAAACGCCTGAGGATTGGCCTCATAAAGCGCTAACATCGCCCCATAAACATGGGTATTCCACGATGTCGCATAACGTGACGCAATCCCCCATAAGGTCTCAGTGTTATTACGCTCAACCATACAAGCTTGACTGTTATTGCTGTTATTACTCGCCGTTACAATAATAGGATCCTTTTCGGCTGGTGTTGCAGCTAACGGGACTTTTTTGAGTGCTTTAGCGGCATCGATTTTAATATCACTGCGACCATTTGGCTTTATGTAAGGGGCATCAAATACCGACAATACCGCATACTGCTGCCAGCTATTGCCCTTATATTCACTGACAATCAGCTTAGCATTAGGGTCACTGACATCATCAACACCTATGGCATAGAGCATAAAGCGACTCACAGGTTGCAGCATTAACTCCTCAACAACCTCATTTGCTCCAACGGTTTGACGTAAGTGAAAACTCAGCCGTGAAAGATCATCGTTAGCGGCCACAATATTAAGCTTTAATTGCGGATGCTGATCTAGCTTAAAATGGCGGCTATTGATACTGATATGACTCAGCGCTGCTTGGGCACTAAACGAAAATAAAAACACAGACAGTGCTAGGGTATGTTTGCTAAATAATCCTTTTAACATCAATTTTCTCTTATCCTATTTATTTACGGTCTAGCTGGAGTAAACTAGAGCTTCACAATTCTGAATGATGATGACTTATGCCTGTGTTTGTTGAGGTTGCATTGCCCGTTCCCATGCGGCAAACCTTTAGTTACCAAATCCCTGAAGCCAACGTAGCACAAATAAAGCTTGGACTGCGGGTAAAAGTGCCTTTTGGTCGACAGCAACTAATTGGGCTTATTACTGCCATTAAAGATGACTGCGACGTGCCAGCAAACAAGATTAAAGCTATCACTGAACTGCTGGATGATAAACCGTTACTGCCTGAAAGTTTGTACAAATTAACACTTTGGGCGGCAAGATATTACTTTGCCAGCCAAGGGCAAATGCTCAGCCAAGCCTTACCGGTTGCCCTGCGTAAAGGGTCAAGTGCTCAACCGCAGACTGTGACTGTATTTGCGTTAAACGAGCAAGGCAAGCAAGTCGATATCAGCGTGCTCAAAAGAGCGCCAGCACAAAAGAAATTATTCGAATTACTGCAGCAGTCGGCCATCAGCCAAGATGAATTTACCACCCAAGAGCTCAGTAAAGTGGCCTTAAAAGCCCTTGAAGATAAAGGCTGGGTTGAGCGCCAACACATCACCAATGCCGCCGACTTAAGCTGGCGTCAACAATTGGTCATGACAGAAACCCCACTTAAACTTAATAAACAGCAAGCAGTGGCAGTATCTATCCTTAATCAGCAGCAAGGGTTTCATTGCAGTTTATTAGAGGGCATTACTGGATCTGGTAAAACCGAAGTCTATTTGTCAGTATTAGAAACTATCCTAAAGCAAGGTAAACAAGCGCTGATTTTGGTGCCTGAAATAGGCTTAACACCGCAAACCATTAACCGCTTTAAGCGCCGATTTGATGTCAATATTGCCGTTATTCACTCCGCATTAACTGACAACCAGCGTTTAGAGGCTTGGCGTCAGGCCCGTAGCGGTGAAGCCGCGATTATTATCGGCACTCGCTCGGCATTATTTACCCCAATGGCATATCCGGGGCTTATCATTCTTGATGAAGAACATGACAGCAGCTTTAAGCAGCAAGAAGGGGTGCGTTATCACGCCCGCGATTTAGCTGTTATGCGCGGCCACTTAGAAGATATTCAAGTGATTTTAGGTTCGGCAACGCCATCGCTAGAATCGCTACAGAATGCCATTTCAGGCCGTTATGCCCACTTAGAACTCGGCGAACGCGCAGGTGCAGCCCAAAAAGTGAAGCAAGGAATTATCGATATTCGCTCCCATCCGCTTAAGGCCGGCATGAGCGCCTCAATGATCAATGAAATGCGTATGCACCTAGATGCGGGCAACCAAGTATTACTATTTCTAAACCGCCGTGGCTTTTCGCCAGCCCTACTTTGTCATGAGTGCGGACATTTGCATGAATGCGATCGCTGCGATGCCTTTTTTACTGTTCATCAAGGTTTAAATGAAATCTGCTGTCACCATTGTGGCAATCAATATGCTATTCCTCATCAATGCCATGAGTGCGGCAGCACCATGTTAATGGGCCATGGCACCGGCACAGAGCAATTGGCACAAGCCTTAGAACAAGAGTTTCCCCAATATCCGGTAGTGAGGATCGATCGTGACACCACCCGCAGAAAAGGCTCATTAGAAAAACAGCTCAACGGCATTTTAAAAGGTGAATATAAAATTTTAGTGGGCACCCAAATGCTAGCTAAAGGGCATCATTTTCCAGATGTGACTTTAGTGGGATTAATGGATGTCGATGGCGCTTTATTCAGCGCTGACTTTCGAGCGCCAGAGCGCTTTGCGCAGCTTTATACCCAGGTTTCAGGCCGCGCCGGCCGTGCTGATAAGCCCGGTAAAGTATTACTACAAACCCATCAAAGTGATAACCCCATATTAAGGGATTTACTGCAGCACGGTTATGGTAAGTTTGCCCGCGGGCAATTACTTGAGCGCCAACAAGCCCTGCTACCACCCGCTTGGCACATGGTGCTGCTTAGAGCCGATGCCCATTTAGCAGAAGATGCCGATAGCTTTCTCAATCAGGTGGCCAGCTTATTACCCCAAGATAAAGAGTTTGAAATCATTGGCCCAATGCCTGCGCCACTGGATCGTAAAGCGGGCAAATACCGCCGTCAGTTATTATTTCAAGCTAAAAATAGACAACGATTACAACAGGTTTTTGAGCAAGTACTGCCAACCATTGAAGCATTGCCTGAAAGTAAAAAATGCCGCTGGAGCATTGACCGCGACCCGCAAGATTTAATGTAATCAGCTTGTCTGATCCAACAATTAAATTCGCGTTGCTGAATTTTTTAAAAAATCTCGAATAAAAACACTATCGAGATAGCATTCGAGTATCAAAAGCGGCTAAAATAGTCGGTTACTCCTGTCTTTTACTTTAAGTTAGTGCTGATAAACGCCCATGAAATCACATATTGCATCTTTACTAGAACAAACCGTCGACTCTTTTAAGCAACAAGGCATTGTCCCAGCTGATTTTCAGGCTCGCATTCAAGTTGAGCGCACTAAAGATAAAACTCATGGTGATTTAGCCACTAACTTAGCGATGATGCTAACCAAAGTTGCTAAAAAGAACCCGCGCGATATCGCTCAGCTAATCATCGACAACCTACCGGCATCTAGCCATGTGGCTAAAGTTGAAATTGCAGGCCCTGGTTTCATCAACTTCTTTATTGATGAAAATGCCTTAGCGAATCAACTGCAAGATGCATTAAACAGTGAGCATTTAGGGATCACCTTACCTGAATCACAAACCATTGTAGTTGATTACTCATCACCAAACCTTGCCAAAGAAATGCACGTAGGTCATCTACGTTCAACCATTATTGGTGACAGTGTAGTACGCGCACTAGAATTTTTAGGCCATAAGGTCATTCGTCAAAACCATGTGGGTGACTGGGGCACTCAGTTCGGCATGTTACTGGCATATATGGAAGAGCTTCGCGCAGCTCATGGCGAACAAGCTGATCTTGAGCTATCTGATTTAGAAACCTTCTACCGTGAAGCAAAAGTACGTTTTGATGAATCAAGCGACTTTGCTACCCGCGCCCGTAACTTAGTCGTATCACTGCAATCAGGTGATGAATACTGCAACAAACTATGGCGTGAATTTAATGATATTTCGTTAGCCCATTGTCATGACGTATATAAACGCCTTGGGGTGACCTTAACCCGTGAAGATGTTCATGGCGAAAGCGCTTACAACGATGACCTAGCACAAGTAGTTAAAGACTTAGATGCCAAAGGGTTACTAAGTGAAAGTAATGGCGCTAAAGTGGTATTCCAAGAAGAGTTTCGCACCAAAGAAGGCGAGCCTCTGCCGGTTATTATTCAAAAAGCAGATGGCGGCTACTTATATGCTACTTCTGATTTAGCCGCAATGCGTTATCGCTCAAATGTACTAAAAGCCGATCGCGCCCTGTACTTTGTCGACTTGCGCCAAGCACTGCATTTCCAACAAGTATTCAAACTGGCTAATACTGCCGGTTTCGTCCGTGAAGGTTTATCGCTAGAGCACACAGGTTTCGGCACCATGAATGGCCCTGATGGTCGTCCATTTAAAACCCGTAGTGGTGGCGTCGTTAAGTTAGTGGATTTACTCGATGAAGCAAACACTCGCGCCGTTGAATTAGTGCGTAGCAAAAACCCTGATATGGACGAAGAGACACTCCTTGAAGTGGCTCGCGTTGTAGGAATAAGCTCGGTTAAATATGCTGACCTTTCAAAAAACCGCGCCAGCGATTATATCTTTAGCTTTGAGCAAATGCTCAGCTTTGAAGGTAATACCGCTCCGTACCTACTTTATGCTTACACCCGTGTTGCAGGCATCTTTAAACGTGCAGCAGATGTTGACTTAAGTCAGGCTAAAATCGTGCTTGAACACGATAAAGAAAAGCAACTCGGCACTAAGCTTGCTCAGTTTGGCGAAGTATTAACTCGCATGACAGAAAAAGGCTTGCCACATGTTATGTGTGCCTATGTTTATGAGCTAGCCAGTGAATTCTCAAGTTTTTATGAAGCTTGCCCTGTGCTTGCCGCTGAAACTGAAGCGCAAAAACAAAGCCGTTTATTATTGGCGCAGTTAACTTCAAAAACCTTAAAAACCGGTTTGTCGCTGTTAGGCATCGAAACCTTAGAGCGTATGTAAATGAGCCGAGATTACGCTAATAAAAAGCCTAGTCCCAAAAAACGTTCGGCATCTAAAAAGAGAGGCGCAGCTCAGCAAAAGCGCTCTATTCCTTATTTGCCGACCTTGGTGGTCATTTTACTGTTAGGCGGTTTTGGTTATTTCTTGTGGTTTATCAGTGGTAGTTCTGATGATGCTACGCCTGAGTCAGCACCAGCAAGCCAAGTGGTTGAAAAGCCAATGCCAAAACCTGCGAAAAAAGACCCTAATGCCCTGCCGCCAAAGCCAACGGAGCAGTGGACTTATTTGGAAGAGCTAGAAAATAAAAGTATTGATATTGAAGTGCCAGAAGGTGCGATGAAGTCTCAAGGCCCTTACCAAATGCAATGCGCCTCATTTAGAAAGCTTGCTCAGGCTGAAGAAATGAAAGCCGTGATTGCCTTTCAAGGTCTAGAAGCCCAAGTGAGAGCGACCCAAGGCACGACTGGCGTGTGGCATAAAGTGATCTTAGGGCCATTTGAGTCAAAACGTGCCGCAGAGCGTGCCAGACATAAATTGCAGCGTGCTAGCATTAATGGCTGCCAAATTTGGCTATGGGAATACTAAACTTAGCGAAGTGAGAGTTCAGCCTCAGTAGCCAAGAACTTATAAACAACTCAAAAAAGACGCTAACATTGTTAGCGTCTTTTTTATTCCCTTGAATTTCTATTAACCACCCCCATATCTAGTTTATCAACCAGCAGCAGACTATTTTACGCTGCAGTCGTTAAGAGGATTTACCGTGACTACTATCGTTTCCGTTCGCCGCAATAATCAAGTTGTCATCGCAGGTGATGGCCAAGTATCCCTTGGCAATACCGTCATGAAAGGCAATGCACGTAAGGTGCGTCGCTTATACCAAAATAAAGTTATCGCAGGTTTTGCTGGCGGCACAGCCGATGCATTTACTCTTTTTGAGCGTTTTGAAACCAAGCTCGAAATGCATCAAGGCCATTTATTAAAATCAGCCGTTGAACTCGCCAAAGATTGGCGCACCGACAAAATGCTCCGCAACCTTGAAGCCATGCTTATTGTCGCCGACACCAAAGAATCATTAATCATTACCGGTAACGGCGATGTGGTTCAGCCTGAGCATGACCTAATTGCAATTGGTTCTGGTGGCAACTATGCCCACGCTTCTGCGCTAGCCTTATTACAAAATACCGATTTAAGTGCCCGTGACATTGCAGAAAAATCATTAACGATTGCCGGTGATATATGTGTATTCACCAACCAACATAAAACCGTTGAGCAAATCGACTACTAAATTAGCACGTAAGGAATTATCTATGTCTGAAATGACCCCACGCGAGATTGTCCATGAGCTAGACTCGCACATCATTGGTCAAAAAAATGCTAAACGTTCTGTAGCCGTTGCGCTTCGTAACCGTTGGAGACGCATGCAACTTGAAGCCTCATTTCGCCAAGAAGTGACGCCAAAGAATATTTTAATGATTGGCCCAACCGGTGTCGGTAAAACTGAAATTGCCCGCCGCTTAGCAAAACTAGCTAATGCGCCTTTCATTAAAGTAGAAGCCACTAAATTCACTGAAGTGGGTTATGTCGGTAAAGAAGTTGAGCAAATCATCCGTGATTTAACTGACTCAGCCGTGAAAATGACCCGCGAACAGCAAATGAAAAAAGGCCGTCATCGCGCTGAAGAGCTTGCAGAAGAGCGCATCCTTGATGCCCTATTGCCTAAGCCAAAAGAAGACTGGGATACTGAAAAGAAAGATGATTCAAATACCCGTCAAATCTTCCGTAAGAAATTACGTGAAGGCCAGCTAGACGATAAAGAAATTGATATCGACTTAGCCGCGCCGCAAGTGGGTGTTGAGATCATGTCACCTCCAGGCATGGAAGAGATGACTAATCAGCTTCAAAGTATGTTCCAAAACATGGGGCAAACTAAAGAAAACCGTAAAAAGGTTAAAATTAAAGAAGCCTTCAAGCTGCTTATCGAAGAAGAAGCTGCAAAACTTGTCAATCAAGAAGACATGAAAGAGCAAGCTATCGACTTGGTAGAGCAAAACGGTATCGTATTTTTAGATGAAATCGACAAGATTTGTAAGCGCGGCGAAAGCTCAGGCCCTGACGTATCACGTGAAGGGGTTCAACGTGACTTACTGCCATTAATCGAAGGTTGTACTGTGACCACTAAACACGGCATGGTCAAAACCGACCACATCTTGTTTATCGCCTCAGGTGCATTCCAGATGTCTAAGCCATCGGATTTAATCCCTGAGCTTCAAGGTCGTTTACCAATCCGTGTTGAGCTAAGTGCACTCACCGCTGATGACTTTAAACGTATTCTAACTGAGCCACATGCATCATTAACCGAGCAATATGTGGCGTTAATGGGGACTGAAGGCGTTAAAGTTGAATTTAGTGAATGTGGTATTGAACGCATTGCTAAAGCGGCTTGGCAAGTGAACGAGACCACTGAAAACATCGGTGCTCGTCGCCTGCATACTGTGATGGAAAAGCTGATGGAAGAGATTTCATATGACGCTTCTGAAAAATCAGGTAGCTCATTCATGATTGATGCTGAATATGTCAATGATCACCTAGACGCCTTAGTGGAAGATGAAGACTTAAGTCGCTTCATTCTTTAAGCGCTGCTTGAATTTACTTTTGCAGTAAGCTAAAGCGTTCTGTGATCTAAAACTAATTTAGCATCGACAGGATTAGCAAAATAAAGGTGATTAGTGCCACAATGGCCTATCACCTTTTTTATTGTCTATCATTGCCAGCAAGCGAACTTAACTGTTGCTGACAGCATCTTAAAAGAGAGCTATTTCATGAGCCAGCAAGACAAAAGCCCAGTTGTTACTAATCTAAAGTTAAAGCGTAAATCTAAACTGCTTGAAGTGAGCTTTGAAAGCGGTGAAGTATTCAATATCAGTTGTGAAATGTTACGGGTTCACTCCCCTTCTGCTGAAGTGCAGCGCCATGGTAACCCTATTCTTGTGACTCATAAGAAAGCCGTCAATATCACTGGCATTGAACCAGTAGGCAATTACGCGGTAAAGATCACTTTTGATGATGGCCATGATACCGGCTTGTTTTCGTGGAAGATTTTATTTGAACTGGGTAATCAACAAGTGGAAATCTGGGAACGGTATTTAGCACGACTTCGTGCCGAAAAAGGTTCACGTGAACCCTTGATTGATATGAATATCAAATACTCTTAGTTTGGTATTTCCAAACTTGGTTTGGGCATTTTTAGTCATCAAAAAGTAATGGCTATCCGCTCAAAATCCCAATTCCAAGACACAAAAATGCCAGCTTAATCGCTGGCATTTTTCAGTTGACGCTTTTAAACGTCAGTCATCTTTTTAAAGATTAAAGCGCAGTTTGGAAAATCACGCTGTCAGCTTTCTTAGTGTAAGAATCAATTTGATCAAAGTTCAAGTAACGGTAAGTATCAGACGCTGTAGCATCTAATTCTTTGGCGTAGTCTTGGTACTCTCCAGGTGACGGTAGACGGCCTAATAATGCCGCTACTGCTGCTAACTCAGCTGATGCTAAGTACACATTTGCACCTGTACCTAAACGGTTAGGGAAGTTACGTGTTGAAGTTGAAACAACGGTCGCACCTTCAGCAACACGTGCCTGGTTACCCATACACAGTGAACAACCTGGGATTTCAATACGCGCACCAACACGGCCAAAGATCGCGTAGTAACCTTCTTCAGTTAACTGGTCTTTATCCATCTTAGTTGGCGGTGCAATCCATAAGCGAGTCGGCAAGGTCGTGGCAAACTTCTCTAGCATTTTACCGGTTGCGCGGAAATGACCAATGTTAGTCATACAAGAACCAACAAACACTTCGTCAATTTTTGTTTCTGCAACTGATGATAGTAATACCGCATCATCTGGATCGTTTGGCGCACAAAGAATTGGCTCTTTGATATCGTTCAAATCGATTTCAATAATTTCAGCATATTCAGCATCTGCATCTGCTTCCATTAGCTCTGGGTTTGCTAACCACTCTTGCATCGCTGTAATACGACGCTCGATGGTACGGCGGTCACCATAACCTTCAGAAATCATCCACTTCAACATCACGATGTTAGAGTTTAGGTATTCAATGATTGGCTCTTTATCTAGCTTAATCGTACAACCTGCAGCACTTCGTTCTGCTGATGCATCAGATAATTCGAATGCTTGTTCAACTTTAAGTTGCTCAAGACCTTCAATTTCTAATACGCGGCCAGAGAAAGCGTTAATTTTGCCTTTCTTCTCTACCGTTAACAGACCCATTTCAATGGCTTTAAGCGGGATAGAATGAACTAGGTCACGTAAGGTGATACCTGGTTGCATTTCACCTTTAAAGCGCACCAAAATTGATTCAGGCATATCAAGAGGCATAACACCTGTTGCAGCAGCAAATGCTACTAGGCCAGAACCGGCTGGGAATGAAATACCGATTGGGAAACGGGTATGTGAATCACCACCAGTACCAACGGTATCAGGTAGTAACATTCGGTTTAACCAAGAGTGAATAACCCCGTCACCTGGACGCAGTGCAACACCGCCACGATTCATGATGAAATCAGGTAAGGTGTGGTGAGTGTTCACATCGATAGGTTTAGGATAAGCCGCAGTGTGGCAGAAAGACTGCATGGTTAAATCGGCGCTAAAGCCCAAACATGCTAAATCTTTCAGTTCGTCACGGGTCATTGGGCCTGTGGTGTCTTGTGAACCAACTGAAGTCATTTTAGGTTCGCAGTATTGACCTGGGCGAATACCTTTAACACCACATGCTTTACCAACCATTTTTTGTGCCAGCGTAAAGCCTTTATTGGTTGCAACCACATCTTGTGGGCGAACAAACACTTCAGAAGCCGCAAGGCCTAATGTTTCACGGGCACGGTCAGTTAACCCGCGGCCAATGATCAATGGAATACGGCCACCAGCACGTACTTCATCAAGCAGTACCTCGGTTTTTAGCTCGAACGTAGAGATAACTTCATCGCTACCGTTACGCTTAACGACGCCTTCGTATGGATAGATGTCGATAACATCGCCCATGTTCATCTTGTCTACGTTAAGCTCGATTGGTAGCGCGCCTGCATCTTCCATGGTGTTGAAAAAGATAGGGGCAATTTTACCACCTAAGCAGAAACCACCTGCACGCTTGTTTGGCGCATAAGGGATATCATCGCCCATGAACCATAGTACTGAGTTAGTCGCTGATTTACGTGAAGAGCCGGTACCAACAACATCACCCACATAAACAAGCGGGTAACCTTTGCCTTTAAGGGCTTCGATTTCTTTAACTGGACCAACAGCGCCAGCAACATCAGGTACAATACCGTCACGGGCATTTTTCAGCATCGCTAAAGCATGTAATGGGATGTCTGGACGAGACCATGCATCAGGAGCCGGAGACAAGTCATCTGTGTTTGTCTCGCCTGATACTTTAAATACGGTCAAGGTGATCTTTTCAGCTAATTTAGGACGGTTTAAGAACCATTCTGCTTCGGCCCAAGACTCAACAACTTGCTTAGCAAAAGCATTACCTTTTTGCATTTTTTCTACCACGTCGTGGTAGGCATCAAACATCAACAAGGTGTTTGATAACGCAGTAACCGCGATTGGCGCAAGTGCATCATTATCTAATTGAGCGATAAGCGGTTCAATGTTGTAACCGCCCTGCATGGTACCTAATAGCTCGGTAGCACGCTCAGCTGAAAGGATGGGTGACGATACAGTGCCTTGAGCCACTGCATCTAAGAATGCTGCTTTTACGTAGGCAGCTTCATCAACACCTGGGGGAATACGATTCTCTAATAAGTCAAGAATCACGGCCTCTTCACCAGCAGGCGGCGTCTCAACTAACTTCACTAATTCAGCCACTTGTTGTGCATCTAATGGCTTAGGGACAACACCCTCTGCAGCACGTTCTGCGACGTGTTTACGATATGCTTCTAGCACGGCAACATTCCTCTTTGTTATTGCGCCTAACAGCGAAACTGAACGTCATTCAATATAGAGAATGACCATTCCACAGGTTCGGGCTTGAAATCCGACCCGTAGTATACTACAGGTTTGCAAAAGTATGAATTAGATCACACTCTATCGGAGGCGAAATCTATCTGAATTTTGAGTTCGATGGCTAATTTACAGCTCACTTTAAACAAATAAAATTAGACGATAGTTTAAAACATTATAAAAAATGATTTAATTCAATATATTAAATAATACATACAATTTAAACTTAACCGAGTCTACTTCAGCAAATTGTCGCTATTTTTTTGCAATTATTTTGACTGTTAGGCATAGTTATTTGGCTAATATTAATCACTTGCACCCACCAACATACTTATTCAACCTTATCGCTTAGATATTCAAAACAGTAAACAGGACTATTATGACATTGATAAAAATTAACGCGGTTATTTTTGATATGGATGGGGTCATTATTGATACCGAGCCCGCTTGGCAACGAGTCGAGGTGGCAGTATTAAGTCAATTGGGTGTGCCTATCACTCTTGCTGATGCCGAAAAAACCACCGGCATGAGAATTGATCTTCTGGTCCACTATTGGTATCAAAAATACCCTTGGCCTGAGTATGATAATCAAGCGGTTTCCCAACAAATTATTGATGGGGTTATTCACTTTATTGAAACTGAAGGCAAGCCGATGCAGGGGGTAGTGGCAGCATTACAAGCTTGTCAGCAGCAAGGGCTAAAAATTGGCTTAGCTACCTCATCGTCCAGTGACTTAATTGCTGCAGTAATGAATAAACTGGCTATTAGGGATTATTTTGAGGCCATAGCCTCTGCCGAAAAGCTGCAATATGGCAAACCCCACCCTGAGGTTTATTTAAATTGTGCCACGGCCTTAGGCGTTGAGCCCGCAACGTGCTTAGCTATTGAAGACTCATTTAATGGCCTGATCGCAGCAAGAGCGGCAAGCATGCAAACGGTGGCAATCCCTGCGACTGAATTCGCCGGTCAGTCTCGCTGGCAAGTGGCTCACCACCAGCTAGCACATTTAGGTCAGCTTAAATCATTGATTGAAAATATCTAGTAGTAGTGTCTTGCTAACATCTGCCATAAAAAAAGCTGCCTTATCTAAAGATACGGCAGCTTTTTATATTCAAACTGAACAATTAAAAGTTTTTACCTAAAAATAAGTAAAACGATTGCTCGCCAGTATCTGTCAAACCAAAGCCAAGTGCGGCAGGACCCCAGCTGGTATCAGTGCCTAAATATAAGCTACCTGCATAGATAAGGTCATCAAAGTCCACTGCATCACGATTAGTCCACACATTACCCGCTTCAAAGCTAGTACCTATGTATAACGGCACATCACTGAGTAACACATCTCGGCCTAAATCATATTGATAAATCAAGGCGCCAAAGGCTTTATGGGCACCTGCCAATGCGCCTTTATGAAAACCTGACAGATTTAAAAAGCCACCGAGCTCTGCAACATGTAAAGTAAAATCACGGTCCACATCAACGGTGGCTAAAGCGACTTTACCTACAATGGCATGGTTACCTAGCTTAAGCGCCCCTTTCCAATCCGCTTCAAACTGCCAAGATAGTTCATCAGAGTCATTAATAACCGCGCCTTTATAATCTTCATTTCTTACCGAGGCCGTAAACGTTAACCGCTGCCCTTCTGTAGGGAAACTAATGCTATTTAAGGTGTCAAAACTAAAGGAAAAATAGCCGCCATAAGAGCCATATTCAAGATCTTGGGCAGAAACGGCTTTATTACTTAAATCACCAATTTCACCCACTGCGCCAATCTCAATTAATCCAGCGTGGGAATAGTTATAACCCACTCCAAATGCCAATTGATTTAGGGTGTTTTTAAGCTCAAAGACTCGGTTGTTATCATCATAATAATCCCAGTTTTTGATCTCAAATTCGTATTTAGAACGAATGTAGAAGTCTTGGTCTCTGTCTAATGGCTGATAAAATTCTGAGCTAACTCGCTTGTCGTAACCTAACTGAACTTCATTGCGCCACTCACCGCCATTATCAGTCAGCTCACCCATGGTATAAGCCAGACTAAGGGTAATGGCTGAATCTAAGGTAAAGTCATCTTCCCAGTTAAAACCGGCGTCAAAATAATTTGGTCCCCAGGATTTGGCATGGGTGGTCACTGTTAATATGCGTCCAGCTTCTGTGTCTTCAAACTCGGCATCAACACGCTGAAACTTATTAAGGGAATAAAGCCGTTTTATGCCCTCATCTAAAGCTTCTTTGGTGATCACTGTGCCTTTTTTAAGAGCTAACTCTTCATCTAACAGGCTTTCACTCACTCTAGATTGATTATCAAATACAATCTTAATCACTGGGCGGTTAACTTGATTAACTAGTAGTAATTTGGCGCGTTGTTTATTGTCTTGATAGGCCTGATATTCTTCAGCGCTGACACTTAAATGTGTCAACATTGGCAGCGCTGCTTCGCCCGCCACTGTGCCGGCAGCTAATGCGTCAGGCATGATATCAAAGTCAGTGGTGCTCATGTCATCAATCGCAGGACGGATCAGCACATCATCATCGGTTAATAATGTTTTTTGATGCTCTGTGGTGGCTTTGGTCAAAATGGTTGAAAGCTGCTCCAACACCGCAATCGTGCCATTAAGTTGCTCTTTGCTGGCCAATGGTGAGCCAATATCAATGGCAATGACCACATCTGCGCCCATGGCTTTAATGACATCGACAGGCATGTTATTTGAGATGCCACCATCAACCAGTAGCTTGCCGTCTATTTCAGCCGGTTGTAATGCCCCGGGTACCGTTGCAGAGGCTTGCATGGCTTTAACGATACTGCCTTGAGCTAATACCACTGCATGACTAGTAACTAGATCAGTTGCCACAGCGCGATAAGGAATAGCTAGATCATCAAAATCGCCAAATTGCTCTACCACATCAGTTGATGAACGTAATAGTTGCGACATGGTTTGGCCAAGTAATAAGCCACTGGGGACGGCTAAGCCGCCATCTTTATAACCTACGTTAATGGGGATATTAAATTTGTCGCGGTGTTGTTTATCGCGGTAAGTAAGTACTTCTCGAGGAATGGTATCTGAGTAGCCATCAGCCCAAGGGGAGTTAAGCATAATGTGTTCGATTTCTGCGGCGCTATAACCTAAGGCATACATGCCGCCGACGTAGGAGCCGATACTGGTACCAGTAATATAATCAACCGGAATGCGATGCTGCTCTAACACCTTAAGCACCCCAATATGCGCCGCGCCTTTTGCGCCGCCACCACTTAATACTAATCCCACTGACTGGCGTTCTTTAGCCATTAAGTTGTGTGAAAATAAACTGAGTAGTAACAGCAGTGCAATCTTACGGCCCATATAAAGCATCCTATCTTTAATCATGATCTACCGCGTCATTCTAACAGAGAAAACTCACATGAATAAAACCTTTATAACTTACTGTTAACCATGCGAACTTCGCTTTATTACAGCTTTTTCCCAATCCCGATAAACTTATCCAGCTCAGCCTTTGGCATAGGTTTGGCAAAGAAATACCCTTGGATGATATAACAACCTCGGCTAAAAACTTGCTCCATTTGTGCGTGAGACTCTATCCCTTCTGCGACCACCTGTAATTTTAGGTTTCTTGCCAGTTCAATAATACTGCTCACAATGGCTTGATCAGCTTCATTAGTAGCAATATCAATTAAGAAGGAGCGATCGATTTTTAAGGTATTCACCTCAAAGCTTCTTAAATACGCCAGTGATGAATAACCGGTGCCAAAATCATCGATGGCCACCTCAATACCAAGCTGCTTAAGCTGGGTTAAATGCGATCTTGCCACCTGCAGCTCTTTCATCAACACCCCTTCGGTAATTTCCATAGCAAGGCACTTTGCCGGCATACCAGTATCGGCTAAGGTCGCTTTTAAATTCTCAATAAAATCAACTTGTCTAAACTGCACTGCAGACACATTGACTGACAGCTGAAAAGGCTGGTCGTAAAGGGCATGCCATCTTGCACCATCGATACAGGCTTGGCGCAGCACCCAGCGATCTATATCAATAATTAATCCACAAGATTCAGCCACCTTGATAAAGATATCTGGCCGAATAAAGCCCTCGATAGGGTGACGCCAGCGGAGCAGCGCTTCCATCCCTACAAATTTATCACCTTGGAGTATGTCTACCTGAGGTTGGTAATAAAGCTCAAAGTCGTTATTTTCGATGGCGCTACGTAAGTCAGCTTCAATTTTCAAATGATATTGCGCTTCAGCATTGCGCTCAGCAGAGTAATATTGAAAGTTACCTCGGCCTTCTTCTTTGGCGTGATACATGGCTAAATCAGCATTTTTAATTAAGGTTTCAGAATCTTGGCTATCTTCAGGCCACATGCTGATACCAATACTGGTTGAAACAAAAAACTCACGGCCAAATAATTTAAACGGCGTAGCAAACCTTTGTAAAATTTGCTCAGCAATCAAATTTATCTGATCAATAGAATCAGCATTTCGAACCAATATGACAAACTCATCACCACCAAAACGGCAAACCAGATGATCATCACCAACACTATTTTTTAAGCGTTTAGCCGCTTCAACGAGTAAAGCATCCCCCATGCTATGACCATAAGAGTCATTGACGTGCTTAAAGCGATCTAAATCCAAAAACAATAATGCTAACTTTTCATTAGTGTGGCTAGCTTGCTCAATAATCTGTTGTAACTGACGAGTAAACATCGCTCGATTAGCAAGGCCTGTAAGCACGTCATTATTGGCTAAGTGCCGTAAATTAGACTCGTATTGTTTTCGCTGGGTAATATCTGAAAACACCACCACATAGTGCTGTGAGATATCGCGCTTATCAGACATTTTAGAGATATTAGCCCAAACAGGAAAATGTTCATTATTCCCCCGTTTAAAGCTTAACTCGCCATTCCATGAGCGGCTATTTTGCAATAAATCATCGATATTTTTGGAGCCATGATCCACATACAATAATGACTCAAACCCCCTTCCATCAAGTGCTTCATGCTTGCTGGTAAAGATAGTTGCAGCTGCGGTATTTAGTAATTTCACCCGCTTGCGACTATCAAGAATTAACATGCCTTCTGAGGTGTTTTCAAATGCCTTGGCAAACAAATCAATTTCATTTTGAAGCTCACGTTGCTCAGACACCTCAGTATAAATACCGGCAACTTGCTCTAATTGCCCTGTAGTCTGATTGCGGGTAACTGCGCGGCCTCTGATGCGCAGCCAACCAATAGCCTCTTCACCACGGTGATACCTAAATTCTACATCAATGGTTTCTTTATCGCCCTTTAACAAAGCTCGCCATTGCTGCTGGAGGTTATCTTTATCGGCGGCAACAATCGGTATATCAGGCACGAGATAAGATAACTTTCTTCTCTCACCCAACAGACCCGATTTATTATCAAATTGGATTTGGTTAGTGCTAGCTTGCCACTCCCATAAATCTGAATCGCTACCGCGCAGTGATTGACGTAATTTGTCTTCACTTTCCCTTAATGCCTGATTAATACCAATAACACGGTTTATTTGTTTTTTACGAAGCCATAAAGAGGTAAATACCCCAAAAAGAATGGCAAAAAGCACTAAGGCTTTAAACCACTGTGACGCCCACCAAAATTGCTCAACCTTAAAACTAAATTGAAACGGACTGCTTGCCCACACCCCATGCTGTTTATGCAATAGCTCTAGGGTATATTTACCCGCTTTTAAGTCAGCAATATTAATCTGAGTTTGGCCTTGCAGATAAATATACTGGCTATCTAAGCTATTATGCTCATGAAGCAAACGGTACTTTAAGCTGATTGGCGTTTCATTCACGTAGTCGAAAGTGGTTATTTGAAAACTGATTAAGTTAGCCCCAGGGCGCACTAAGTTAAAGGATTCAGGTATCAAGTGATACTCTGTATTGTCCTCATAGTAAATCGCAATGGACTCAAGGGCGATATCATCATTACTTACTCGAGGTGCAAGCTTATCAATATCAACTAACATCGCCCCATTAGGGCCGCCAATATATAAGCCTGCATTAGGGTCATAATAAGCTGCTGACTCATTAAACTCATTACCAATAAATCCATCGCTAGTAAAAAATACATCAATGGCTTTTGTCTGTTTATTTTGTCTAATGACCGAAGAGCTGCAGCCAACCAAATGATCTTTTTCAGTTTGCTCGATAAAGTAAATCGTCGGGCAATCAACATGCCAATAGTCACTCATGGATGAAATCTCATGGGTTTGGGTGTCAAAAACAATGACCCCATTTTGGCGAGTCCCTAACCACAGGGTTGTATTATCAACTTGGTGGATATTAGTAATCATAATATCCTTGTGGTTAATGCCTAACGCTGCGTTTAATGAAGTGACATTATTATTGCTATCTATATAGCCAAATAGACCTGCGCCACCGATCCACAGACGATCATGATTTTCACGGAAAAAACTTCGAATGTTCACTGAGTGGGATAGAAGAATATGCTCTGTCGGTGACACAGTGACGATATTGTCTAACCCTGGCTGCCAATAATAAACATCATTATCTGCTCCCCACCAAACCCTGCCGCTAAACAGTGGGTCTGCATAGGAGTTAAATAACAATTTACCTTTTAGCGAGTCACTTGATGCAGCAAAATGGCTAAAATCAACTTGCTGATCAGTTTGTTTATTAATGACAAACAGTCCACTGGTTGTTGTTACCACAATATGCTGATTATCAAGCTCATTAACGCCGTAAATTGAATCTCTCGCTTCAAAGCCTGCAGGGATAAGATATTTTGAAGTCTTGGTTGATTTATCAACAATGGTCAAGCCACCATCACCGCCGAGCCAAACTTTATCTTGCTCGGCATAAATACTCCAAATCATGTCATCTTCAATTTGATAAGTTGATGAACGAGTGAAACTTTCCAATAAAAATTCAGGAGCTATTGCCAGTAACGCTAAACCTTCGCCTGCGCCGCCAAGCCAAATTAAACCATCGTCATCAACAGCCATATCGTCGATATAATCAACGTCAGCATCATTTTTTAATTCCTCTTTATATGAAATTGCCTTCGATGATTGCTTATCCCATGAAAATAGCCCACTTCTGGTATAAAGCCACAAATGACCACGACTACCTTCAACCGCGCCACGAATATCAAAAGGAAGCGCAGTGGTAGCAGTCATCCGATAGCTTTGAAGGGTTAGCTCATATAAGCCTTTGTTACTTAAGATCCAAATACGCTGTTCAGCATCTACAAATAGCTTTTTAATCAACATATTATCTATAGGTCGCTTAACTTGTTTTATCAATTCGCCCCAGGCATTTTTTATCACAACTTCATAGGCGGATGAGTAAATATAGCGGCCATCACTTAGCTGATTAACACTATTCCATTGCAATGTCTTATCCAATTCTTGGGCTGTTAGCGCTGAGATTGACAATGAATTCACATCAAACTCAAGCACCTGACCTAAACGGGTAAGCAGAATTAAGTTACCATTATCTAGACGTGTTTCGTCAACAATAGAATCATCACTAGTTATGAGGCCGGCAATAATGTCATCTGAAAAACGATTGAGTTTAATATCGTAGAGGTAAAGCGATGTGCCAGAAGCGACTAGAAGGCGCTGAGAAGTCACCTTAGCGATAAGATGAATGTTTTCTGCAGCTAATGCATTATCACTATCAGGTTGATCAATGCGGCGGGTAACAGTATCGCTAACACGAAATACTCCCTGCTCAGTTGCCAGCCAGACATAGCCATAATCATCAAATGCAATGTCATTGATAGTGTAATTAACCAGGCCATCTTTGATATTAAATAAACGTTGGACAAGATCGTCAGCCACGCTTGGAAAGCTGCAACTAAGGGTAAGAACGACCAAGGTGAGAAACGATTTAATTCCTTTTATCATTATGACTGGGTTACTCTTTTATTGATTTTATTATGCTAAGCGCTTCTATGTGAACCTATATGGCTTTATGCCTGCAACAACAAAAACAATTAAATTTAATACAATATTTGAATATATCACCTAAAAGTAAATTTAGAGCAAAAAAAAGCACCTCGAAAGGTGCTTTGATACAAATTGCTACAAATAGCTACATGTTACTTTTTCTTTTTTGCCTTCGGGTTTGGCAAATCAGTAATTGAACCTTCATAAACTTCAGCCGCAAGACCTACAGATTCATGTAACGTTGGGTGAGCATGGATGGTTAAGGCTAAATCTTCAGCATCACAACCCATTTCAATTGCTAGGCCGATTTCGCCAAGTAATTCACCGCCATTAACACCAACGATAGCACCACCGATAACGCGATGAGTTTCTTTATCGAAGATGAGCTTGGTCATACCGTCACTTGCATCAGAAGCAATTGCGCGGCCACTTGCAGCCCATGGGAATGATGCAGTTTCATAGGCTACGCCCTGCTCTTTGGCTTCTTTCTCAGTAAGACCAACCCACGCGACTTCAGGGTCTGTGTATGCAATTGAAGGAATAACTTTAGGGTCAAAGAAGTGCTTAAGACCAGAAATAACTTCAGCAGCAACATGACCTTCATGCACACCTTTGTGCGCAAGCATTGGTTGGCCAACGATATCACCGATAGCGAAGATATTAGGTACGTTAGTACGCATTTGCTTATCAACATTGATAAAGCCACGCTCATCTACATTTACGCCAGCTTTTTCAGCGTCTAGGCCTTTTCCGTTTGGTGTACGACCAATAGCAACTAATACTGCGTCGTAACGAACTGGCTCAGATGGGGCTTTCTTACCTTCCATAGAAACATAAATGCCGTCTTCTTTCGCTTCAACTGCAGTTACTTTGGTTTCTAAGATTAAGTTAAACTTCTTCTTAATCTTTTTAGTATAAATTCGAACGATATCTTTATCAGCAGCAGGAATAACTTGGTCGAACATTTCAACTACGTCAATTTGGCTACCTAAAGACGAGTAAACCGTACCCATTTCTAGGCCGATAATACCGCCGCCCATCACTAATAACTTTTCAGGAACTTCTTTCAGTTCTAAAGCATCAGTTGAATCCCAAATACGTGGGTCTTCATGTGGGATAAATGGCAGTTTAATTGGACGAGAACCCGCTGCAATAATGGCATTATCAAAGTTAATCACTGTTACAGTGCCATCTTCAGCTGTCACTTCCATTGTATTTGGGCTAGTGAATTTACCTAAACCATTTACCACATCAACTTTACGCATTTTAGACATTCCGCCTAAACCGCCAGTCAGTTGACCTACTACTTTTTCTTTAAAGCCGCGTAACTTGTCTAAATCAATTTTAGGCTCACCAAAAACAACACCGTGATCGGCAACGGCTTTAGCTTCTTCAATGACTTTAGAGACGTGTAAAAGTGCTTTTGATGGGATACAACCCACGTTCAAACATACACCACCAAGGGTGCTAAAACGTTCTACAATCACAGTCTCTAGACCTAAATCTGCAGCGCGGAAAGCTGCTGAATAACCTGCTGGGCCGGCACCTAGTACTACTACCTGAGTTTTGATTTCGTTACTCATGTTTTCCTCTATTTTATCTATCGTTGGCGGAAAAACCGTCCAAACTGCAAAATGTGGTCAAATCTTGTAAGGTGGCCGCATTTTACCCTTTGTTTGATACTGATCACAATCCTAGTGATAAGAATAAAAAGGCCGCTCAATATGAGCAGCCTTTTTGTTTACAAAATTAGCGTACGAATATCGCTAAGAATGCTTGATAATGTCACGCTAAATCTGGCAGCCATTGCCCCATCAATCACACGGTGGTCGTATGATAACGATAGTGGCAACATCAACTTAGGTTCAAAATCAGTGCCATTCCACTTCGGCTTCATTTCTGATTTTGATACCCCAAGAATAGCCACATCAGGATAGTTAACGATTGGGGTAAATGCTGTACCACCAATGCCACCTAAACTAGAGATAGTAAAACAGCTACCTTGCATGTCTGCTGACTTCAGCTTGCCATCACGGGCACGAATTGAAATATCCGTTAACTCACGAGAAAGCTCTACAATGCCTTTCTTATCGACATCACGAACCACTGGCACCATTAATCCGTTTGGCGTATCAACCGCTACACCAATATGGAAATATTTCTTCTGGATTAACGACTCGCCATCAGGGCTTAAACTTGAGTTAAATACAGGGAATTCAGCCAGTGTTTTCGCCACGGCTTTCATCATAAATACTAACGGAGTAATTTTGTAATCCGCTTTCTTCTTAGCTGCAAGTGTATTTTGTTCTTTACGGAATGCTTCTAATTCAGTGATATCAGCTTCATCAAATTGAGTCACATGTGGAATCGTCACCCAGTTACGATGCAAGTTAGGCCCAGAGATTTTCTGGATACGGCTTAATGGCACTTCTTCCACTTCACCAAACTTACTGAAATCAACTTTAGGCGCTGCAATCACATTCAAACCACCCGCGCCACCAGCAACCGCTGTGGCAGCACTCGCTTTAGGTCGGCTAAGTTCATATTTAATGAAGGCTTGAACGTCTTCTTTCAGAATACGTCCTTTACGGCCAGAGCCTTTCACTTGGGTTAAATCAGCGCCAAATTCGCGCGCTAAGCGGCGAACTGCAGGTGATGCATGTACAGCACCGGTTTTAGGTTGGCTACCAGCACTTGGATGATGCGGCACAGGCGGCTTACTTGCTGGCGCAGCGGTAACTGGTGCTGGTGTTGCTGCAGTAACTGCAGGAGCACTAGCTGCCGGAGCGGCTTGCAATGGAGCTGCTGGTGCGGTTGATTGCGTCTCAACCGTAGCAATAATGCTACCTTGAGATACTTTATCGCCAACATTAACCGTTAAACCAACCAGTTTTCCGGCAAATGGCGCTGGTACTTCCATGGTGGCTTTATCGGTTTCTAAGGTAATTAAACCTGTATCCACGTCAAGCATATCGCCAACAGCAACTAGCACTTCAATCACATCTACATCAGAGGCATCACCAATATCTGGTACTGCAACTTCTTTAACTTCAACAACCGATGTTGCAGGAGCAGAGCTTGCTGCAGGCGCTGATACTGCTTCAGCAACAGGCGCACTAGCACTAGTGCCTACTTCAAGCATCAGCACTAAAGAGCCTTGTGAAACCTTGTCGCCAACGTTCACTTTAAGTTCTTTCACCACACCTGCGGTTGGCGCAGGCACTTCCATGGTTGCTTTATCAGTTTCTAAGGTAATAAGCCCTGTGTCAGCTTCAATGGTTTCACCCACACTCACTAACACTTCGATAATATCAACATTATCAGCATCACCAATATCAGGCACATGCACTTCAATAACTTCAGTGCCACCCGCAACGGTTGCTGGCGCTTCTGCTACTGGAGCCGCGGTTTGAGCAGCAGCGGCTTGAACAGGCGCCGCTACCGGTGCAGCCACTTCAGCTGCAGGCGCTGGCGCATCGCCAGCCGCTTCTACAGAAAGTACCGCAATTAGCGAGCCTTCAGAAACGCTATCGCCCACAGCCACTTTCAGTTCAACTAATTTCCCAGCAAAGGGTGCTGGAATATCCATAGTCGCTTTATCCGTTTCAACTGTGATGATTGATGCTTCTTTTTCAAGCACTTCACCAATCTCAGCACAGATCTCAATAACCTGCACAGCATCAGTATCAAGGTTAGGAACCAAAACTTCTTTTAATTCAGCCATTTTGTTTCTCCCTATGCGAACTGTGGATTGATCTTATCAACGTCGATACCGTATTCAGTGATAGCTTTCGTTAGCACTTCTACAGGTAACTCTTTACGGTCAACAAGGGCTTTTAATGACGCGATGACAATGAACTTAGCGTCAACTTCAAAATGGTGACGTAAGTTTTCACGGCTATCACTGCGGCCAAAGCCGTCAGTACCTAGTACTTTATAATCAGTTGGAATGTAAGCACGTAATTGCTCACCATAAATCTTCATGTAATCCGTTGCTACAATAGCTGGCGCATCACTTGATAACACTTCAGAAATATAAGGCACTTTAGGCGTTTCAGTTGGGTGCAGCATGTTGTAACGCTCTGCAGCCTGACCATCACGGGTTAGCTCATTGAAGCTAGTCACGCTGTAAACGTCAGCAGTAATACCGAAGTCTTTCGATAATGCCACAGCCGCTTTGCGTACTTGCTCTAAAATCGTGCCGCTACCCATTAACTGTACAGAGCCTTTACCTGAACCTTTAAGAGTTTCAAGCTTATAAATACCTTTAACGATACCTTCTTCGCTGCCTTCTGGCATCGCAAGCTGCTCATAGTTTTCGTTCATGGTAGTCAAGTAGTAGAACACGTCTTCTTGCTCGCCATACATGCGGCGAATACCGTCTTGTACAATCACTGCGATTTCATAACCATAAGTCGGGTCATAAGAAATACAGTTAGGAATCGTGTTAGCTAATACATGGCTATGACCATCTTGATGCTGCAAGCCTTCACCGTTTAGGGTTGTGCGACCTGAAGTACCACCGACCATAAAGCCGCGAGCACGCATATCACCTGCAGCCCATGCCATGTCACCAATACGTTGGAAACCAAACATTGAGTAGTAGATGTAGAACGGGATCATTGGGGTATCGTTAACTGAGTAACTGGTTGCCGCAGCAACCCAAGATGACATTGCACCTAACTCGTTAATCCCTTCTTGCAATACTTGACCGGTTTTATCTTCACGGTAGTAAGCAACTTGATCAGAATCTTGTGGCTCGTATTTTTGCCCTTCATGAGCGTAAATACCCACTTGACGGAATAAACCTTCCATACCAAAGGTACGCGCTTCATCAGGAATGATCGGTACGATTTGCTTGCCGATTTTCTTGTCTTTAAGCAATGCCGTTAAAATACGCACAAATGACATAGTGCTTGAGATTTCACGACCATTTGAGCCTTTAAGTACTGAATCAAAGATCTTTAATGGCGGCACTTCAATATCTTTAGAGAACTTTTCAAGACGCTTTGGCATAGCACCATGAAGGGCAGCACGGCGCTCTTTTAAGTATTTAACTTCTTCAGAATCAGCACCAGGATGATAGTAAGGAATATCTTCTAACTGATCATCGCTAATCGGGATATTAAAACGATCACGGAAGTATTTAAGCGATTCAATGCCCATTTTCTTCACGTTGTGGGCAATGTTTTTACCTTCGCCCGCATCGCCCATTCCGTAACCTTTAACTGTTTTAGCAAGGATTACTGTAGGACGGCCTTTAGTGTTTTTAGCATGTTGCAGCGCAGCATAAATCTTAACTGGATCATGGCCACCACGGTTTAAACGCCAAATGTCATCATCTGACATGTTAGCCACCATTTCAGCGGTTTCAGGGTATTTGCCAAAGAAATGCTCACGAGTGTACGCGCCACCTTTAGCTTTACAGTTCTGGTACTCACCATCTACGGTTTCTTCCATTAACTGTAATAACTTGCCGCTAGTATCACGTGCAAGTAATGGATCCCAGTAGCGACCCCAAATCACTTTAACAGCTTCCCATCCTGCGCCGCGGAACTCGCCTTCAAGCTCTTGGATAATCTTACCGTTACCACGTACAGGGCCATCAAGACGCTGTAAGTTACAGTTAACAATAAAACATAAATTATCTAATTCTTCACGAGCTGCAAGCCCGATTGCACCTAATGTTTCAGGCTCATCACACTCACCATCACCTAAGAAACAGTAAACCGTTTGCTCAGAGCAATCTTTAATACCACGGTCAGTCAAATACTTAAGGAAACGTGCTTGATAAATCGCTTGAATAGGACCTAAGCCCATAGATACTGTCGGGAACTGCCAGTAATCAGGCATTAACTTGGGATGCGGGTATGAAGACAAACCTTTACCATCAACTTCTTGACGGAAATTATTCATTTGGTCTTCAGTGATGCGGCCTTCAAGGAAAGAACGAGAATAAATACCAGGTGCAATATGCCCTTGATAATAAACTAAATCGCCGCCGTCTTTTTCATTTGGAGCGCGGAAGAAGTGGTTAAAACACACATCATAAATAGTCGCACTAGAAGCAAAACTTGAAATGTGACCACCTAGCTCTAAATCTTTCTTAGAACCACGTAATACCATTGCAAGTGCATTCCAACGAACGATAGCACGAATGCGGCGTTCCATTTCCTGATTACCAGGCATATGTGGCTCTTGGCCAGATGGAATCGTATTCAAATAAGCAGTGGTCGCTTTATATGGTAAATGTGTACCATTGCGGCGCGCTTTATCGATTAATTGTTCAAGTAGATAATGTGCACGTTCAGGGCCTTCTTGCTCTAATACGGCTTGCAGTGAATCTACCCATTCTTGAGTTTCTAATGGATCTAAGTCTTGTAGAATACCTTCAGACATGTCGCTGTCCTTTCTCTAGATACAGATAATTAATGTGTTTCGGTAAATTTATAATGCGTTTGATTATAAATCGGTATCAAACACCACTTTTTAAGCGGCGCAAGCTACGCTGTAACCGACTGTCTTCTTCCCTCACTGACAACATGACTTCCTCGATATAACTTAAATGTTCGTTCGAGGCTTCACGTGCCGCTTCAGGATCACGACGAATAATGGCAGCAAGCAGTGCTCGCCTATGTTCATTCGCCATGGTAGATGCTTCTTCGCGACGGCTTAAAAGCTCTAAATTTTGTGCCACGTTTTTGTGCAGCACAGGGGTTAAACTGAGTACAAGGTGTAACATCGCCACATTGTGTGACGCTTCGGCTACCGCACGGTAAAAACGCACAATGGCATCAGCCTGCGCTTCTACATCAACAGCCGCTTCAACTTCGTTAATTGAACGTTTAATGCTTTGCATATCGGCATCATTACCACGCAGCGCAGCAAAATAAGCCATCATGCCTTCTGTGGCATGACGAAACTCCAGTAAGTCGTACTGACTTTCTGAGTCGTTATGCATTAATTCAACTATAGGATCGGCAAGACTTTGCCAAAGTTGTTCTTTAACGTAGGTTCCGCCACCTTGGCGGCGCATTAGTAAGCCTTTGGCTTCTAACTTTTGAATCGCTTCACGTAATGAAGGGCGTGACACTTCAAATTGCAAAGCAAGCTCGCGCTCAGGCGGTAATTTTTGCCCAGGCTGTAAACTTCCTTCGAGGATCATGCGCTCTAATTGCTCCATGATCACATCTGAAATTTTAGGCTGAGTTATTTTGCTATAAGCCATTTGGGGCTCGGCTCCGTTGTCAATTGGTCTTACCAATTTATATGATATAGCGCACTTTATCAAATCAAACAATTGATGTCTAGTTAGACGAGCGTTGAATGGGTGTTAATTGAAGGTTTCAAACATCGCTACGCACTTTGAGCAAGAGCATAACGAAAAAAAACGTCTAAGAGGTTTGACCATCTCGGTGTTATCGCGCTAAAGCATTGATTGCCTTATTATCGCTATAACAAACTCATTTTAAGCTTAGATTGTAGCTATAAAAATCCGTTTTACACAGCACAATTTATAAAAACACTGTTTTAACTTATGATCATTATTTCGGCGGCTCAGGCCGCCCATCACCGCAATTAAAACTTATTAGCTAACCAAACCAAATATAGTCAGCACCGATAATACCGTAACCAGTAAAATAAAGTTTCTTTTGCTCAATGCAAGCAGTGCCAATGTGGGCTGTGCGCAAACAGGGGCATCGCTTTGCTCAGGCATCACTTCAGCGGCTAAAGCGGTATAGGTAACAATATTTTTGGCGCTATTATTAGGGTTAAAAACCTGCTTCCGCCACTGTGAAATACCTGCAGCAAAGTGACCACTTAATACAAACCCAAAGCTAAATACTCGGCTCGGTAACCAATCGAATAAAAATAATAATTGATCAATAAATGGCATATCCAATTGCTGCTGCTGATTGTATTGCTGATAAAAACGCACCGAACAATAAAGCACTGCGCCAACAGGGCCAAAACAAATCAGATATAATGCCACCGCGCCATAATAGCGATAATTAACCCAAGCCACGGTTTTACCAATCTGCTGACCTAAGTCTTTTTCATCAACCGCATCTAAACATTCACTGCAATCGAGCTTTTCTGCATGGTGATAACAGGCTTGAACATCGCCGCGACAAGCCGCCAGCATATATTTTTTAAATGCCGCCCGTAAACTTTGGTGGCTAAAGCACACAATCGAAACCAGCATCCAGATCAATAAGGTGATCACATCGAAAAAAACACCATCTAGTAACAGCAGCACCAAAAACAGTGTCATTGCTGGCAGTAGCACCACAAAGGCAACCCAGCCAGCAGAATCTAATGCTTTATCTTTCCAAAATAATTGCTGGTATTTAGAAAGTAAATCATCAAATTGCCAATGTGCGGGTAACAGCTTTAAGCGCTCAACCATAATTGCAATTAACAATGAAAATAGTGCCATGGGACCTCTGCAAACAATCTAAAAAATATTGGGTTAAAGTAACACTAACATCATGACTTAGCCGTTAATGCAGTTAAATATCTTTGCCAATCAAAACTATCACCAGGATCGGTTTTGCGTCCAGGAGCAATATCACAATGTCCGACGATATTTGCTTGATTAAGCATAGGATATTGCGCAAACAACACCAAGGTTAATTGCACTAATTCGCGATATTGCGCATCGGTATAAGGGTCGCTATCTGTGCCTTCCATTTCAATGCCAATGGTAAAATCATTACAACCTTCTCGGCCATTAAAACACGAAACCCCAGCATGCCACGCTCGGTCATCACAGCTAACATACTGCACTAACTCACCATCGCGGCGAATTAAAAAGTGTGCCGACACTTCAAGCCCGGCAATATCAGCAAAACTTGGATCTGCATCCACCGCTAAACAGCCCTGAAATAAACTATCAATGTGCGGCAAGCCATAACAACCTGCAGGCAAACTAATATTATGAATAACTAAGCCGCTAACCTCATTATTAGGGCGCGGGTTAAAATGCGGTGATGGGCATAGCCGTGCACCTTGATGCCAGCCTGATTTCAATTGTGTATCCATAATTAATAATAAAATCTCAAGTAATGAATTAACCATGCCAGCGTGGCTGCAGTTTGCATTTCAACGAACCATCAGTAAGTCACCATTATCAGTGCCCAAAAAGCAAGCAACAAATACCTACGATAAAAGATAAAAAAGCACCAAGGTTCGTCGCTGTAAAACCTTAAAATAATATTGCCCTAGCAGCCAACACAGTAACAGTTTGACTGCTATATTTTAAATTAACAACTGTGATAAAGTAATAGGCATATTGTTTCTCATTTTTTAAACATTGAGTTGGCCCAAGCAACTCAATTTAGTTGTAATTTCAAGGACATTCACATGATTGAAAATGACATCCGTCATGCCGTTAAAGCTGCACTTGATGAAGACCTAGGCCATACGCCAGCCCAAACCCCGCAAGATATGCTTAATGCCGATATTACCGCGCAACTTATTCCAGCAGATAAACATGCTGAAGCGGTGTTAATCACCCGTGAAGAAGGCGTTTTTTGCGGAAAAGCATGGGCAGAACAAGTATTTAATCAGCTCGGCGGTGATGTAGCCTTGCATTGGCATGTGGATGATGGCGACTTATTGGTTCCCAACCAGGTGTTATGTGAATTATCAGGCCCAGCAAGAGCCATCTTAACCGGTGAACGCACCGCGATGAACTTCATCCAAACCCTATCTGGTGTTGCCAGTCTCACTAAGCTTTATGTTAACAAGTTAGCTGATACCCACACTAAACTGCTCGATACCCGCAAAACCATTCCCGGCCTGCGCACCGCGCAAAAATATGCCGTAGCTTGTGGTGGCGGTAAAAACCATCGTATTGGTTTGTTTGATGCCTTCTTAATCAAAGAAAACCACATTATGGCCTGCGGCAATATTGAATTAGCAGTACAAACAGCCCGACAAGTAGCCGCTGACAAACCAGTTGAAGTGGAAGTAGAATCAATCGCCGAGCTAACCCAAGCGTTAGAAGCAGGTTCTGACATCATCATGCTCGATAATTTTGATGTCACCATGATGGTAGAAGCAGTAGCACTTAATTCCAGCTATTTAGATCAAGGTAAAGGCGCAAAGCTGGAAGTATCCGGTAATGTCACCATCGACACCATTGCAGACTTTGCCAGAACCGGTGTTGACTACATCTCAGTTGGCGCACTCACTAAGCACGTTAAAGCCTTGGATTTATCCTTACGCTTTAAAAACTAATGTTAAGCTGAGCTTGATAAATCATTAGCCCAGTTAAATAGCAAGATAAGTCAGTAATCGCTAATAACAATCAAAACCAGCTATTTATAGCTGGTTTTTTTGCTCGCACTAAAAGCTTAGCTAAATAAGGCTGACTAAATAGACAGCGCAATGGCAGCCTTACAACAATTGTAGCCTTACTATAAGCCCTGTAGCTTGAATCAATAGCCACAAAGATTAAACTGGTGCCCACCTTTGACCTTTTAACCATTTGTCCTTTAACCTTTGACAACTATCTCCCCCTAAGGGCTTAAATAACCTCCCTTAAAAGCTCAAATAACCTTACCACCAGGGCTTAAATACCTACATAAATCAAGCGCTATAACCTTACATTTTCTATGGTGTCATTTTTTTGACAAACAACAACCAAAGTCAAATTGACTAAATAACCGACTAAAAGTGTCAATAACGTGCTGCAAAATCATTACAAACAGCAGCTTAAAACAACATTTTTATCTTTTTAGTTAAAAAACTCGCCACAAGCTATTCCATTTCCAGCAACTTTATACTAACGTTTAGCTTGGATGAATGAAGTATCAGATTTAACTTTTAATAATCAGCTTTTCAACATGTTACAAATGTAACATTGAGTGAGCGAAAAATGATTTTTAAAAGAACAATGATAAATCAAACATTTTGTTAACAAACTGACCTTGCAGCACTTTGTTGACCCTAGTTACAGATTAGATAGCAATTTGTTAATGACTAGCCTATTCTGCTTTCGAGGTATTTAGTTGGACATATTGGTTTTACTGATCCGTTTTACAAGAACGGCTTGATTGTTCTTGATGAAATCATTCATTTAAAACCCTTTGTAGTTTTTAACAGTTATCACAGTCAATTGGGCCAAGCTAGTTAAACCGTAAGTTAAACCCTAAGTTCTGCCCAGTAGACTGTAATGTAAACAACACTAGTAAATTAATGCCGACAGGTTGTGGTGACTAGGACACCACTCATAACAATTAAGGGCCTTTAACTGTTATGAGATTCAAGGATGACAACAAACCCGACGCAACACTAAAGCATCATAAGAGAGAGATAAAAAATGAAAAGCATTAACCAAATCAAAAACGCTAAGGGTTTTACTCTTATTGAATTAATGATCGTAGTTGCGATTATCGGTATTCTTGCAGCAATCGCATTGCCTGCTTATAAAACCTACACTCAACGTGCAAAATTCACTGAGGTTGTTCTTGCTGCGACTCCAGCTAAAACCGCTGTTGATATATGTGCACAAACAGGTTCAAATTGTAACGCGTTAGCTGAAGATAACACTGGTTGGGCTGCTGGGGCGAAAGTTGCCTCTGTAACTATTGATGCAGAATCTACATGGGATGACGACAACGATACTACAACTCCAGAAGTACCAGACCCTACCGCACCAATCGTTATTACAGCTGAATCAGTTGGTGAACCAACTTTCACCGGAGGTCCTTTCACCTATATTCTAACAGGCACACCAAATGCTGGAGGCTCTATGGATTGGAAAGCCACCGGTACTTGTCAAGAAGCAGGTTTGTGCTAATAATTTAGAATTAGAAAGATTGAATCATTCAGTCTTTCTTAATTATTAAGCTTAACCTTCTATAAAAAAATTGGTATGCCAAATAAAGACTTTAGCATTGGTTTACCAATTTTTTATAAAAGCATTATCAAGTAAAAGAATTTGTTATATGGCAAAACTTACATATTGATGTCTCTGTATTTAATATCGACTTACTCTTAAGTTTGTGAGGTATTAAATGATAGCAAAGCATCAGTATATGATTTGTCAATCTCCTTTTCTCCACTTAATCGAACGCGACTTTAAAGCTTAAAATCTAGATTTAAACGGCTAATTTATTCTTGTGATAGCAGAAAGTGAGAAATAATTAAACCTATAACTGCCGCAAAACGGAGTCTTTTAACGATAATATAATTAAGGAGTGCCGCACACAAATATGCTTCCAATTTATGAAAGCTTTATACTGACAGCTACATCGACTTCAAGTACACTTATTTGAACGTTATCAAATTCAACACCCTGTATTACTGCTGGTTTTTGTTAATACCCACTATGAGTAGCTTTTATGCCTGCAACTGCGATTAATCTTGGTCTGTCCACTTTATTCATCCGTAAAAATCTCCTCACTGAAGGGCAAATATCAGCAGCTATCGCAGATTCACGCAAACAGAAGCAATCTTTAGTCAGCACCATTATTAACGATAAACTATTATCAGCCCGAGAAATTGCCGAGCTGTGTTACGAAGAGTACGGTTCGCCCTTATTAGATTTAGCCGAGTTTGATTTAGCCAATATTCCCGAAGAGTTACTCAATAAAAAGTTAATAGCCAGTCACCGCTGCCTGCCGTTATTTAAACGCAGTAACCGTATATACATTGCCACCTCTGATCCGACCAATATAGCCGCCCTCGAGGACTTTCAATTCAGTCTCGGTTTACACGCTGAAGCCATTATTGTGGAAGATGATAAGCTAGCTATCGCAGTTGAAAAGCTGCTAGAAGATGATATTTCCAATCTCAGCCTAGACGGCATGGATGAAGAGGCCCTTGCTGACATTGAAATCACCGATACCGATAAGCAGCATCAAGAAAAAGAAACAGAAAGCAGTGATGATGCGCCGATTGTTATTTACATTAATAAAATCCTTACCGATGCCATTCGTAAAGGCGCCTCAGATTTACATTTTGAGCCCTATGAAAAGCGCTATCGCATTCGTTTTCGCATCGACGGTATTTTGCACGAAGTATCTGAACCACCGGTTAATCTTTCTAACAGGCTATCCGCTCGCTTAAAGGTGATGTCAAAGCTTGATATTGCCGAGCGCCGCGTGCCCCAAGATGGCCGCATAAAAATGAAACTGTCACGCACCAAATCAATCGATTTTCGTGTCAGCACCCTGCCCACTATTTGGGGCGAAAAAATTGTAATGCGTATTTTGGACTCATCTTCAGCGCAATTAGGCATTGAAAAGCTCGGTTATGACGATGACCAACGTGAGCTTTATGAGCAAATGCTCGCCAAACCTCAGGGAATGATATTAGTAACAGGCCCAACGGGTTCTGGTAAAACCGTATCCCTATATACTGGGCTTAATATCCTCAATACTGAAGAACGTAATATTTCCACCGCTGAAGATCCGGTAGAGATTAACTTAGAAGGCGTTAATCAGGTTCACATTAATCTAAAAGCCGGCTTAACCTTCGCATCTGCATTACGCTCATTTTTACGTCAAGACCCTGATGTGGTCATGGTGGGTGAAATCCGTGATTTAGAAACCGCCGAAATTGCCATTAAAGCTGCCCAAACTGGTCACTTAGTATTATCGACTCTGCATACTAACTCTGCCGCTGAAACCTTGACTCGTCTGATTAACATGGGCGTGCCCGGTTACAACATCGCCAGTTCGGTGAACCTGATTATTGCTCAGCGCCTTGCCAGACGCCTATGCCCTGAATGCAAAGCACCTGAAGATGTGCCCGAGGCAGAATTAAAACGCCTAGGCTTTACTGACGAAAATATAAGTTCTAACTTTACGGTGTATAAACCTGTCGGCTGTGAGCATTGCTCTGGCGGTTATAAAGGCCGTGTGGGTATATATGAAGTGATGAAAATGACCGATGAGATTGCCAGAACTATTATGGAAGGCGGTAACTCACTGCAAATAGCCAAACAGGCCAAGGCCAATGGTATGCGTGATTTAAGACTCTCAGGCTTACTTAAAGTCACCCAAGGCATTACTAGCATTGCCGAAGTGAATCGTGTTACCAGTTTTAACTAAAGCAACCAAGCAGTTTTATAACAAATTGCTTAACAACAGAATTGTCAAATAAAAACAAAAAGGATTTGCTTGATGGCAACTGCAACCCTAAGAAGAAAGCAAAAGAGCAAAAAAGATATCAAGCACCAACCTAAGGTGTTCACTTTTGAATGGAAAGGTGTCAACCGTGATGGTCAACGTACTTCAGGTGAATTACGTGGCAGTACTATTGCAGAAATACGCAGTATTTTAAAGGCCCAAGGTGTCACGCCTAAGGGAGTGAGAAAAAAGTCAGTCTCTTTGTTTAAATCTGAGAAAAAGATCACTGCAATGGATATTGCCATGATCACTCGTCAAATTTCAACCATGCTGTCAGCGGGTGTACCACTAGTCACCACCTTTGAACTGCTTGGCCGTGGCCATGAAAAGGCCAAAGTGCGAGAGCTACTTGGCACAATTGTTACTGACGTTCAATCAGGCATACCATTATCCGATGCATTAAGACCCCATAGACTCTATTTTGATGACCTCTATGTCGATCTCGTCGCAGCGGGTGAGCATTCAGGCTCATTAGATGCTGTGTTCGATCGCATTGCCACCTACCGCGAAAAAGCTGAACAATTAAAATCTAAAATAAAAAAAGCCATGTTCTACCCTGCGGCAGTAGTGGTAGTCGCGATTGCGGTAACCGCTTTATTGTTATTATTCGTAGTGCCGCAATTTGAAGATATTTTTAATGGCTTTGGCGCCGAACTACCTGCGTTTACCCAATTAATTATCAACATTTCTCGTTGGTTACAAGGCTCTTGGTATATCTTTGCCATTGCCATTATTACTGGTATTTATTTGTTTAAACGTGCCCATCGAAACTCACAAGCGTTTCGTGACCGAGTGGATGAATTGGTACTAAAAATCCCCGCTATTGGTGACATTTTACATAAAGCCACCATGGCAAGATTTGCTAGAACATTAGCTACTACCTTTGCCGCCGGTGTTCCCCTTATCGATGGTTTAGAATCTGCAGCTGGAGCCTCAGGCAATGCTGTGTATAAAAAAGCTTTACTAAAAGTACGCCAAGAAGTGATGGCAGGCATGCAAATGAATGTCGCTATGCGCACCACCGGTTTATTTCCTGACATGCTGATTCAAATGGTGATGATCGGTGAAGAATCGGGGGGCCTAGATGAAATGCTCAATAAAGTGGCTAATATCTATGAAATGCAAGTTGATGATGCCGTTGATGGCTTATCAAGTCTGATTGAGCCCGTTATGATGGTAGTAATTGGTACTGTCGTTGGTGGTTTGATTGTTGGTATGTACTTGCCAATTTTTGAAATGGGTAATGTTGTTGGTTAATACCACAATTTAAAATAGTTAAATTAAAATAAGAATCAAATGACCGAACTTTTCGAAATCTTTACCACTAGCATGAGCCAAACTCCTTGGCTCTTCATGCTGATTAGCTTTATTTTTGCGGCCACCATTGGCAGCTTTTTAAATGTTGTCATTCATCGTTTTCCAGTAATGATGAAGCGCGAATGGCAGTCTGAATGTAATTATTACTTATCTGAATATCACCCTGACATAGTAAAAGAGATAGGTGAAACAAGATTAAATAAACCCATTGACCACTTCCCTAAAAAATACAATTTAGTGGTGCCAAATTCTGCCTGCCCCAAATGTAAAACTAACATTAAGGCTTGGCATAATTTACCGGTTTTGGGTTGGATACTACTTAAAGGCAAGTGCGCCAGTTGTAAAACGGCGATTAGTCCCCGCTATCCCATCGTTGAATTTATTACCGGAGCCCTCATTGCCACCTTAGCTTGGCATTTTGGCCCAACATGGCAGTTTTTATTCACCTCCATATTAACCTTTGTGCTAGTTGCCCTTACTGGTATCGACTTAGATGAAATGTTGCTACCAGATCAACTTACACTACCCATTTTGTGGTTAGGCTTAATCATTAACCTCAATGGCGTATTTACCAGCCCTACCGATGCCATTATTGGCGCTGCGGCAGGTTATTTAAGTTTGTGGTCAGTTTTTTGGTTATTTAAGCTGGCAACAGGCAAAGAAGGCATGGGATATGGTGACTTCAAATTATTAGCCGTATTTGGCGCTTGGCTTGGCTGGCAGTATTTACCCCTTATCATCTTACTATCATCATTAGTCGGTGCTATTGTGGGTATCACCCTAATCATTTTTAAAAAGTTAGCCAAAGACAAACCAATTCCATTTGGGCCTTATATTGCCATTGCTGGCTGGGTAGCGTTAATCAGGGGACAAGACATCATAAATTGGTACCTCAGTACTTTATAGACCACCAAAAAATCCTGTGTGAGAAAAAATTATGAGTAACTTCATTGTGGGCCTAACGGGTGGTATTGGTTCAGGTAAAACCACCGTGGCAAACTTATTTGCAGATTTAGGCATCGAACTCGTTGATGCCGATATCATTGCCCGGCAAGTGGTCGCCAAAGGCTCGGCAGGCTTACAACAAATACAGCAGCATTTTGGCGCCAGTGTATTACTCGACACTGGCGAACTTAATCGCCCTGCGCTGCGTGAAAAGGTATTCAATCAGCCCGAACAGAGATTGTGGCTCAATAATCTGTTACATCCCATGATACGCCAGCAAATGCTTCAAGCAGTAGCAGATGCTAAATCAATATATGTAATTATGGTTGTACCCTTGCTATTTGAGAATGGGTTAGATAGGTTAGTCAATACAACTTTAGTGGTGGATATTCCACCACACGAACAAATAGCAAGAACAGCTAAGCGAGATGGTGTTGATTCAACCCAAGTTGAACAAATAATTAATAGTCAGATAGATAGAGAGCAAAGATTACAAAAAGCTGACGCTATCATTGATAATACCCAGACACCTGAAGCACTTCGTCACACTGTTCAGTTATTACATCAGCAATATTTAGATAAAGCATCTCAAGATAATAATAATGAATGATGACCTGATTTATGAGCAACCATTAAACGAAAAAACTAGAAGCTACTTACGCCTTGAGTATTTAGCTGATCAGCTCGAGATACACACAAAATCAGATCATCAGCATCATTGTTTTTACCCATTATTTTCATTATCAGAACTAACAGATCGCTGTGACTATCGTTCCGACATCTTAAAAGATATCGACAAACAACTTATCTTGTTAGAAAAGTGGCATGCTTTACCTCATGTTAATAAAATTCAAATCCAACGTATTATTGATCAGCTGATTCAAGCAAAAGCACCGCTACAAACCAACGAAAGAATAGGTTGCCATTTAAAGCAAGACAGATTTATTGCCGCACTAAAACAACGATTTGGTATGCCAGGTGCTTGTTGTAATTTCGACTTACCGCAACTGCATTTCTGGTTATCAAAACCATGGGATGAAAGACAGCAAGATTTAAAAACATGGATAGCCCATTACCAGCCCATTTTAGAACCCATTAAAATACTCCTCGATTTAACGAGAAGTACTGCAGAATTTAGAAGCGCTGAAGCTGAACAAGGTTTCTTGCAAGGAAACAGTCCACACCCTCTGACACTTGTTCGAGTAAAAATCAAAAGCAAAGAAGGTTGTTACCCCACAATTAGTGGTCACAAAAATCGCTATGCCATTCATTTTGTCAATTTTGACAACCAAAAACATACTGACAAAAAAGTAAAATTCAAACTGGCTACTTGCAACTAAATTCTTTAATATCACCAAGAATTTTACAGCGAGGAATCTTATGTCTATTTCAGTTAAATGCCCAATCTGCCAGACTCAAGTAGAGTGGAGTCAAGAATCTAAATTCAAACCATTTTGCAGTGAACGTTGCAAATTAATCGACCTCGGCGATTGGGCCAGCGAAAAACATGCTATTCCCGTTAAGCCAGAGTTTGACCATGAAATGTTAGATTCTGAAGGTTTTGACGAAGGCGACTTCTTTAAACACTAATCACCTCCTCCACTCAAGCGAGCATTCTAATGAAAAGAGTCAATGTTGCCGTCGGCATAATCATCAATGACCAACAACAAGTTTTATTAGCTAAGAGGCACGCACACCTGCACCAAGGTGATAAGTGGGAATTCCCAGGTGGTAAGGTCGAAGTAAATGAAACGGTCTCACAAGCATTAATTAGAGAGCTAAAAGAAGAAGTAAACCTAACAGTTAATACAACTGAGCCTTTTATGGTCATTTCACATGATTACCCAGATAAGCAAGTGCTTCTTCAGATCCACCTAGTGAAAGACTTTACAGGCACTGCCAGTGGTGTTGAAGGCCAAAAAATTGAATGGGTTAATAAAACCAATCTAACTAGTTTTGATTTCCCTGAAGCCAATATCCCCATCCTTAATAGGTTACTCGCGTAACAGCAACAGTTCCATCGCTATTAGAAAGTATATAAAGCACTATGTTAATGAGTGCTTTAATCAATTATTCTAAACAACAGTGAAACCACAATCCTTTAGCTGCTCTAGCTATGTAATTCACAGACACCACTAACAATTGTTTATAGCAAAAAAATCATAATAGATATCAGCCACTAACTCATGTTCACTATTATCCTAAAAGCGAACAACAATAGCCTTCTTAATCCAGATTAAGCGCTTGGCGCTATTTAGCTGCGGATAAGTATTTCGCGTTTCATGTTTGTATAAAGTGTTGCTTTATAACCACAGACATTACCCCCCTACTTTTACATGGGGATTCGTCCACACTCACCACTCACCACTCACCACTCACCACTCACCACTCACCACTCACCACTCACCACTCACCACTTACGATATTATCTAGCAGCTAATAACTCAAGTTATCAGCGTTAGGATTTATTCTTTTTGCCCCAATACGAAAAAAGCCCTGACTGTTAAGTCAGGGCTTTAACGACTCTCTTACGAGAGATATTAGGCGCTTGGCGATGATCTACTTTCACATGGGCATTCGTCCACACTCACCGCTCACGCTGATATGTTGCAGCTAATGACTCAAGTTATCAGCGTTAGGATTTATTCTTTTTGCCCCAAACGAAAAAAGCCCTGACTGTTAAGTCAGGGCTTTATCGACTCTCTTACGAGAGATATTAGGCGCTTGGCGATGACCTACTTTCACATGGGGAGACCCCACACTATCATCGGCGCGATTGCGTTTCACTACTGAGTTCGGGATGGGATCAGGTGGTACCACAATGCTATTGTCACCAAGCAAATTCTTGCTTTATCTACCGCTATTGCAGTAAATAATAATTCGGAAATCTGATAACTCTTTCGAGATTTTTTTGAGTTCGCACTTCATTAAGCGCTATATATTCTTTCACTAAGTCTGTAACACAGCTTGTATACAAAACCCATTAGGGTTGTATGGTTAAGCCTCACGAGTCATTAGTACAGGTTAGCTCAACGCCTCACAACGCTTACACACCCTGCCTATCAACGTCCTAGTCTCGAACGGCTCTTTAGAGAGATTAAATCTCTAGGGATGACTCATCTTAGGACTCGCTTCCCGCTTAGATGCTTTCAGCGGTTATCGATTCCGAACGTAGCTACCGG